>NZ_JBEXPB010000034.1:0-71154 GCF_040611795.1 Streptomyces sp. NPDC006529 | reverse complement strand
CTTCGCCTTCTCGTACTCGGCAGCGACCTCGTCCACCGCGGCGACCAACGCCTCCGGAATGAACTTGCCACCGAAATCACCGAAATAGCCCTCGGTGTTCGGGACCACGCCCTCCGCGTCGGGGAAGAAGGAAGGGATGGGGGGCACGGTGGTCATGACTGCGTCTCCTCGGTCGTGGGCGCGGCGGTGTACTCGGCATTCTTCAGCTGCGCCACCAGCGCCGCCGGGTCCGGCGCGCGCATCAGCGTCTCGCCGACCAGGACCGCGTCCGCGCCGTCGGCGCGCAGGCGGCGGGCGTCCGCCGGGCCGCGGACGCCGCTCTCGGCGATCAGCACGCGGTCGGCGGGGACCTGTGGCCGCAGCCGGCCGGTCAGGCCGAGATCCATGCGGAAGTCGCGCAGGTCGCGGTGGTTGACGCCGATGTTGACGGCGCCGAGCGCGAGCGCGGTACGCGCCTCCGCGTCGCTGTGGACCTCGACCAGGACGTGCAGACCGAGGCCGGTCGCGTACGCGTACAGCTCGGCCAGCAGGTCACCGCTGAGGGCGGCGACCACCAGGAGGACGGCGTCCGCGCCGAAGGCCCGGCCCTCGGCGATCTGGTAGGCGTCGACGATGAAGTCCTTGCGCATGACGGGCAGGCCGACGGCCTCCCGTACGGTCGCCAGGTCCTCGGGGCGGCCGCCGAAGCCCTCGGTGTGCGCGAGGACGGACAGTGCGCAGGCGCCGCCCGCCGCGTAGGCGCGGGCCAGGTCGGCGGGCCGGTAGTCGTCGGTGAGCGGGCCCTTGAGCGGGCTGCGGGGTTTCAGCTCGGCGATGACACCGAGGCCGGGGGCGCGCAGGGCCGCGCCGAAGTCCCGTACGGCGGGGGCGGCGGCGGCCCGGCGCTCGATCTCGGCGAACGGCACCTCGGCGCGGCGGGCCGCGGTCTGGCGGTGCGCGGCCCCGACCAGCTCGTCGAGCAGACCGCCGGCGGGGGCGGGCGCGCCGGCCGTGGGTGGGGCGTGGGCCGGGGTGGGGCCCGGGGTGGGGCGGGTCAACGTACGGCTCCTCGTCGTGTCATGCGGCGGCCGGGACCGGGCGGAGCGACGCTGCTCCGGCGGCGGTCCAGGCGTCGAGCACAGCGGCGGCGGCGCCGCTGTCGATGGCTTCGGCGGCCCGGGCGATGCCCGCGCCCCAGTCCTCGCACCGCCCGGCCGCCCGGAGTGCGGCGGCCGTGTTCAGCAGCACGATCTCCCGGCGCGGGCCGGTTTCGCCGCCGAGGATCCGGCGTACGGTCCGGGCGTTCGCGGCGGCGTCGCCGCCGCGCAGGTCCGCGAGGGTGGCGGGGGCGAGGCCCAGTGCGGCGGGGTCGAGCCGGTAGGAGGTGGTGCGGCCGTCGGCGAGTTCGACGACCCGTGACGGGGAGCAGGTGCTCAGTTCGTCCAGGCCGTCCTCGGCGCAGAACACCAGGGCGCGCTCGGTGCCGAGCCGGTGCAGGACCTCGGTCATGACCTCCAGCAGGGCCGGGTCGGAGACGCCGAGGGTCTGGTAGCGGGCGCCCGCCGGGTTGCAGAGCGGTCCGAGCACGTTGAAGACGGTCCGTACGCCCAGCTCGCGCCGGGGTCCGGCGGCGTGCCGGAAGGCGGGCTGGAAGACGGGCGCGAAGAGGAAGGTGATGCCCACGTCGGCCAGGCAGGCGGCGGCGTCCGCCGGGCCCGCGTCGATCCGTACGCCCAGGGCTTCCAGTACGTCGGCGCTGCCGCAGGCCGAGGAGGCGCTGCGGTTTCCGTGCTTGGCGACCGGGACCCCGCAGGCCGCGGCGACGATCGCGGCGGTGGTGGAGATGTTGAAGGTGTCGTGGCCGTCGCCGCCGGTGCCGCAGGTGTCCAGGACGCGGCCGTCGCCGGTGAGCCGGGCGCCGAAGGAGCGGGCGGTGGAGACGAGGCCGACGATCTCCTCGACGTCGGCGGCGCGGGCGGACAGGGCCATGGCGAAGCCGGCGATCTGGCCGGGGGTGGCGTCCCCGGCCAGGACGGCGGCCATGGCCCGGCCCGCCTGGTCGCGGGTGAGGCGGCGGCCCGCCGCCAGGGTGCGCAGGGCGTCCTTCACCGGGCGGCCCCCTGGAGGAGCGGGGCCCCGGCGGCGCACCCGGCCGCTTCGCGGACCGGGACCGCGTCGACGAAGTTGGCGATGATCCGGTGGCCCGCCTCGGTGAGCACGGACTCCGGGTGGAACTGCACGCCGTAGGTGGGGTGTTCGCGGTGGCGCAGGCCCATGACCGTGCCGTCCTGGGCCCAGGCGTGGGCGGTCAGCTCGGCGGGCAGGGTCGCGGGGTCCACGGCCAGCGAGTGGTAGCGGGTCGCGGTGAAGGGGTCCGGGAGCCCGGCGAGCACCCCGGTGCCGTCGTGCCGCACCCGGTCGGTCTTGCCGTGTACGGGCCCCACCCGGACCACGTCGGCGCCGAAGGCCTCGGCGATCGCCTGGTGGCCCAGGCAGACGCCGAGCAGCGGGAGCCGGCCGCTGAGCGCGCGGACGGCGGCGAGGCTGATGCCCGCCCGGCCCGGATCGCCCGGGCCGGGCGAGATCAGGACGGCGTCGTGGGCGGCCAGTTCGGCGAGGGTGACGCCGTCGTTGCGGTGGACGAGCGGCTCGGCGCCCGCCTCGGCCAGGTACTGGACGAGGTTGTAGGTGAAGGAGTCGTAGTTGTCGATGACCGCGATGCGGGGGGCGGTACGGGAAGAATGCGCGCTCATGCGGAGGCCTCCGCCCGTTCCACGGCGGCGAACAGGGCCTGCGCCTTGTTCAGGGTCTCGCGGTACTCGGCGGCCGGATCGGAGTCGGCGACGACCCCGGCCCCGGCCTGGACCCAGGCCCGTCCGTCGGCGATGACGAGCGTGCGCAGCGCGATGGCGGTGTCCAGGTCGCCGCCGGTGCCAATGAAGCCGAGGGCGCCGCCGTAGACGCCGCGGCGCTCGTCCTCCAGCTCGGCGATGATCTCCATGGCGCGGATCTTGGGGGCTCCGGAGACGGTGCCCGCCGGGAAGGTGGAGCGCAGCGCGTCGAGCGGCGTACGGCCTTCGGCGAGGTCTCCGCTGACCGTGGACGACAGGTGCATGACGTGCGAGTAGCGCTCGACCTCCATGAGCCGGTCCACCCGGACGGTGCCGGGGGCGGCGATCCGGCCGATGTCGTTGCGGCCGAGGTCCACGAGCATGACGTGTTCGGCGCACTCCTTCTCGTCGGCGAGCAGCTCCGCCTCCAGGGCCGCGTCGGCGGCGGCGTCGGTGCCGCGCCAGCGCGTTCCGGCGAGCGGGCGGGTCTGCGCGCGGCCGTTCTCGACCTTGACGAGGAGTTCGGGCGAGGCGCCGATGACGTGCCGGCCGCCGCCGAGGGTGAGGTGGAACATGTACGGCGACGGGTTGACGGCGCGCAAGTGGCGGTAGACGTCGAGGGGTTCGGCCGCCAGCGGCTTGCTGAACCGCTGGGAGAGCACGACCTGGAAGACGTCCCCGGCGCGGATGTACTCGCGGGCGGTGTCGACCATGTCGAGGAAACGTTCCTCGGTGGTGTGGGCGCGCCAGGCGGAACGGTCCTGCTGCGCGGCGGTGCGTGCGGGGGCGAGGGGGCGGAAGCCGGTTCCGGTGGTGCCGTGGCCGGCGGCCCGGCCGGCGTACGTCGGGTCGGCGTACGGCCCGGTGGCGTACAGCCGGTCGTGGGTCGCGGCGATCCGGGCGACGGCGTCCTCGTAGGTCTCGGCCGCCGTGTCGTGCAGCGTGGTGATCAGCACCCTGCGGGTGGCGTGGTCGAAGACGACCAGGTCGTCGGCCTGGAGGAACACCGACTCGGGCATGTCCGGGCCGGGCCCCGCCGCGGCGGGCAGCCGCTCGAAGTGGCGGGCGCTCTCGTAGCCGAGGTAGCCCACGGCCCCGCCGTGGAAGGGCGGGAGTCCGGGCAGCGGGGCGACGTCGCGGTCGGCCAGCGGCTGGAGCGCGAGGAGCGGGTCCCCGTCGCCGAGCGGGAGGGGCAGGGTGCGGTGGGCGATGTAGGAGTACCGGGCGACGGCGACGGTGGTGTCGGTCCCGATGACGCTCTCCAGCAGCAGGCCGGGCTCCTGCGGACCGCACAGGCGGGCGAAGGCGGTGACCGGCGTGAGGGCGTCGTCGAGCAGCTCGACGTAGAGCGGTACGTACGCGTGCCGCGCGGCCAGCGTCCGCGCGGTCCCGGCACCGGGCACGACGGCCGCCCGCAGCCCGGCGGCGGGCGCGCCGGCCGGGCCGGGGGGCGCCGCCTGGTCCACGGGGGCGCTCACGCGGCGGTCTCCGTTTCCGGGAGGGGGTCCACGGTGTGGTCCACGGCGGCTTCGGCCAGGTCGAGGATCCGCGCGCAGGCGGCCGCGTCCGGGCCGACCGCGACCAGCGCGGCGAGCCGCGGGATGGCCTGGCGGGGCGGGAGCAGCAGGGTGTCGCCGGGTCCGGCGAGGACGGCGGTGTGCGCGACGCCGGGCACGGCCGCGGCGGCGGTGAGGTCGAGCGGGCGGGCCAGGCCGTCGTCGGCCGCGTACACGAAGCGGACCTCGGCGGTGTCCCCGCGCGTCGGCGTCAGCTGGGGGAGCCTGCCGAACGCCAGCTCGGCGGCGGCCGCCACGAGGTCGATCCCGCTGGCCAGGGCGCTGATGAAGGGGATCAGGTCACCGCCGAGGCGGGCGTTCAGCTCGATCAGCCGCGGGCCGCGCGAGGTGAGCCGGACCTCGGCGTGCGTGACGCCGGTGCTGACGCCGAGCACCCGGTGCACGCCGGTGACCAGCTCTCGGACCTCTTCGGCCCACGGCTCGTCGTCCACGGCGGCGACCAGGTGGCCGACCTCCTCGAAGTAGGGCGCGAAGCCCAGCCGCTTGCGGGCGACGTGGACGATGTGGACCTCGCCCTCGTGGACGGCGCTGTCGATGCTGATCTCGGGACCGTCGAGGTACTCCTCGACGAGGATCCCGTGGCCCGTGGGCAGGGTGGCGAAGGCGGCGCCGTCGGCGAGGGCGAAGGCCGCCCGCACCTGGCCCTCGTCGTCGGCGCGGGTGACACCGATGCTGCCAGCCAGGGCGCGCGGCTTGAGGACGACCGGGTAACCGAACTCGGCGGCGGCCAGGGCCGCTTCGTCCGCGGTGGTGACGAGCCGGTGCCGGACGGCGGCGAGCCCCGCCTCGGCGAGCAGCGTGCGGGTCGCGTACTTGTCGCGGCAGCGGCTCGCGGCCTCGGCGGACAGGTGCGGCAGCCCGAGCTTGGCGGCGGCCGCCGCGGTGGCCTCGACGGCGGTCTCGTCCCAGGTCAGCACGGCCGCGGAGGCGATGTCCGGGCCCGCGAGGGCGAGTACGGCATCGGCGATCGCGACCGGATCCGACAGGTCGGTGACGACGTGGGAGTCGAGGTACTCGCGCTGCCAGTCCGGCTCGGCGGAGAGCACCGCGGAGAGGGTGTAGCGGGCGTGCAGGGACGCGAAGGAGTACGCGCGGTACGGCCGCCCGCCGCTACCGACGACGATCAGCCGCGGTGCGGAGGCGGAGGCGGGGGCGGCAGCGGGGGCGCAGGCCGGGGCCGGTACGGGCCCGGGCGCGGGCGCGGCCGGGGGCGGGGAGTGCGAGGTCATGGCCGCGCCCCTCAGACCTGCGCCGCGGTGGCCGCGTCGAGCGGCGCGAGCAGCTCGGCGAGCTCGTCGAGGACGCCCTTCAGCTCGCCCGCGAACTCGGCCGGGGGACGGAAGCCGTCGGGGCCGGTCAGCTCGCCGACGCCGGGCACGGACACGCTGCGCCCGGCGGCGCGGAAACCGATCCGGGTGAGGATCGGGCGCAGCATCTCGACGGCCGGGACGCCGCCCGAGGGGCCCGCGGTGTAGCTGAAGAGGGCGACGGGCTTGTCCTGCCACTCCTGGTGGAGGAAGTCGATGGCGTTCTTCAGGGGCGCGGTGAAGGCGCCGTTGTACATCGGCATGACGAAGAGGTAGGCGTCGCCGCGGGAGACCGTGGCGCTCCAGTCCTTGGTGTGCTGGTGCGCGTACTGGCCCGTGGACGGGTGCTCGGGCTCGTCGAAGAACGGCAGGCCGGCCTCGGCGAGGTCGACGGTCTCGATCTCGAAGCCGCCGTGGGTGCGGGCTTCGGCGGCGGCCCAGGCGGCGACGGCGGGGCCGACGCGGCCGGGGCGGGTGCTGGCGATGACGATCTGCAGGCGGGGCATGTGGGTTCTCCCTGGTGGACGGTCCGGTGGTCACCGCGGATCGTCCGGAGGGGCGTGGGGCCCCTGCAGTGGTCTGTAGGTAAGCAGCCGTCCGGGCCCCGCGCAACCGGATCCGGCCGCCGCGGACCGCCCGGCCCGCCCCTTCATCCCCTTCTGCCCGGTTCTGGCGGCCCGGGGCCGCCTGGCGCATTCACGACAGCCGTAAACGCGCAGCCCGGGAAGCGGCCCCCGCCGGGGGCGCCGCTGCCACAGTGAAGGCACGTCACCGCGGATCGAACCGCTTTCCCGCATGTCCCCGGCCCCCGCTCGTGCGGGCCGTCCGCTCCCTTCCGGGATTCCCCCCTCATGCGCCCCCCGGATCGCAGCGCCGCACCCCCTTCCCCCCACTTTCCGCGCCGCCGCGCCTTCGGCGGCTTCCCCTTCGTGCCGTGATCCGGCATGCCCGGATCCGGCAGAAATGGAGACCGCCCATGGAGAATTCCGTCACCGGCCGCTACGTCGAGGAGACCCGGCGCCCCGACGGCGAGCTGCGCACGCTCACCGCCCGCGCCGCCGTCCCGGCCGCCTACGACAAGACCTACGGCCAGGTGCTGCTGCCCCGCCCCGTCTTCGTCTCCGAGCGGGAGATCAGCGCCTTCTCCGACGACCTCGCCGCCCTCTTCCGCGTCCTCGTCTCGCTGCCGCGGCGCTGCTACGACGGCGACCTCGACCGCTACTGCACCGCCATCGGGCTGCCTCCCGAGCTGTCGGAGGTGATGCGCGAGGGCGCGAACGGCGACCCGCTGCTCTACGCCCGCGCCGATGCCTTCCACGACGGCACCGGCTTCCGCCTGCTGGAACTCAACGTCGGCAGCGAACTGGGCGGCATCGACAGCGCCCAGCTGAACCGCGCCTTCCTCGACGTCCCGGCCTTCCGCGACTTCGCCGAACGCAACCGGCTCGGCCACACCGACACCATGGCGCACCTGGTCGCCGAACTGCACGCCGCCGCGGCCGCCCGCACCGGCGCGCCCGCCGGTACGACCGGGGCCGGCCCTACGACCGGGGCCGGCCCTACGACCGGGGCCGCCCCCGCCGTCGCCCTGGTGGAGGCCCCCGGCGCGCTCGACGAGCACGACGGGGTCTTCCTCTCCATCCAGGAGGACCTGCGCGGCCACGGCATCGACCTCCAGCTCGGGGAGATCCAGGAACTCGACGAGGGCCCCGACGGCAGGCTGACCCTGCGCGGCCGCCCGCTGGACGTGATCCTGCGCTTCTTCGCCGCCGGCCAGATCGCCGGCGACCCCGCCGCCCGGGCCGCGCTGAGCCGGGTCAACCGCGCGCATGCAGAGGGCCGTACCGCCCTGTTCACCCCCCTCGAAGGGGCCCTGTTCACCAGCAAGGCCGCCCTCGGCCTGCTGCACCGCCCGGCCGTGCGCGCCGCGCTGACCGGGGCCGAGCTGGAGCTGATCGACCGGGTGCTGCCGCGCACCTGGGTGCTGGGGGCCGAGGGGTGCGAAGACGCCCTGGAGCACGCCCGTACGCACCGCGCCTCGCTCGTCCTCAAGCCCGGCATCGGCTACAGCGCCGACGGCGTGGTGATCGGCCGGGACGTCGGCGAGGAGGAGTGGGCCGCGGCCCTGGAGGCGACCGCCCTGCGCGACTACGTGGCGCAGGAGCTGGTGGTACCGGCCCTGGAGCCGGTCGTCGACCCGGACAGCGGACTGCTCCGGGAGTGGGTCGCCAACTGGGGGATCTTCGTCACCCCCCGGGGATACGGCGGCGCCTTCGTCCGCGCCCTCGCTCCGCAGGACGGCTCGGTCATCACCTACGCGAACCCCGGCACCCGCGGCACCTGCGTGTTCACCCACCCGGAAGACGAGGAGAACCGGACATGAGTCCCGAATCCACGGCGGCCGCCGCCACCCCGGCCGCGACCGCCCCCGGCGACGACCGGCCGCACGTCGTCGTCGTCAACCGCTGGCGCGAGCGGTACGCCGAGTTCACCCGCTACGTCGACCACTCCACCCACCGCGTCAGCTACGTGAGCACCGCGGTCGGCACCGGTTCGGTGCCCCCCGAGGCCCACGAGGTCGTCCTGGTCCCCGCGACCGACGACCTGGAGCGGGTCCGCGGCGAGGTGCGCGCCCTGGCCGCCCGGCACGGCGCGCCCGCCGCGATCGTCGCGCTCAAGGAGGACGACCTACTGGTGGGGGCCGCGCTCCGGGAGGAGTGGGACGTACCCGGCCCGCGTCAGGCCTCGCAGATCGTCTTCCGCGACAAGTACGTGATGTGCCGCGCGGTCGCCGACGCGGGCCTGGACGTACCGCGCTTCGCCGCCGCGGCCGACGCCGCCGCCGTCCGCGCCTTCGGCGAGGACACCGGCTGGCCGGTCATCGTCAAGCCGCGCACCGGCAGCTCCAGTTCCGGTGTGGTCCGCGTGAACGGCCCCGGCCGGGTCGCGGAGCTGGACCTGGACAGCGAGCCGATGCTCGTGCAGGCCTTCGTGGACGCCCCGATCTCACACGTGGACGGCGTCTTCGACGGCGAACGGCTGCTGGCCTGGCGGGCCTCCCGCTACCTCAACACCTGCCTCGGCTTCCGCGACGGGAACCACCTCGGCTCCGTCGAGATCGACGACCCCGAGGTCAACGCGGCCGTCGAGGAGGCCGCCACCGCCTTCCTCGGCGCGCTCTCCCCCGGCCGGGCCACCGTCTTCCACCTCGAAGTCTTCATCGACCGGGACGCGGAGGGCCGCCCCCACTGCCGCTTCCTGGAGTGCGGCGCCCGCGTCGGCGGCGCCGAGATCGCCTTCCTGTGGCGCGAGGTGCACGGCTACGACCTGATGCACGCCGCCTGGCAGCTCCAGCTGGACCTCCCGCTGCCGCCGGTCCCGGCCACCGCGGCCGCACCGCACCCCACCGGTGAGGTGGCCGGCTGGATGCTCGTGCCCGCCCCGGCCGAACGGCCCTGCCGCATCACGGAGTCCACCTCGATGACCGGCCGCGCCGACGGGCCGTACGCCGAGGTCGTGCTCCGCCCGGGCGAGGTGCTGCCCGACGCGGACGCCTACTACGAGCACGTGGGCGGCCGCTTCCGGTTCCGCGCCGCGACCGGCGCCGCCGCCGAGGCCGCCATCACCGCCACCGCCCAGGACTTCCGGGTGCGCGCCGAGCCGCTCGCCCTGTCCACCACCACCGCCTGACAGGAGCACCGTGGCCAAGGACTATTCGGTTCCCGTACTCGACGGAGAAGGGGACAACGACTACACGCGCTACATGCGGACCGACACGCTGCTGTCGCTCCAGCGCCGCCCCGAGGACATGATCCACCGGGACGAGATGCTCTTCCAGGTCGTCCACCAGTCGACCGAGCTGTGGCTCAAGCTCGCCTGCCACGAGGTCGAGGAGGCCACCCGGCAGATCGACGCCGGAGCGCTCGACACCGCCGCCCGGCTGCTGGGCCGCGCCTCGCTGAGCGCGCGGATGACCGCCGACCAGCTGGAGATGATGCGGCAGCTGGCCCCCTGGGACTTCCAGATCATCCGTACGGTCCTCGGGCACGGGTCGGGCTTCGAGTCCCCCGGCTGGAAGGCCGCGCGGCTGGTCAGCGTGGACCTGGAGAAGGCGTTCCGGCGGCTGACCGAGGCCCGCGGCACCGACCTCGTCGAGGTCTACCGCAGCGGCCAGGACACCCCGGAGTACCGGCTCTGCGAGGCGCTCATCGACTGGGACGAGCGGATCTCGCTGTGGCGCACCCAGCACTACAAGATGGCCACCCGGGTCATCGGCCACTCCGTGGTCGGCACCAAGGGCGCGCCGGTGGAGTTCCTGGCCAAGCTGATCGGGCACAAGTTCTTCCCGCAGCTGTGGGAACTGCGCACCGAGCTGACCCTCAGCGGTCCGATGGGCGAGGACGAACCGGCGCCCGAGTACGCCGAGTACCTGGAGGGCGCGGCCCGGCCGGTCTGCCCGATGGGCGGGGCGGGCGCGGGAACCGAGGCCGGTGCCGCGGCCGACGCCGTGACCGGCACCGGCACCGGCACCGGACCCGGGACGAGCCCGGCATGAGCCCCGCCGCCCCTCCGACCGCCCCTCCCCCGGCTCCTCCCACCGCCCCTCCCGCCGTGACGGCCGCCGCCTTCCGGCGCCGCTTCCCGATGCTGGAGCGGACGGTCCACCTGGCCGGTTGCAGCCTCGGCGCCCGCTCCACCGCGGTCGACGAGGCCCTGGAGCGGATGCAGGAGGCCGTCGCCGCCCACGGCGCGCCCTGGGACCGGTTCGAGCAGGAGGTGGACACGGCCCGCATCCGCTTCGCGGCCCTGATCGGCGCGGCCCCCGAGCAGATCGCGATCGTGCCCAACGCCTCCGTCGGCGCCTACCAGGTGGCCTCCACGCTGTCCCTGACGGCGCCCCGGACCGAGATCGTCACCACGGTCGAGGAGTTCCCGTCCGTCGCGCACGTCTGGCTCGCCCAGCGGCCGCGCGGCGCCCGGGTGGTCTTCACCGGGGACCGCGAGGCCGGGCGGGTCCGGACCGCCGACTACACGGACGTCCTCGGCCCCCGCACCGCGCTCGTCTCGGTCCCGATGTCCACCTACCAGTACGCCGAGCGGCCACCGGTCGCGGAGATCGTCGGGGCCGGCCGCGCCGCCGGCGCGCTGACCTTCGTCGACGCCTACCAGGCCGTGGGCGTGATGCCGGTGGACGTCACCGAGATCGGCTGCGACTACCTGGTCGCGGGCACGATGAAGTACCTCGCCGGGCTGCCCGGCCTGGCCTTCCTCTACGCCCGCGACGCCGCGCCCGCCGCCCGGGACCCGCAGCTCACCGGCTGGTTCGGGCGGGTGGAGCCGATGGCCTTCGACCCGCTGCGGCTCGACTTCCCCGCCGGAGCGCGCCGCTTCGAGACCGGCACCCCGGCCGTGCCCGCCCTCTACGCCGCGAACGCCGCCTTCGGCCTGTTCGACGGCGTCGACCAGGCCGACGTACGGCGCCACACCGGCGCGCTGATCGAGAGCGCCGCACGGACCCTGACCGCCCGGGGCGAACGCGTCCGCCTGGCCGCGACCCGCGAACTCCAGGGCGCCCACCTCGGGCTGTACGACGCCGACCCGCGCGCCCTGGCCGGCTGGCTGGGCGCCCGCGGCATCGCGGTCAGCCCGCGCGGGCCCGTGGTGCGCCTGTCCTTCCACTACTACAACTCCGCGGCCGACGTGGAGGCCCTCTGCGAGGCCGTGCGCGCCTTCCGCGCGCTGACCGGGCCCGCCGGTTCCGGCCCCCGTCCCGGCCCCCGTCCCGCTCCCGTCCCGCTCCCGAAGGTGAGACCCCCAGCGTGCAAGAGCTGACCGACTGGCTGGCCGATCCCGTACCCGGCCGGTTCCCCTATTCCGCCGTGCTCCAGGAGTTCCACCTCGTCGGCAAGCACTTCGTGTGCGACCCGACCCTGAAGTCGCTGGCCCTGGCCCGCGAGCGGCTCGCCCCGCAGCCCCCCGCCGGCGCCGAAGCGGCCGAACGGCTGCTGCTGGACCGCTTCCTGGACACCGCGCTCGACAAGTGGGACGGGCGCTACGACTACCCGACGTACACCTCCCTCGGCGTGCTGGGCCTGCCCACCGCCGACGACGGCCCGCACGCCACCGCGGCGGCCCGGGTGACCCGGGACCGGCTGACCGTGCAGCTCCTCGCCGACCTGCTGCGCTTCGAGCTGGCCGCCGCCGAGGGGCGCACCGGGTGGCTGCCGCAGATGCGGCCCGACGCCCGCGCGGTGGACAAGCGCCACCGGCTCGCGGTCCGCGTGGCGCGCCCCGCGCTGGAGCGCCTCGGCTTCGGGGACCGGCTCACCGCCGACGACCCCGCCGGGCAGGCCGCCCAGCTGTGGGAGCTGGTCGACGGCGAACTGCTGGACGGCCACGAACGGCAGGTGCTGCGCCTGAGCATGCTGCCCGTCTACGTCTCGCACGACGAGCACATGTTCATCCGGGTGCTCCAGACCTTCGAGACGACGTTCGCGCTGCTGGCGCTGAGCATCCGTACGGCCATAGGCCACCTCGACGGCGCCCGTACGGGAGCGGCCGCGGCCCAGCTCGCGGTGGCCGAGAGCGCGCTCGCCGAATCGGCGCCGCTGTTCTCGCTGCTCGCGACCATGCAGGTCGAGTCCTTCCGGGTGTTCCGCGACTTCACCGAGGGCGCCAGCGCCATCCAGTCGCGCAACTACAAGCTGGTCGAGTCGCTGTGCCGGGTCCCGGACCAGGACCGGCTCGACTCCCCCGCCTACCGCTCCACCCCCGAGGTGCGCGAGCGGATCCTGGCGGGCCAGCAGACCCTCGACGAGGCCTGCGCCGCCGCCGGCCGCGATCCGCGCTTCACCGCCGCCGACCGCGAGGTGCTCGCCGCCTCGATGCTCGGCTTCGCCGCAGCGCTGCGGCGCTGGCGCCAGACCCACTACCGGATCGCGGTGCGGATGCTCGGCACCCGCTCGGGGACCGGCGCCACCGAGGGCACCCCGTACCTCAGCTCCGTCCGCAGGATCCCGGTCTTCCGCAGCGTCGCGGAGGAGCCCGACACCGACACCGACGCCGGCCCCCGCACCGCGCCCGCCGGCTCCCCCAACGAAGGCGAAGCAGCAGCATGAACAGCGACCCGACCCCCGTAGGCATCGTCGGTGCCGGCCCCGTCGGCATGGCGCTCGCCGCCCGCCTGGCCTCCTTCGGCATCCCCTCCGTGCTCTTCGAGCGCGACCCCGAGCTGCGCAAGCAGGGCTCCAAGGCCTGCCTGATCCAGGGCGACGTCCTGGAGGTGCTCGACAAGTTCGGCTGCGCCGAGACCATCGGCGCCGAGGGCGTCACCTGGACCACCGCCCGTACGTACGTGCGCGGCAAGGAGATCCGGGCCGCCGAGCACACCCGCCGCATCGGCTACGGACCGTTCGTCAACATCTCGCAGTTCCGCATCGAGCAGCTGCTGCTGGAGAAGATCGAGTCGGACCCGCTGACCGAGATCCGCTGGGCGCACGAGGTCACCGGCGTCACGCAGGACGCCGACGGCGTCACCGTCACCGCCGACACCCCGGCCGGCCCGCGCACCGCCACCTGCCGCTACCTCGTCGCCTGCGACGGCGTGCGCAGCCCCCTGCGGGCCCTCACCGGGGTCGCCTGGACCGGCTACAGCCACCAGGACCGGTTCCTGATCACCGACCTCAAGGTGAAGCTGCCGCTGGCCAAGGAGCGCCACTTCCACTACGACCCGCCCTTCAACCCGGGCCGCCAGCTGGTCATGCACCCGCAGCCGAACGACGTCTGGCGCATCGACTGGCAGCTCGCGCCCGACACCGACATCGAGGCGGAGCGCGCCGACGGCCGCTTCGACCGGCGGGTGCGCGCCGTCATCGGCGACGTGGACTACGAGATCGACTGGCTGTCCACCTACCGCTTCCACCAGCGCGTGGTGGAGAAGTTCCGGATCGGCCGGATCTTCTTCGCGGGCGACTCCGCCCACTCCCTGCCGCCGTACGGCTCCCGCGGCATGAACAGCGGCATCCAGGACGCCGACAACCTCGCCTGGAAGCTGGCCCTCGTCCTCGCCGGGACCGCCGGGGACGCGCTCCTCGACACCTACCACGACGAGCGCTACGCCGCCGCGAAGGAGAACCTGGCCGTCACCGAGGCGACGATCAAGTTCATGGTGCCGCCGAACCTGCTGCGCCGCACCGTCCGCAAGGTGCTGCTGACCCTCTCGCAGCCCTTCCAGGGCGCCCGCGACAAGGTCAACAGCGGCAAGATGGCCGAGCCGCACACCTACGTCGACTCCCCCGTCGTCGAATCCGCGCTGCGCCACCCGCTGCTGGGCGCCTTCGCCCCCGACGCGCGGATCTCCGCGCCCGGCGCGGCGCGGCTGCGCGAGCTGTACGGCGCCGGGTTCACCGGGCTGTACTTCGCCCCGGACCGGGAGACCGCCCGCGCCTTCGCCGAGCGCGCGCTCGCCGACACCCGCGGCCTGGCCGCCGACCTGATCGTGGTCCTGCGCGAGGGCGAACTGGCCGTCCCGTCCGCGGGCAGCGCCGACGACATGCCCGCCGGCGTGACCGTCCTGCGCGACCGCGACAACGTCCTGCGCGCCGCCTACCGGGCCACCGAGGGCACCTGCCTGGTCGTGCGCCCCGACGGCCACCTCGGCGCCCTCGCCGACAGCGCCCGCCCGGAGCGGTACGGCGACACCCTCGCCCGCTGCGCGCTGGCCACGGCGGCCCCCGCCGGGGAAGCCGCCGCGGCGGACGCCCGGATCCCCGTCGGCGTCTGAGCCCGGCCCCCACCCCCCTTCGTAGGAGTACGCGATGACCGCCCCCCAGCTCCCCCAGCTCCCCACCCACGCCTGGCTCAACGGCTCCGTCGTGGACTGGGAGAACTGCACCGTCCACGCCCGCTCGCAGGGCGCCTTCTGGGGCGCCAACGTCTTCGAGGGCCTGCGCGCCTACCGCCGCCCCGACCGCGAGGGCCTCGCGGTCTTCCGCGTCGACGAGCACCTGGCCCGGCTGCGCCGCTCGATGAAGTCGCTGCGCATGGAGATCCCCTTCAGCGACGAGCAGCTGAAGGAGGGCGTGTTCGACGTCCTGAAGGCCAACGCCTTCGAGGAGGACGTGCACGTCTGCGTCGTCTCCTACTTCAACATGGGCCCCAACGGCGACCCGCTCAGCCACACCACCGACGCGGGCGCGCACATCACCTCCACCCGCGCCCCCCGCGGCCGCGGCTTCGACGGCGGGCTCTCCGCCACCATCTCCTCCTGGCGCCGGATCAGCGACGACAGCATGCCGCCGCGCATCAAGGCCGGCGCGAACTACCACAACAGCCGCCTCGCCCACCACGAGGCCGTCCGCAACGGCTACGACACCACGCTCCTGCTCAACCAGCGCGGCACCGTCTCCGAGGCGCCCGGCTCCTGCGTGGTCATGCTGCGCGACGGCAAGCTCGTCACCCCGCCCGGGACCAGCGGCGTCCTCGAAGGCATCACCGTCGCCACCCTCGGCGAACTCGCCGCGAACGAGCTGGGCATCCCCATGGAGCGCCGCGAGATCGACCGCACCGAGCTGTACACGGCGGACGAGGTCTTCGTCGCGGGCACCCTCGCCGAGGTCGCGCCGGTCACCACCATCGACCGGATCCCGGTCGGCGACGGCGCCCCCGGCGTGACCACCCGCAAGCTCCAGGAGCTCTACGACGCCGTGGTGCGCGACCAGCACCCCGACTACCGGCACTGGAACACGATCGTCCCCACCACGGAGACCGCCGCATGAGCACCGCGCCCGCCACCGCCCCGGCCGCCTCCGCCCCTGCCACCGGCGCCACCGCCCTCGGGCCGCTGCTGAGCGCCCTCCTCGACGGCTCCGTCGAGGTCGTCGACCTGACGTCGCCGCTGTCCGAGGAGACCCCGCTGATCCAGCTGCCGCCGGAGCGCGGCCAGCCCTGGCCGTTCGCGCGCGAGGTGATCAGCCACTACGACGAAGCCGGACCGACCGTCTACTGGAACAACATCCGCCTCTCCGAGCACACCGGCACCCACTTCGACGCGCCGGTCCACTGGCTCACGGGCCGCGACCTCGACGACGTCTCCCAGGTGCCGCCGCAGCGCCTGGTCGGCCCCGCCGCCGTGCTCGACTTCTCGGCCGAGGCGACCGCCGACCCCGACTTCCTGCTCACGCGCGAACACGTCGAGGCCTGGCAGCGGGACCACGGCCCGCTGCCCGCCGGCGGCTGGCTGCTCTACCGCACCGGCTGGGAGGCCCGCCAGGGCGACCAGGACACCTTCCTCAACGGCCGGCACACCCCCGGCATCGCCCCCGACTGCGCCCGCTGGCTCGCCGAGGAGACCGGGATCATCGGCATCGGCGTCGAGACGGTCGGCACCGACGCGGGGCTCGCGGGCGAGTTCGAGGACCAGCCCTACCCCTGCCACTGGTACTTCCACGGCGCCGACAAGTACGGCATCACCCAACTGCGCAACCTCGACCGGCTGCCCGCCCGGGGCGCGGTGCTGATCGCCGCACCGCTGCCCATCGTCGGCGGCTCGGGCAGCCCGGCCCGCGTCCTCGCCCTCGTCCCGGGCCCCGCCGCCTGACCGGCGCTCCCGACTCCCCCTCCCTCTCCCGCTTCCGCTTCCGTCTCCGCTCCCGGAAGGAAGGGCACCCATGAGCCCGACGCCCGACGCCCTGGCCGCGCTCCGCCGCAGGTCGGTCAACCGCATCCTGGTCCTGCACGGCCTGTCGTCGTTCTGCTACGGCATGGTCTTCCCCTTCATCGGCATCCACCTGGCCGCCCGGCCGGACATCGGTACGGCCGGGGTCGCCGTCTACTACGGCGCGTCCGGCCTGGCCAACCTCGCCGTGTCACTGCTGCTCACCGCCGCGGTCGTCCGGATCCCCCGGCACGCCCTCGCCCTCCTCGGGCTGCTCCTGTGGGCCGGCTGCTTCGGCGTCCTGACCGGGGCCGGGACCCTGCCCGAGGCGGGTGCGGCGGCCCTGCTCGGCGGCGCGGGCCAGGGCGCCTTCATGGCCGCGATCATCCCGATCGTCAACTCCCTGGTGCCGCCCGAGCAGCGGCGCGGGGTCTTCGCCCGCCGCTACCAGATCCTGAACGCCACGCTCGCGGGCGGCTCCCTGGTGGCCGGGCTGTTCCTCGCCGTCTTCTCCCGGGAGGCCATCACCTGGCTGCTGCTGGTGAACGCGGCCGGGTACCTGCCGGTGGCCCTCGTCCTGGTCCTGGCCCGCAAGGTCCCCGGGATCCCGGAGGCCGAGACGGCGCCCGGGGCCGCGGCACCGGCGCAGGACGCCGGACCGGATGCCGGACCCGCCGCACCGGCCTTCGGCACCGGCATGCTGATCCGCGCCACGCTGACCGCCGCCCTCTTCCAGTTCGGCGCGTACCTCTTCGGCTTCAGCCAGTTCGAGGCCACCGTCCCGCTCGTCGCGGACCGGCTCATGGGCACCGGCATCGGCTGGATCTCGGTGATGCTCACCGTCAACGTCGTGGTGATCGTCGCCTGTCAGCGCCCCCTGGGGAAGCTGCTGGAGCGGCACTCCGAGGAGCGCGGCCTGCGCGTCGCCGTCGCCTTCTGGGTGGCCGGGTTCCTGACCGCCTTCGCCACCGCCTTCGGGCCCGGGCCCGTCCAGCTCGCCGGCCTGCTCGCCTACGCCGCCCTCTTCGGGCTCGGCGAATGCGCCTACTCCTGCTCGTTCCACCCCTGGCTGATCTCCAAGGTGCCCGACCGCGAACTGACCCGGGCCAGCGCCCTGTGCAACTCGATGATGGGCATCGGCATGTTCTTCGGCCCCTCCGCGGGCATCGCGCTCATCGGCTTCGGCGACCCCGTCTGGGTGTGGCTGCCGCTGGCCGCGCTGTGCGGGCTCGTCGCCCTCACCACCCTGCGCCGTACGCCCCGTACCGCCCCCGCCGCACCCGCCGACCCCGGCGCCCCCGAGCTCGTAGCGGCGCTCTGATCCGCCCGTGACCACCGCAACGGAGAACCCCATGCAGCCCGACGACATCGCCGTCCTCGACCAGCAGATCATCCACCTCGTCGGCCGCCGCGCCGAGGCCGCGCGCGAGAGGACCCACGCCCGCGTCACCTCCGGCGGCGCGCGCACCTCGCTGACAGAGGAGAACGTGGTCATCGACCGCTACCACGAGGAGTTCGGCCGCCCCGGGGTCAACCTGGCCCTGCTGCTGCTCGGCCTCCCGGACCGGCTCCCCCGGCGGTGACCGGCCCGGCGGTGAGGGTGCCGGCCCTGACGGCCGGGGCGCCGGGCGGCCCGCGTCCGGCGGCCGTCCGGTGCTACGTCTACGCCCGCGCCCCCGCGCCGTCCGGCGGCGGCCGGCCGGGCCCCTGGCTGGCCGGGATGCTGCCCGGCGGCGCGGCCGTCCTGCCGCACGCCCCCGTCTCCCGGGGGGACGACCCCGCCGCGGCCGCCGCCCTGGTCGCGCGGCTGACCGGCCGGACCCCGCGGCTGCTGGCCCCGCCGGTGCCGCCGCTGCCGGGCGCGGGGAGCGCCTGGTGGATCCGCGCACCGCGCGGGGGCCCGTACGCGAGCGAACACGAGTACGTGATGACCCTCCCCGGCACCCCGCCGCCCGGGCTGGAGTGGCGGGACCCGCGCGATCCCCCGGCCGCGGACCCGCGGCCCGCGCCCGCGCTCGCGCTGGCGCTGGCGCTCGGCGCCGTACTGGACGCCCTGATCGCCGGGAGACACACGGCCGGCGTCCTGCGGGCCATGACCCTCGGGCACAGCCGCCGCGACGTGGGCCCCCCTAGGCCCCTGCCCCGGTGGTGAGCGGGTCCGGGCCCTCCTCGGCACCCGCGTCGGCCGCACCCCGGCCGTCGACCGGCACGCCCGCCTCTTCCAGACCGACCAGGTAGCCGATCTGGAAGCGGCTCTTCGCGTCGAAGGAGCGCATGATCTCCGCGACGTGCCGCTGCACGGTCCGCACCGACATCCCCAGCCTGCGCGAGATGGCCTTGTCGTCCAGGCCCTCCGTCAGCAGCCGGACGATCGAGTGCCGCAGGTCCTCCGAGACCTGCTTGGCCCACTCGCGGTCGAAGCCCACCGGGAAGGGGTCGGCCGCCCGCCACGCCGTCTCGAAGGAGGTCACCATGAACGCCACGAGATTGGGCTCGTACACCGCCAGGGCGTGCGCCGAGTTGCCCTGCACGCTGACCACCGCCACCCGGCGGTCGTAGATCAGCATCCGGTCCGGGCCGTCCGCGAGGGTCCGCACCTCCGCACCGCGCTCCATCATCCACTCGGCGAACTCCACCGTGTGCTGGCTGTAGCGGGCCGGGTGCTGGTAGATCGACCGGCTGCTCACCCCGCGCTCCAGCAGCCGCTCCATGCTGCCGCGCGCCTTCTGCAGCGCCTCGGGGTCGCGCGCGCCGCCCGGCTGCACGTGCAGCGCCTCGGTCTGGCAGCTGTCGGTCAGCCCGTCGATGAGGCGTCGTACGTCGTCCAGATCGGTCAGCAGTTCCACGGCCTTGCGCTGCTGGCGCTGCTGGCCCTTCTGGTAGCAGGGCGCCAGCGTGGCGAAGGAGGTGCGGATCCGCTCCACGGCCTCCGACTGCCGGCGGATCCTGCGCTCCATCGGCCACAGCAGCTGACCCGCCGCGAACTGCGGCGAGACGACCGCCAGCCGGTTCGCGTTGTCGGCGTCCCGGCGCAGCAGCCGCAGTTCCTCCAGCTGCTCGACGGCGGCGAACAGCTCCAGCTCGCCGAGGCCGAGCACGCCCGCCACCTCTTCCGGGGTGAAGGAGGGCAAACCCGCCGCGAGCTCGTAGAGCCGCAGCCCGTCCACGGACAGCTCCGCTTCCGGGACGTACGTCTCGGCGGCGCCGTTCTCGGCGTACTTCATCGGCTTCGCCACCCTTCGTGTTTGCGACAGACGTGAATACCGCAGGTCAAGGGGGGTCCCCTGCGGCGGTCGGGCGCGGCAAGCTGCTCGAAGACAAGGCAGCCGGTCACCCGGTGAGATCAAGTCTGGCCGATCCGCGCCGCATGTCGACCCTCAAGCCAATGCTGTCCTGACCTCTCAGCATGAAAAGGACCCACACAATGCAGTCGATCTCCGCCAGAATCGCCCTGCTCATCGCCGGCGCGGCCGCGGCGCTGGCCCTCATTATCGGCCACTCCCCCATGGCCTCCAGCTCGGGTCAGGACGTGGCCGGGGACAACGGCTGGTCGGCCGCGACGGTGTCGGTCTCGGCCGCGGCGCCCGTGACGGACACGGCGCAGGACAACGGCTGGTCCTAGCCGGAACACACCGCCCCGGCAAGGCACCGGGGCGGGCGGTGGAAAACGCCGAGGGGCCCTTCCCCCGTCGCTCTCGCGACGGGGGAAGGGCCCCTCAGTGGTTGGCGCTCCGGAGAGCTGCCGGGTCAGATCAAGATCAGGCGTTGATCTTGGTGACCTGGCCGGCGCCGACGGTCCGGCCACCCTCGCGGATGGCGAACTTCAGGCCCTCTTCCATGGCGACCGGCTGGATCAGCGCGACGGTCATCTCGGTGTTGTCACCGGGCATGACCATCTCGGTGCCCTCGGGGAGGGTCACAACGCCCGTTACGTCCGTGGTGCGGAAGTAGAACTGCGGGCGGTAGTTGTTGAAGAACGGGGTGTGACGGCCACCCTCGTCCTTCGACAGGATGTAGGCCTGAGCCTCGAACTCCTTGTGCGGGGTGACCGAGCCGGGCTTGATGATGACCTGGCCGCGCTCGACGTCCTCGCGCTTGATGCCACGGAGGAGCAGACCGACGTTCTCGCCCGCCTGGCCCTCGTCGAGGAGCTTGCGGAACATCTCGATACCGGTGACCGTGGTGGTGGTCTTGGTCTCCTTGATGCCGATGATGTCGACGGTCTCGTTGACCTTCAGGACACCACGCTCGATGCGGCCGGTGACGACCGTACCGCGACCGGTGATCGTGAAGACGTCCTCGACCGGCATCAGGAACGGCATGTCGGTGTCACGCGGCGGCGTCGGGATGTGCTCGTCGACCGCAGCCATGAGACCGAGGAGCTTCTCGCCCCACTCCTTGTCGCCCTCGAGCGCCTTCAGAGCGGAGACCTGGACGACCGGAAGGTCGTCGCCCGGGAACTCGTACTCGGAGAGCAGCTCGCGGACCTCGAGCTCGACGAGCTCCAGGATCTCCTCGTCGTCCACCATGTCGGCCTTGTTCAGGGCGACGACGATGTAGGGGACGCCGACCTGGCGGGCCAGGAGCACGTGCTCCTTGGTCTGCGGCATCGGGCCGTCGGTGGCGGCGACCACGAGGATGGCACCGTCCATCTGCGCGGCACCGGTGATCATGTTCTTGATGTAGTCCGCGTGACCGGGGCAGTCGACGTGGGCGTAGTGACGCGCCTCGGTCTGGTACTCGACGTGCGCGATGGAGATGGTGATACCGCGCTGGCGCTCCTCAGGAGCCTTGTCGATCTGGTCGAAGGCCGAGGCCTCGTTCAGGTCCGGGTACGCGTCGTGCAGCACCTTGGTAATGGCGGCCGTGAGGGTCGTCTTACCGTGGTCAATGTGACCGATGGTGCCGATGTTGACGTGCGGCTTAGTCCGCTCGAACTTCGCCTTCGCCACGGGGTCCTCCTGGAGAGTGGTTCTGTACGCCTTACAGATTGGCGCCAGGTGATCTTTGCTGGAAAGCCGGTCCCTCCGGGGCAAGGGAGGGTTGCTCCTGTTGCCCCAGAGGCTCCGGTGACAAGCCTAAAGCGTGTACTCCGAAGAGTTATTCGCCCTTGGCCTTCGCGATGATCTCCTCAGCGACGTTCCGGGGAACCTCGGCGTAGGAGTCGAACTGCATCGAGTAGCTGGCGCGACCCGAGGTCTTGCTGCGGAGGTCTCCGACGTAGCCGAACATCTCCGAAAGGGGCACGAGGCCCTTCACGAGGCGAGCACCGTGACGCTCCTCCATGGCCTGGATCTGGCCACGGCGGGAGTTGATGTCACCGATGACATCGCCCATGGACTCCTCGGGCGTGGTGACCTCAACGGCCATCATCGGCTCGAGCAGTACCGGCGACGCCTTGCGCGCGGCCTCCTTGAAGGCCTGCGAACCGGCGATCTTGAAGGCGAGCTCCGAGGAGTCGACCTCGTGGTAGCCACCGTCGAGAAGAATGACGCGGACGCCCGTCATCTCGTAGCCCGCGAGGATGCCGAACTGCATGGCTTCCTGCGCACCCGCGTCGACCGAGGGGATGTACTCCCTCGGGATGCGGCCACCGGTGACCTTGTTCACGAACTCGTACGCGGGACCGTCGGCCTCGAGGATCGGCTCGATCGCGATCTGCACCTTGGCGAACTGACCGGTACCACCGGTCTGCTTCTTGTGGGTGTAGTCGTGACGCTCGACGGTCTTGCGGATCGTCTCGCGGTAAGCGACCTGCGGCTTGCCGACGTTGGCCTCGACCTTGAACTCGCGCTTCATACGGTCGACCAGCACCTCGAGGTGCAGCTCGCCCATACCGCCGAGGATGGTCTGGCCGGTCTCTTCGTCCGAGTGAACGTGGAAGGAGGGGTCCTCCTCCGCGAGAGACTGGATGGCGACACCCAGCTTCTCCTGGTCACCCTTGGACTTGGGCTCGATGGCGACCTGGATGACCGGAGCCGGGAAGTCCATGGACTCCAGGATCACGGGTGCCTTGTCGTCACACAGCGTCTCACCGGTGGTGGTCTGCTTCAGGCCCATGACGGCGACGATGTCACCGGCGCCCACCGACTCGATCTCCTCACGCTTGTTCGCGTGCATGCGGTAGATCTTGCCGATGCGCTCCTTCTTGCCCTTGACGGAGTTCAGCACCGCAGTGCCGGCCTCCAGGCGGCCCGAGTACACCCGGACGAAGGTGAGCTTGCCGAGGTGCGGGTCGCGCATGATCTTGAACGCGAGCGCCGCGAGGGGCTCGTCGTCAGACGGCTTGCGCTTCACGACGACCTCGGCGTCCTTGACGTCGTGGCCTTCGATGGCCTCGATGTCGAGGGGCGACGGGAGGTAGCGGACGACCGCGTCGAGCAGGGGCTGGACGCCCTTGTTCTTGAACGCCGTGCCACAGAACACCGCGGTGATCGTGGCGCCGCTGTCACCCTTGGAACCGATGATGATGCGACGCACGGCGGCGTGCAGCTGCTCGACCGAGGGCTCGACGCCCTCGAGGAACAGCTCCATGATCTGGTCGTCGTTCTCGGCGACCGTCTCGACCAGCTTGGCGTGCCACTCTTCAGCGGCTTCCTTGTGGGTGTCCGGGATGTCGACGATGTCGTACATCTCGCCCTTGGTCGCCTCGGCGGACCAGACGAACGCCTTCATGGTGACCAGGTCGACAACGCCCTGGAAGTCCATCTCGGCACCGATGGGGAGCTGCATGACGATCGGAACCGCACCGAGGCGGTCCTTGATCATCTCGACGCAGCGGTGGAACTCGGCGCCGGTGCGGTCCAGCTTGTTGACGAAGCAGATGCGCGGCACGCCGTAACGGTCGGCCTGACGCCACACCGTCTCGGACTGCGGCTCCACACCGGCGACACCGTCGAACACGGTGACGGCGCCGTCGAGGACGCGGAGCGAACGCTCCACCTCGACGGTGAAGTCGACGTGACCCGGGGTGTCGATGATGTTGATGGTGTGGTCGACGTCTTCGAGCGGCCAGTGGCAGGTCGTCGCGGCGGACGTGATCGTGATGCCGCGCTCCTGCTCCTGCTCCATCCAGTCCATCGTGGCAGCGCCGTCGTGGACTTCACCGATCTTGTAAGACACACCGGTGTAGAACAGGATGCGCTCGGTGGTGGTCGTCTTACCCGCGTCGATGTGAGCCATGATGCCGATGTTGCGCACCTTGGCCAGGTCAAGCGAAGTGGTAGCCATATCGGCTCAGTCTTCTCTCGGTCTCGATGTGGGTTGGGACTACCAGCGGTAGTGCGCGAAGGCCTTGTTGGACTCGGCCATCTTGTGCGTGTCCTCGCGCTTCTTGACAGCAGCGCCAAGACCGTTGGAGGCGTCCAGAAGCTCGTTCATCAGGCGCTCGGTCATCGTCTTCTCGCGGCGGGCGCGGGAGTAACCCACGAGCCAGCGCAGCGCGAGGGTCGACTGACGACCCGGCTTGACCTCGATCGGCACCTGGTAGGTGGCGCCACCGACACGGCGGGACTTGACCTCGAGGGACGGCTTGACGTTCTCGAGCGCGCGCTTCAGCGTGATGACCGGGTCGTTGCCGGTCTTCTCGCGGAGGCCTTCCATGGCGCCGTAAACGATGCGCTCGGCGGTGGAGCGCTTGCCGTTCAGGAGGATCTTGTTGATGAGCGACGTCACCAGGGGAGAACCGTAGACCGGGTCGATGATGACCGGGCGCTTCGGGGCGGGGCCCTTACGAGGCATTTCTACTTCTCCTTCTTGGCGCCGTAGCGGCTGCGGGCCTGCTTGCGGTTCTTGACAGCCTGGGTGTCAAGCGCACCGCGGATGATCTTGTAACGAACACCCGGCAGGTCCTTCACACGGCCACCACGCACGAGCACGATCGAGTGCTCCTGCAGGTTGTGTCCCTCACCCGGAATGTAGGCCGTGACCTCGATGCCGGAGGTCAGACGCACACGCGCGACCTTACGGAGCGCCGAGTTCGGCTTCTTCGGGGTGGTCGTGAACACACGCGTGCAGACGCCGCGACGCTGGGGCGAAGCCTCAAGCGCGGGGGTCTTTGTCTTCTCGACCTTGTCCTGCCGGCCCTTACGGACCAGCTGCTGGATCGTAGGCACTACTTCTCCGGTTTCTGTGTGCCGTTAGTGAAGCTAACCTGGAACATTTGCCGACCCACGCGGTCGGGTGTGTCGTACCCGCTCAGCCCCCGCTCAGCGCGGAGACCCTACGGATAACGGCGGCCAGTTTCGGCTCGCGTGCGGTTGATGGACACGCACGGGAGCCCAGGCACACCCCAGGCACAAGGTCTGAGCGTACCTACCGCATTCACTCCGGTCAAAACAAATGCCCCCGCCGGGTCCACCGCCCCCCGGGACGCGGGCCGCGGCCGCTTAAACTACCCGAAACCATCCATCGTACCGATCATGGAACAGCGCACACGAACAGTGCGCCGCCGAGCACCAGGAGCGAGACATTGGGCACCGTGGCATCCGAGCGGACAGCGGTCGGCGGCCCGCCCCCCGAGCCCGGCCGGCCCGCCCGCCGCCGCCTGCGGCCCGCCCTGCGCCGCCTGGCCGCGCCCCTGCTCGCCTTCGTCGTCACCACGGCCGCGTTCTGCTCGGCCTGGGCGCTGCGGGGCTCCTACCCCTTCGGCGACACCGGGCGCGCGCTGAACGACCAGGCCAACCAGTACGTCCCGTTCCACCGCGCCCTGTGGGACCTGGTGCACGGACAGGCCGCCGGGGACCTCCTCTTCACCTGGCGCGGCGGCTTCGGCCAGCAGTTCCTCTCCGACTACCACACCTACCTCGGCAACCCGGTGTCCTGGCTGACCGTGCTGGTCCCCCGGGCCCGCGTCGACCTCGCGGTGTTCCTGGTCACCCCGCTCACCATGGGGCTGGCGGCGGCCCTGATGGCCCTCTACCTCGGCAAGCTGGCCCGGGGCCCCTGGTGGCAGCGCGGGGTGCTGGGCGCCTGCTACGGCCTCTGCGGGTGGGCGCTCAGCGACGCCTCGTACATCCCGATGTGGCTGTGGGGCCTGGTGGCCCTGCCGATGCTCGGGATCGCGGTCGAGTGGTGCCTGGAGCAGCGCCGCTGGCCGGGCGTCGCCGTCCTCGTCGCGCTGGCCTGGTACGGCAACTTCTACACCGCGATGATGGCGACGATGGCGGCCTGCGTGCTGCTCGCCATCCGTCTCGGCACGCGGGACATGGAGTCCGGTGCGCGGCTGCGGGCCGTGGGGCGCGCGGCGAGCGCCGCGGCGGTGGGCATCATGCTCACCCTCCCCCTGCTGCTCCCGTCCTTCCTCTCCAGCGGCGCCGCGCAGCCCACCGACGTCTCCGCCTTCCACCCGCAGCGCATCGAGGTCTTCCTCACCGGCATGCTGCCCGCCACCCACCTGTGGGGCGGCCGGCCCCGGCTCTACATCGCCTCGCTCGGCCTGATCCTGGCCGGGTCCTTCCTGCTGAACACCGCGGTGGCCCGGCGCACCCGGCTGGTGTGGGGCGCCGCGACCGTGCTGGTGGCGGCCTCCTTCCAGTTCCCGCCGACCCAGTACGTGTGGCACGGCCTGGCGGTCCCGAACGGCAACCCGTACCGCGAGGCCTTCGTCTTCAGCGGCATGCTGGTGATGCTGGCCTGGCTGGCGCTGGCGCACCGGCCGCGCCCGCTGCACCTGGCGCTCAGCGCCGCCCTGCTGGTAGCGGCCGCCTTCGTGCTGCGCCACACCGACGACTTCGGCGGCGCCACCTGGGCCGCCGTCCTCGCCGGCGGCGGCGTCTCGCTGCTCGCCCTGCTCCTCCTCGGCCTCGGTCGTGGCGGGAACCGGCGTTGGCTGGTCCCCGTCGCGGCGGTCCTGATGGTCGGCGTCGTCCTCGCCGAGTCCACCCTCGCCGCGGTGAACGCCGACTCCCGCCGCGCCCGCGAGCGCTGGGCCACCCCGGCCGCCACCTCGAACGCGTCGATCGCCCGGCACGCCGAGGCCGTCCGCCAGGTGGACGGCTGGCCCGCCTACCGGACCGACTCGGGGGCGCCGCAGACCTCGTACAACGACGCGCTGGCCCTGCGGGCGGAAGGCCCGCAGTACTACAGCAGCTACCTCCCCGAGGCGACGTACCGCGCGCTCGAACCGCTCGGCTACGGCTACAAGAACGACGGCCGGACCATCTTCGGCGCCGACAACCCGGTCCTCGACGCCATCTTCTCGATCGGCGCACGGGTCCGTCCGGGGGACGCCGCGAACACCTGGACGGCCGAGCGCTTCCCGGCCCCGCCCCTGGTCACCCTGCGCAGCGCCCCCTACACCTCGCCGAACCCGGCCGACAGCGTGTACGCCCACCAGGAGAACGTCCTCGGCGCCACCGTCTACGAGGTCCCCGTAACCACCCGGACGGGGACGGACACCGCACAGACGTACGCCGCCCGGTGCACCCCCGGCTCCGAACTGTTCTGGTACTCCCCCGCCCTCTACGGCACGGTCGTCCACGAGGGCACCCGGCGCCCCATCGAGGACCGCGTCACCGGCGTCATGAAGCTCGGCCCGGTCCCCGCCTCCGGCCGCGTCGAGGTCACCGTCGAGACCCGCACCGACGCCCGCGCCCCGCAGTCCCCGGTCGGCTGCCTGGACCGCGCCAAGCTGACGGCGGCGGTCTCCCACCTCACCGCCACGGGGGCCACGAAGGTCACCACCGGCGGCCACTCCATCGAAGCCACCCTCCCCCGCGGCGCCTCGGGCACCGCCGTCCTCGCCATGACCGACGTCCCCGGCTGGCAGTGCACGGCGGGCTCCCGCACCACCGCGCCGACCTCCTTCCACGGCCTGGTCTCCCTCCCGGTCACCCCGGACACCACCGCGCTCTCCTGCTCCTTCACCCCCCGCGGCCTCACCCCGGGCCTCACCGCCGGCGCCCTCGCCCTCCTGGCCCTCACGTCGGTCACCGTGACCGGCCTGCGCCGGCGCCGCACATCCGGCTGATCTCGGCGTTCCGGGACCGCCCGCACCCGGTGTTCAGTACATTGACCGCCCTGATCACCGGGACGGGGGGCGACAGCGGATGACCGGGCAAGCGCATGTCATGAGCGGGGACGGCGGGCTCGACGACCGGGTCCCCTTCCTCGCACGGCTGGAGGACGCCGACGGCGCCGCGTTACGGGCCCTGGGGCACGAGGTGACCTACCCCGCCCGCGCGACCCTGCTCCACCAGGACGAGCCCACGGCCCACGTGCTGCTCGTGCTGCGCGGCTGGACCAAGGTCACCGCCGCGCACGCCAACGGCTACCAGGCCCTGCTGGCCCTGCGCGGCCCCGGGGACATCATCGGCGAATCCGCCGCCCTCACCCGGCGTCCCCGGTCCGCGACCGTCACCGCGCTCGAACGCGTCCATGCAGTGGTCATCGAGCACGAGACCTTCCGCGCCTACCTCGGCCGCAGCCAGGAGGCCTTCTTCCAGCTCGCCGCCCTCGTGTCCGACCGGAGCCGGGCCGCGGACCGGCGCGCCCTGGAGTTCGCCTCCCTGAGCGTGCGCGAACGGCTCGCCGTGCTGCTGCTGGACTTGGCCCAGATCCACGGCAGGCGTACCGACGAAGGCGTGGAGGTGGCCGTTCCGCTGACGAAGCAGGAGCTGGCGGGCGCCGTCAGCGCCTCCCGGGAGATGGTGCAGCGCGCGCTGAAGGACCTCCGTGACCGCGGCGTGGTCAGCACCGGCCGCCGGGCGCTGGTGATCGTACGACCCGATGTGCTGCGCCGGATCGCCCGGTCCCAGCCGCCGTCCGCGGGCTGACCCGTCGGCCCTTCAGTGCACACGGTCACACTCGGGGAGGGTCATACGACCTCACGCCGCGGCTCGCCGCTGCCGCACGCTCCTCCCATGACGACGACCCCGCACCCCGCGCATCCCCTGCCGTACTCGATCCTCCTGATCGACACCGAACGTTTCAGCGACCGCGACGACGTCCAGCAGACCTACCTGCGCCGCATGCTCTACGGCATCGTCGACCGCACGCTGCTGGCCGCGGGGGTCGACCAGACCCTGCGGCGGCGCGCCGACCGCGGCGACGCGATCACCGAGCTGATCGACTCCTCGGTTCCCCTCACGACGCTGCTCAGCACCCTGCTCACCACGGTGCCCGCCGAACTCCGCTCGGTGAACCGGCTGGCCGCGGACTCGGCCCAGATCCGTCTGCGCGCCGTCCTGGCCACGGGCTTCGTCCTCATCGATGAGCACGGTGAAGGGGTCGGCAGCGACCTCAACCAGGCCTACCGCCTGCTGGACGGGGACCCGCTGCGGGCCGCGCTGCGGGAGAGCACGGACGACTACGCGCTCTGCGTCTCCGAACCGGTGTACGCGGGCATCGTGCGCCACAACCACACCGGAATCCCGGCGGACCGGTTCCACCGGGTCGCCATGGAGAGCAAGAACGGCCCGCTGTCGGCGTGGCTCCACGGAGCGCCGACGACGTCCTCCGCGCCCGCCGCCCCCGCTGAGCCGACGGCGCCCGCGACCGCCCCGACTTCAGGGGCCGGGCTCGACTTCCGGGGCACCAACCACGGCGTGGTCGCGCACCAGATCCAGGGCGGCGTCACCTTCGGGAACCCCGGAGACCGGCGGTGAGCGCCGAACCCGAACCACCCGAAGCACCCAAGGAACCGGACGCACCGGCGGAGCCGGAGCAGGCGCAGCAGGAACAGACCCAGCAGGCATGGGACTCCCGCCGCGACCTGAACGACCACGCCCCGCCCTCGATGCGCTTCGACGGCGTGAACCACGGCGTCGCCGCGCACGACATCAGCGGCGGCGTACACCTCCACCACTACGGGAGCTACGGCTCGACCCCCACATCGGGGACGATCCCCCAGGAGACCCTGGACCGGCTGGCCGACGGCTTCGTCACGGAGGGGACCGGCTTCGACGCCCTGGTGGAGCGGCTGCGCGACGAGCACGTCCTGGTCCTGAGCGGTGATCCGCACACCGGTCGGCGCACCGCGGCCCTGATGCTGCTGCGCGCACTGGGCGTCGCACCGGTGAAATCCGTGGATCGCGACACGAAGCCGGAAAGCATGACGCCCGAGGAGCACTGCGGGCATGTGCAGTTCAACGTGGAGCCCACGCGCGCGGATCCACTGCGCGAGGCTCAGTTGCTCGCAGCCCGGGACTGTCTGCGCCGCAAGAACTCCTACCTGGTCATCACGACGGGGCACAGCCCCTACATCGAGGACACGGTCCGTCCCGCCCTCTGGGAGCCGCCGCCGGCACGGGCCGTACTGACGGCCCTGCTGCACCGGCGGGTAGGCGCCGGCACCGCCGACCGGTTACTGGGCCTCGGCGCCGTCACCTCGTTCCTCTCCCGGCAGCACCAGTTGCGCGAAGTGGCGGGATACGCCGAGGCCCTTGTCCGGGCCGACCCGGTCGAGATCGACGAGTACTCGCAGCGCGCGCTGGAGCGGCAGGTCCAGGAGTGGTTCGAGGAGTCCGAGGACACGATGGCCCTGCGGGAGCAGGCCTTCCTCATCGCCCTCGCCGCCTTCGACAACGGCCCGTATCCCCTGACCGCCGAACTCAGCGACAAGCTGTACGAGAAGCTGCGCCGGACAGGAGACCCGGAACACGGTCAGCGCATACCCGTGTTCGGCACCCACATCGCCAAACGCCTCCAGACCGCCCGCGCGCGGATCGACCGCAGGAAGGTGGAAACCGAGTGGGGTGAAGTGTTCCAGCTCAACGCCTCCTTCAAGGACGACAGGACCGCCCGGGTCCTGCTGAACCAGGTGTGGACCGGCCACCCGGCCGCCCGCCCCGCACTGACCGGATGGCTCGACGACCTGTCCGTCGATGGTCGTCCCTTCGTCCGCACCCGGGCCGCCGCCACCGTGGCGGTCCTGGCGCTCACCGACCTCCCGTCCGCGATGGCGCTCGTCATCGAACGCTGGGCCGACTCGGCGAAGCCCCGGCAGCAGCTCACGGCCGTCAGCGCCCTCACCCTCGCCCACCGGATCGACGCTCCCAACATCCCGCGGATCATCGACGGCTGGAGCGCTGACAGCGCCGCGCCGAAACGCTGCTGGGTCGCCGTCCGCGCCCACGGGCTGATCGGCCCGGAACGGCCGGTGGACACCCTCAGGGCCCTGCGGGCCCAGGCCCGCCGGCAAGCCGAGCTGGACAAGCCCGACCAGCGGATCAGCGAAGAACTGCCCCACTCCGTCGCCCTGCTGCTCCTCTCCCCGGCGGAGGACACCGTCCTCGCCGAGCTGTGCCGCACCCTCGGCGACCACCCCTCCACTCGCGCCCTCGCCCTGGACGGGTTCCTCGACGCCTGCTCCCGCACCGACGACCCCCGCTGCCCGCCCGTACTGGCCTGGTACGGGCGCGGCACGGCGTCCGCCGACGGGATCGCCCTCCTCCTGCGCACCGCTCTCGGCGACCACGACCGCGACCGCGGCCGCCGTGCGGAGGAAATCCTGCACGGCTGGGTACGGGCCGCCGACACGGATCCCGGCACGGAACGCGTCCTGGCCTCCCTGCTGCCCGCCCTCGTGACCGACAGCCGCGAGGCCGCCCGGCTCGACCACCTCCTCGCCACCGTCCCGGGCCTCGACGGCCGCCCCCCGCCCGCGGCGGCCGCCCGCCTGCGCGCGCTCACCCCCGCCTGAGAGGAGACCGACCATGGACAACCCCCTGCTCCGCGCCCCCGACTGGGACCAGCACGCGGACCGGCACACCCCGCTCGTCGATCCGGTGATCACCGTGCGCCAACTGGGCCGCTACGGTCTCGCCCGGACCGTCCCGACCCGCATCGATCACGCCCTGGTCTGTTCCACGGCGCGCGGTACCTACGACGCGTACCTGCCCCCGGACCGGCCGCGCCGGATCCGGCGCCGGTACACGGCCGTCTACGAAGTGGACATGGGCGTCCACCCCGTCGAGGCGCTGATTCCGCTCCCCAGCAGCGACGACGCCCACGAGTTCGACGCCACCGTGCAGCTCGACTGGCGGGTCACCGACCCGGTCCTTTACGTGCGCAGCGGCCACCGCCACGTCCCCCGCCTGCTGCTCGGCACCTTGGAGCGAGCGGCTCGCCCGGTCGCGCGCCGCTTCCCGATCGCCGAGAGCGCCGAGGCCGAGGCGGAAGTGCTGTCCGCCCTGGGGCACGCCCGGCTCGGCGCGGACGAAGGGCTGGGCGTGCGCTGGACCGTACGCATCCGCAGGGACGCGGACAACATCGCGCAGGCCCGGCACCTCCAGGGCATCGAGCACGCCACGGCCGCGGACGTGCTGACGCAGCAGGGGCAGCTGGAGGTCCAGGAGTACGAGGCCAAGCGCATCGCCTTCTACCGCGAGTACCTGGCCCGCGGTGGGGTCGACGCCTGGGCCCTGCACCTGGCTCGGCACCCGGACGACGCCAAGGAGGCCATGACCCACCTCACCCAGGACCACCGGGACGAGATCAATGCGCAGCTGCAGCTGGTGAAGGCGGTCCTGGACAAGGGCGGGGCGGAGCCCTTCGAGCTGGAGGCGATCAGGCGCCTCTCGATCACTGCCGCCCACGGCATCCTCGGCCAGTTCATCCTGGGCGAATCATCCCCGTCCGGGCCGCCCCCATCGGCCTCATCCGCCGGTGCACCGTCCAGGGCAAACGAATCGGACGCCCCCCGGTGAGCGGCGACGGGAACGAGGCCGCCGCCCGGCTGCTGGCCGACCTCCGGGTCGAGATCGCCCGGGCCGACAGCAAGGCGTCCCTGCTGGTCGGAGCGCTCGGAATGACCGCCGGGGTGCTCAGCGCCCAGCTCGCCGGACGGCACTGGCAGCCCGGCCTGCTGTCCGCGCCGGGCCGGGTCGTGTGGTGGGCGGGGGCGGTCGCGCTCGCGGCGTCGCTGCCCGCGCTGCTGCTGGCCGTACTGCCCCGCTCGCTCAGCACCGAATGGCGGGCCGGGGTGCCCCTCTCCTACTTCGGGGACGTCCGCTCCGCGGACCGGCAGGGCCGGCTCGCCGAAGCCCTCGCCGCCACCGACGACGACCCCGCCGCCGCGCTCCGCGCGGCCCTCGCCGCGAACAGCCGGATCGCCGTCCGTAAGCACCAGTGGATCCGGACCGGGCTGCTCGCCTTCTGCGCGGGCGCGCTCCTGCTGCCCACGGCCCTCCTCATCGGCTGACCGGAGACCTCCCATGGACCCGCTGTCCGACCCCGCGCCGGACCACCGACCGGCCGACGACCTCGCCTACCGCCACGCTCCCGGCACCCGGGTCACCTACCGGGCCCGCCAGCGCGGCCTCGACGGCACCACCTGGCTGCGGCTCGCGCTGCACCTGCCCGGCTTCCTGCTCGGTCTCGCGCTCGTGGGGGCCGCGGCCCTCGCCCTGGAGGCCTGGCTCGGACCGCCCGCCTGGGCCACGGTCGGGCTCTGGGCGGGCTCCGGCGCGCTCGTCTTCCACCGGCCCACCGAAGAGCGCATCGCCCGGCACCTGCTGCGGCTGCACCGGCCGCTCCCCCATGAACTGGCCGTGCTCACCCCGGTGTGGCGCGAGGTCACCGCCCGCGCCGGCGTCGACGGCGGCCGCTACCAGCTGTGGATCGAGGACAGCGACGACCTCAACGCGTTCGCCGCCGCCGGGCACATCGTGGGGGTCACCCGGCATGCGCTGGAGCGGCTGCCCCGCTCCCAGCTGGCCGCCGTACTCGCCCACGAGCTGGGCCACCACACCGGCGGCCACGCGTGGGCCGGGCTGCTCGGGCAGTGGTACGGGCTCCCCGCGCGGGCCTGCCGACAGGCGCTGGCCCGCGTGCGGGTCCGGGCCGCCCGCGCCCTCTCCCCCACCGCCACCCTCGTGGTCCTCGCGCTCGGCGGTTATCTGGCGTACCGCACCCTGGCCGCGACCTACGGGCTGCCGCTGCTCCTGCTCGCCCTCCCCTGGCTGGCGGCGGCGGTCGGGCGCCGGGCCGAGCTGCGCGCCGACGCGCACGCCGCGGGCCTCGGCTTCGCGCCGATGCTGGCCGCCCTGCTGCGCCGGTCGCTGGACGAGGAAGCAAGCGGCGGCCCGGAGGCAACCCGGCTCCTGTCCCGCCTCCTGTCGAGCCACCCCGACCACCGGACCCGGCTCCACCACCTCCAGCCGTACCTGGACCGCACAACGCCGCAGGGCGGTCACCCTCTCGGGTGACCGCCCTGCGGTTACTGCCTACTGCCTACTGCGGTACCGCGACTCAGCCGTTGTACGGGCCGTAGTCGTAGTCCTCCAGCGGGACGGCCTGGCCGGAGCCCGTGCCGAACGGCGAGTAGTCGATGTCGTCGTAGCCGACGGCCGAGTACATCGCGGCCTTGGCTTCCTCGGTCGGCTCGACCCGGATGTTGCGGTAGCGGGACAGACCCGTACCGGCCGGGATGAGCTTACCGATGATGACGTTCTCCTTGAGGCCGATCAGGGAGTCGGACTTGGCGTTGATCGCCGCGTCCGTCAGAACCCTGGTCGTCTCCTGGAAGGACGCCGCCGACAGCCACGACTCGGTCGCGAGCGAGGCCTTGGTGATACCCATCAGCTGCGGACGGCCGGAGGCGGGGTGACCGCCCTCGGTGACCACGCGACGGTTCTCGGTCTCGAACTTCGACCGCTCGACCAGCTCGCCCGGAAGCAGCTCCGCGTCGCCGGACTCGATGATCGTCACGCGGCGCAGCATCTGCCGGATGATGATCTCGATGTGCTTGTCGTGGATCGACACGCCCTGCGAGTTGTAGACCTTCTGGACTTCGCCGACCAGGTGGACCTGGACCGCGCGCTGACCGAGGATGCGCAGCACGTCGTGCGGGTTGGTGGCACCCGCGGTGAGCTTCTGGCCCACCTCGACGTGGTCACCTTCGTGCACGAGGACCTTGGCGCGCTTGGAGATCGGGAACGCCGTCTCCTCGGCACCGTCGTCCGGCGTGATGACGATCTTCTTGGTCTTCTCGGTCTCCTCGATCCGCACGCGGCCGGCGGCCTCGGAGATCGGGGCGACACCCTTCGGGGTACGGGCCTCGAAGAGCTCGACGACACGCGGCAGACCCTGCGTGATGTCGTCACCGGCCACACCACCGGTGTGGAAGGTACGCATCGTCAGCTGGGTACCGGGCTCACCGATGGACTGGGCGGCGATGATGCCGACCGCCTCACCGATGTCGACCAGCTTGCCGGTGGCGAGCGAGCGTCCGTAGCAGAAGGCACAGGTGCCGACCGCGGACTCACAGGTCAGGACCGAGCGGGTCTTGACCTCCTCGACGCCGTTGGCGACCAGGGCGTCGATCAGGACGTCACCGAGGTCGACGTTGGCCGGCGCGATGACCTTGCCGTCGATGACGACGTCCTCGGCCAGCATGCGGGCGTAGATCGAGGTCTCGACGTCGTCGGCCTTGCGCAGGACACCGGTCTCGTCCCGAACGGCGATCTTGAGCTTCAGACCGCGCTCGGTACCGCAGTCCTCCTCGCGGATGATGACGTCCTGCGAGACGTCCACCAGACGACGGGTGAGGTAACCCGAGTCGGCGGTACGCAGGGCGGTGTCCGCCAGACCCTTACGGGCACCGTGCGTGGAGATGAAGTACTCCAGAACGGTGAGGCCCTCACGGAACGAGGCCTTGATGGGACGCGGGATGGTCTCGTTCTTCGCGTTCGACACCAGACCACGCATACCGGCGATCTGTCGCATCTGCATCATGTTTCCTCGGGCACCCGAGTCAACCATCATGAAGATGGGGTTCGTCTTGGGGAAGTTCGCGTTCATCGCCTCGGCAACCTCGTTGGTCGCCTTGGTCCAGATCGCGATGAGCTCCTGCGTGCGCTCGTCCTTGGTGATCAGGCCGCGCTCGTACTGCTTCTGGACCTTCTCGTCCTGCTCCTCGTAGCCCTTGACGATGGCCTTCTTGGCCTCGGGCACGACGACGTCGGAGATGGCCACGGTGACGCCCGAACGGGTCGCCCAGTGGAAGCCCGCCGCCTTCAGGTTGTCGAGCGTCGCCGCCACGATGACCTTGGGGTAGCGCTCGGCCAGGTCGTTGACGATCTCGGAGAGCTGCTTCTTGCCCACCGAGTAGTCGACGAACGGGTAGTCCTCGGGCAGCAGCTCGTTGAAGAGCGCGCGGCCCAGGGAGGTGCGCAGACGGAAGCTGTCGCCCGGCTGGAACTCCTGCTCGCCCTCTTCCGCTACCGGCGGCACCCAGCCGCGCGGCGGGATGGTGCCCACCGGGAAGCGGATGTCGACCTGCGACTGGAGCGCGAGCTCGCCGTTGTCGAACGCCATGGTCGCCTCGGCCGTGGAGCCGAACGCGCGGCCCTCGCCCTTGGTGTCACGGAGGTCGCCGTCGGTGGTCAGGAAGAACAGACCGAGGACCATGTCCTGGGTCGGCATCGTGACCGGCCGGCCGTCGGCGGGCTTGAGGATGTTGTTCGAGGACAGCATCAGGATGCGGGCCTCGGCCTGCGCCTCCGCGGAGAGCGGGAGGTGCACGGCCATCTGGTCACCGTCGAAGTCCGCGTTGAACGCGGTGCAGACGAGCGGGTGGATCTGGATGGCCTTGCCTTCGACCAGCTGGGGCTCGAAGGCCTGGATGCCGAGACGGTGCAGCGTGGGCGCACGGTTCAGCAGCACCGGGTGCTCGGCGATGACCTCTTCGAGCACGTCGTAGACGACCGTACGGCCGCGCTCGACCATGCGCTTCGCCGACTTGATGTTCTGCGCGTGGTTCAGGTCGACCAGGCGCTTCATCACGAACGGCTTGAAGAGCTCCAGCGCCATGGCCTTCGGCAGACCGCACTGGTGCAGCTTCAGCTGCGGACCGACGACGATCACGGAACGCGCGGAGTAGTCCACGCGCTTGCCGAGGAGGTTCTGGCGGAAGCGACCCTGCTTGCCCTTGAGCATGTCGCTCAGGGACTTCAGGGGGCGGTTGCCGGGACCGGTCACCGGACGACCACGACGACCGTTGTCGAAGAGGGCGTCGACGGCCTCCTGGAGCATGCGCTTCTCGTTGTTCACGATGATCTCGGGGGCACCGAGGTCGAGAAGGCGCTTCAGGCGGTTGTTGCGGTTGATCACGCGGCGGTACAGGTCGTTCAGGTCGGAGGTCGCGAAGCGGCCACCGTCCAGCTGCACCATCGGACGCAGGTCCGGCGGGATCACCGGCACGCAGTCCAGCACCATGCCCTTGGGGCTGTTGCTGGTCTGCAGGAACGCGGAGACGACCTTGAGGCGCTTGAGCGCGCGGGTCTTCTTCTGGCCCTTGCCGGTACGGATGATCTCGCGGAGGCGCTCGGCCTCTTCCTCGAGGTCGAAGGACTCCAGGCGCTTCTGCAGCGCCGCGGCACCCATCGAACCGTCGAAGTACGTGCCGAAGCGGTCACGCAGCTCGCGGTAGAGCAGCTCGTCGCCCTCGAGGTCCTGGACCTTGAGGTTCTTGAAGCGCGACCAGACCTCGTCCAGACGGTCGATCTCGCGCTGCGCACGGTCGCGCAGCTGCTTCATCTCGCGCTCGGCACCCTCGCGCACCTTGCGGCGCACGTCGGCCTTCGCGCCCTCGGCCTCGAGCTCGGCCAGGTCGGTCTCGAGCTTCTTGGCGCGGCCTTCGAGGTCCGCGTCGCGGCGGTTCTCGATCTGCTGGCGCTCGACGGAGACGTGGGCCTCCAGCGACGGGAGGTCGCGGGTGCGGCGCTCGTCGTCCACGAACGTGATCATGTACGCGGCGAAGTAGATGACCTTTTCGAGGTCCTTCGGCGCGAGGTCCAGCAGGTAGCCAAGACGCGACGGAACGCCCTTGAAGTACCAGATGTGGGTGACGGGAGCGGCGAGCTCGATGTGGCCCATCCGCTCGCGACGCACCTTGGCGCGCGTGACTTCGACGCCACAGCGCTCACAGATGATGCCCTTGAAGCGGACACGCTTGTACTTGCCGCAGTAGCACTCCCAGTCCCGGGTCGGACCGAAGATCTTCTCGCAGAAGAGTCCGTCCTTCTCGGGCTTGAGGGTGCGGTAGTTGATGGTCTCCGGCTTCTTGACCTCGCCGTGGGACCAGGTTCGGATGTCGTCCGCGGTGGCAAGGCCGATCCGCAGCTCGTCGAAGAAGTTGACGTCGAGCACTGTGCGTCAATCCCTCTTTCGGGGTCGAGTCTCAATCATGGTCTGAACGGTCCCGGGGATGACGGGGGGCTCTTGAGCGAGCCCCCCGTCAGGCCCGTCAGACCTCTTCGACGCTGCTCGGCTCACGCCGGGACAGGTCGATACCGAGCTCCTCCGCCGCGCGGAAGACGTCCTCGTCGGTGTCGCGCATCTCGATGGACATGCCGTCCGAGGACAGCACCTCCACGTTGAGGCAGAGCGACTGCATTTCCTTGATGAGCACCTTGAAGGACTCGGGAATGCCCGGCTCGGGGATGTTCTCGCCCTTGACGATGGCCTCGTATACCTTCACGCGGCCGGTGACGTCATCGGACTTGATGGTCAGCAGCTCCTGGAGGGCGTAAGCGGCGCCATAAGCCTCGAGCGCCCACACCTCCATCTCACCGAAGCGCTGGCCACCGAACTGCGCCTTACCACCCAGCGGCTGCTGCGTGATCATCGAGTACGGACCGGTCGACCGAGCGTGGAGCTTGTCGTCGACCAGGTGGTGGAGCTTGAGGATGTACATGTAGCCGACCGAGACCGGCTCCGGGAACGGCTCGCCGGAGCGGCCGTCGAACAGGTGCGCCTTGCCGGAGGGCAGGACCAGGCGGTCGCCGTCGCGGTTCGGGATGGTGTGCTCGAACAAGCCGGTCAGCTCGTCCTCGCGGGCACCGTCGAACACCGGGGTGGCGACGTTGGTGCCGGGCTCGACGCGGTCGGCGCCGATGGCCTTCAGCCGCTCGGCCCACTCCTCGCCGAGGCCGGAGACGTCCCAGCCGCGGCTGGCGAGCCAGCCGAGGTGGATCTCCAGGACCTGTCCCGGGTTCATTCGGGACGGGACACCCAGCGGGTTCAGGATGATGTCGACCGGCGTGCCGTCCTCAAGGAAGGGCATGTCCTCGATCGGAAGGATCTTGGAGATGACACCCTTGTTGCCGTGGCGGCCGGCGAGCTTGTCACCGTCGGTGATCTTGCGCTTCTGGGCGACGTAGACGCGGACCAGCTGGTTCACGCCCGGGGGAAGCTCGTCGCCCTCTTCGCGGTCGAAGACCCGGACGCCGATGACCTTGCCGATCTCACCGTGGGGGACCTTGAGCGAGGTGTCGCGCACCTCGCGGGCCTTCTCACCGAAGATCGCGCGGAGCAGGCGCTCTTCCGGGGTCAGCTCGGTCTCGCCCTTGGGCGTGACCTTGCCGACCAGGATGTCGCCGGCGACGACGTCCGCACCGATGCGGATGATGCCGCGCTCGTCGAGGTCCGCGAGGACCTCCTCGGAGACGTTCGGGATGTCCCGGGTGATCTCCTCGGGGCCCAGCTTGGTGTCACGGGCGTCGACCTCGTGCTCCTCGATGTGGATCGAGGAGAGGACGTCGTCCTGTACGAGGCGCTGCGACAGGATGATCGCGTCCTCGTAGTTGTGACCTTCCCAGGGCATGAACGCGACGAGCAGGTTCTTGCCGAGGGCCATTTCGCCCTCTTCGGTCGCCGGACCGTCGGCGAGGACCTGCGCCTCGATGATGCGGTCACCCTCGTTGACGATGACCTTCTGGTTGACCGAGGTGCCCTGGTTCGAGCGGGAGAACTTCGCGACGCGGTACGTGGTGTACGTACCGTCGTCGTTCGCGACGGTGATGTAGTCGGCCGAGACCTCCTGGACGACACCGTCCTTCTCCGCCTTGATCGAGTCACCGGCGTCGACGGCGCAGCGGTACTCCATGCCGGTGCCGACGAGCGGCGCTTCCGCCTTGATGAGCGGAACGGCCTGGCGCATCATGTTCGCGCCCATGAGGGCGCGGTTGGCGTCGTCGTGCTCCAGGAAGGGGATCATCGCGGTCGCGACGGACACCATCTGGCGCGGGGAGACGTCCATGTAGTCGACGTCGTCACCGGCGATGTAGTCGATCTCGCCACCACGACGGCGGACCAGCACGCGGTTCTCGGTGAAGCGCATCTCGTCGCTCAGGCCGGCGTTGGCCTGGGCGATGACGAAGCGGTCTTCCTCGTCGGCCGTCAGGTAGTCGACGTCGTCGGTGACGACGCCCTCGACGACCTTGCGGTACGGGGTCTCGACGAAACCGAACGCGTTGACGCGGCCGTAGGACGCGAGCGAACCGATCAGACCGATGTTCGGGCCTTCAGGCGTTTCGATCGGGCACATGCGGCCGTAGTGCGACGGGTGAACGTCTCGGACCTCGAAGCCGGCCCGCTCACGGGACAGACCACCCGGACCGAGCGCCGACAGGCGGCGCTTGTGGGTGAGACCCGACAGCGGGTTGTTCTGGTCCATGAACTGCGACAGCTGGCTGGTGCCGAAGAACTCCTTGATGGAGGCGACGACCGGCCGGATGTTGATCAGGGTCTGCGGCGTGATCGCCTCGACGTCCTGCGTGGTCATGCGCTCGCGCACGACGCGCTCCATACGAGCCAGACCCGTGCGGACCTGGTTCTGGATGAGCTCGCCGACGTTGCGCAGACGACGGTTGCCGAAGTGGTCGATGTCGTCGGTCTCGACGACGATCGGACGGCCCGACTCGCCCACCGTCTCGGTCTCGCCGGCGTGCAGCTTGACCAGGTAGCGGATGGTGGCGATGACGTCGTCCGTCGTCAGCACACCGGCATCGAGCGGCTCGTCGGCGCCGAGCTTCTTGTTGACCTTGTAGCGACCGACCTTGGCGAGGTCGTAGCGCTTGGGGTTGAAGTAGAGGTTCTCGAGCAGCGTCTGCGCGGCCTCACGGGTCGGCGGTTCGCCCGGACGCAGCTTGCGGTAGATGTCGAGCAGCGCGTCGTCCTGACCCTGGGTGTGGTCCTTCTCCAGGGTGGCGCGCATGGACTCGTACTCGCCGAACTCCTCCAGGATCTGCTCGGTGGTCCAACCGAGAGCCTTCAGGAGAACGGTGACGGACTGCTTGCGCTTGCGGTCGATGCGGACACCGACCATGTCGCGCTTGTCGATCTCCATCTCCAGCCAGGCACCCCGGGACGGGATGATCTTGGCGGAGAAGATGTCCTTGTCGGACGTCTTGTCGATGGAGGAGTCGAAGTAGACACCGGGGGAACGGACGAGCTGCGACACCACGACACGCTCGGTGCCGTTGATGACGAAGGTGCCCTTGTTGGTCATCAGCGGGAAGTCGCCCATGAAGACCGTCTGGGACTTGATCTCGCCAGTCTCGTTGTTGGTGAACTCGGCCGTGACGAACAGCGGCGCCGCGAACGTGAAGTCGCGGTCCTTGCACTCGTCGACGGAGTTCTTCGCGGGTTCGAAACGGTGGTCGCGGAAGGTCAGCGACATCGACCCGGAGAAGTCCTCGATCGGCGAGATCTCCTCGAAGATCTCTTCCAGACCGGACTTGGTGGGGACGTCCTGTCCGCTCTCCAAAGCCGACTCGACGCGAGACTTCCAGGCGGCGTTACCGAGCAGCCAGTCAAAGCTTTCGGTCTGCAGCGCCAGGAGGTTCGGAACCTCGAGAGGCTCCTTGATCTTTGCAAAGGAGATGCGCAGCGGGGCGGTGCTGGCACCGTTGTTCGTATTGGTCGAGGCGTTGCGCGAGGCGGCCAAGAGGGGGTCCTTCCGAGGGCTCGGACTCACTACGCGCGTACCGGTCCCAGCTGACACAGAAGACGAACTTCCCCTATCCGGTCCAAAGAACCAGGTCAGGGTGATCAGTCAGGTGTGCTCTAGCGTAGGTATGCCCCTGGCGACGGGCAGGGGGCAGCTAACAGGCAGCGCAAAGGGTCAGTGTAGCCACTTGGCTCACTGATGTCCAGACCAGCCTTCTGGAGTCCGGCAACAGGCCTTCCCCTTGTTGGTAATGCTGCGGCCCTCGCACACAGAGCGCGTATCAGTACTGCCCTCTTTGTAACCGATCCATGCCTCGGGATACGGATCGGCTGGTCCAAGCTGGCAACGGCTCTGAGAATTGCGCGCCGCGTGCCGTTCGTCAAGGCCCCCTGCTCCGTGCGGATCATCACCGGGCCCTGTCACGGAGCAACGAAGATCACCCTACTCCCCAACGAGACCAGGGCAAATCAGGCACCGCGGGTACGCCGAAGGGCGACCACCCTTACGGGTGACCGCCCTTCGCAGAGGCCCTGTGAGGGCCTCAGAGGTGTTACTTGACCTCGACGCCGGCGCCGGCGGCCTTGAGGGACTCGGCAGCCTTGTCAGCGGCCTCCTTGGCGACCTTCTCGAGGACGGGCTTCGGGGCGCCGTCCACGAGGTCCTTGGCCTCCTTGAGACCCAGGGAGGTCAGCTCGCGCACGACCTTGATGACCTGGATCTTCTTGTCACCGGCGGAGGTGAGGATGACGTCGAACTCGTCCTGCTCCTCGACGGCGTCGGCAGGCGCGCCCGGGCCGGCCGGACCGGCGACGGCGACGGCCGCGGCGGCGGTGACGTCGAACTTCTCCTCGAACGCCTTCACGAACTCGGAGAGCTCGATGAGGGTGAGCTCCTCGAACTGGGCGAGCAGGTCTTCCTGGCTGAGCTTCGCCATGATGGGCGATCCTTCCACTTAATTCGGCAGGTGCCGGATGTATTGAGAGGCGGGCGTAACGGCCCGCTACGACCCACGCACTAGGCGGCGTGGATCAGTGCGCGAGCCGAATTACTCGGCACCGCCCTGCTCGGCGAGCTTGACGCGAAGCGCTTCCGCGGTGCGGACGAACTTCGACGGCAGCGCCTGGAAGAGCGAGGCAGCCTGAGACTGCTTGCCCTTGAACGCGCCGGCCAGCTTGCTGAGCAGAACCTCGCGGGACTCGAGGTCCGCAAGCTTCTTGATCTCATCGGCGGTCAGCGCCTTACCGTCAAGGACACCGCCCTTGATGATGAGGTTCGGGTTCTCCTTGGCGAAGTCACGCAGGCTCTTCGCCGACTCCACCGGGTCACCGGTGATGAAGGCGACCGCGGTCGGACCAGTGAACTGGTCGTCGAGCGCGGTGATCCCGGCCTGGTTGGCCGCAATCTTGGTCAGCGTGTTCTTCACCACGGCGTACTGGGCGTTCTCACCGAGCGAACGACGCAGCGTCTTGAGCTGCGCGACGGTGAGACCCCGGTACTCGGTCAGCACGGCGGCGTTCGAGTCGCGGAACTGGTCCGTGAGCTCGGCTACCGCGGCAGCCTTGTCGGGCCTTGCCATAGAGCGTCGGCCTCCTTCCGGGTGATGAGGACCGCTCAGAAGGGGCTAAAACGAAAACGCCCCGGCACAGGGCTCGGGGCGTGGCTCAACCGGAACGAGTTCCGGGAACTTTGCTCTGAACACCTGCGCAGGTCGTTCGCAGCTAGCGAATCCTTCGGCCGCCGTCCTCTTGCGAGCACGGCAACGACCAGCGGTCTTTGGCTTCTCCGGAAGAGTACGTGAACCACCCGATGCGGAGCAAATCCGCTCGGGGCACCGCCTCGACGGCGCCCCGGGCGGTGGCCCCCGAAGCGGCCTCGCGGGTCAGTAACCCAGGCCCTTCAGCTTGTCGTCGGTCTCTTTCAGGCTCTTGTCGACGTCCTTGAGGGTGTCGTCGACACCCTTCATGACGTCGTCGAAGGCCACCGTGTCCTCCGCCGGCGGCGCCTGGACCGCGGGCGTCGTGCCGAACCCGGAGAACTTCGCCGTGGTCTTGGACGGTCCCGCGTCCCCGCTCGCCGTGACGGTGTCGACGCGGACGGGGTAGCCGTCCTTGCTGATCCAGAGGTCGATCTCCAGCGACTTGACCTCCTGGACCGACTCGTGGAGGTACTGGCGGTTCTTCTCCTCCATGACCTTGCTGGAATCGTCCGCCTTGACGAGGTCCGCGTGGGTGAGGACGGCCTTGTAGTGCTCGGTGTCCACGCCGTCGAGCCGCTCCGACGCGACGTGCTTGAGGCCCTGCTGGCCCAGGGTCATCGCGAGGTACTCGGCCGGGTCCTCGTTGAGCCGGACACCGGGCTTGCCGTCCTTGGAGAGGTTCATCTTCATCCAGGACTTGCCCTGTACGGGCTTGTCCGACTTGGTGTAGACGAGATCGCCGATCATGATCGACCGGGCGGCCGGCCTCTCACCCTTGATCATGACGTCGTGGCTCGACGGGTACCAGCCCTTGGAGCCGGACTGGGTCGAGGTCTTGCCGTCGGCCTCGACGGTCGACAGCTCCGCCTTGGCGAACTTGGCCGCCACCGTCTTGAGGTAGGCCGCCTTCACCGCCTCCGCGGGCGTCCGGGCCTTCGCCTCACCACCCTTGGACCCGGTGGTCCCGCCCTTGCCCGCGTCGGCCTCGTCGCCGCCACAGGCCGTAAGGCCGCCCACGAGCAGTGCGGCGCCCGCCAGGGCGGCACCCGTTCGCGTCCAGACAGCCTTGTTCATCTCGTACTCCCCGTAAAAAAGTAAGATCTCGTTCGCGCGCGACCACGGCGGGACCCCCGTCCCCGGCATGATCGTTTGATTGAATCTTTACCCTATCGGGCGCTTGGATGATCTCTTCATGAATTTCGGGGCGGAACGCGAGAACGGGCCTCGCTCCCCCTGTGCAGGGAGAACGAGGCCCGTTCGGGCAACCAGCGGGCCGTCAGGCCCGGCCAGGTCAGACCGCGGCCGGGTCTTCCTCGACGAGGAGGTTCCGGGTGCGGTTCTGGTCCAGGATGATGCCGGGGCCCATCGTGGTGCTCAGGGCGGCCTTCTTGATGTAGCGGCCCTTCGCGGCGGACGGCTTCAGACGCAGGATCTCGTCCAGGGCCGCGCCGTAGTTCTCGACGAGCTGCTCATCGGTGAAGGAGACCTTGCCGATGATGAAGTGCAGGTTCGAGTGCTTGTCGACGCGGAACTCGATCTTGCCACCCTTGATCTCGGTGACAGCCTTGGCGACGTCCATCGTGACGGTGCCGGTCTTCGGGTTCGGCATGAGGCCACGGGGACCGAGCACGCGGCCGAGGCGGCCGACCTTGCCCATGAGGTCCGGGGTGGCCACAACGGCGTCGAACTCGTTGAGGCGGTTGCCCTTCGCGATCTCGTCGATCAGCTCGTCGTTGCCGACAATGTCGGCGCCGGCGGCTTCCGCGGCCGCTGCACGGTCACCGGTCGCGAAGACCAGGACCCGGGCGGTCTTGCCGGTGCCGTGCGGGAGGTTCACGGTGCCACGGACCATCTGGTCGGCCTTGCGCGGGTCGACACCCAGGCGGAAGGCGACCTCGACGGTGCTGTCGAACTTGGTCGCGGAGGTCTCCTTGGCGAGACGGACGGCCTCGAGCGGGGCGTAGAGCTTGTCCCGGTCGACCTTGGCGTCCGCAGCGCGGAGAGTCTTGCTGCGCTTCACTTCTGCTCCTGTTTGCAGATACACCATGCGGCTTCCGCCGCCTGGCAGGGTGTGGAGTCGTGGTGCGGACCAGCGCTGGTCCTACCACTGGGGGCGTGCGAGGGGCTGGATCAGCCCTCGACCGTGATGCCCATCGAGCGGGCGGTGCCGGCGATGATCTTCTCGGCGGCGGCCAGGTCGTTGGCGTTCAGGTCGGGCATCTTCAGCGTGGCGATCTCGCGGACCTGGGCGCCGGTGAGCTTGGCGACCTTGGTCTTGTGCGGCTCGCCCGAGCCCTTCTCCACACCCGCGTGCTTGAGGATGAGGCGCGCGGCCGGGGGGGTCTTCGTCACGAAGGTGAAGGAGCGGTCGTCGTAGACCGTGATCTCCACCGGCACGACCATGCCACGCTGCGACTCGGTCGCGGCGTTGTAGGCCTTGCAGAACTCCATGATGTTGACGCCGTGCTGACCGAGCGCGGGGCCGACCGGCGGCGCCGGGTTGGCCGCACCGGCCTTGATCTGGAGCTTGATGAGCCCCGTGATCTTCTTCTTCTTGGGAGGCATTGCTCTCTCCGGGTCCTGTGAGAGTTTTTCGCCGCCAACCGGTCATCCGGATGGAGGCATACCGCACCACGATAACGGGTATCAGGGCGGGGCTGAAAACCCAGCAGGTCAGACCGCCCTTTTCGGGGCGATCTGACCTGGCTGGAAGCGTGTGTCAGAAGGGCTGGACCGGCGGGACCGGATCAGTTCTTCTGGATCTGGTCGAAGCTCAGCTCGACCGGGGTCTCGCGGCCGAAGATCTCGACGAGGCCCTTGACCTTCTTCGAGTCCGGGTTGATCTCGTTGATGGTCGCCTGGAGCGTGGCGAACGGGCCGTCGGTGACGGTGACCGAGTCGCCGACCTCGAAGTCCAGGACCTCGATGGTGCGCTTGACGGCGGGCGCGGGCAGACCGGCCTCTTCCGCGGCCAGCTTGGCGGCCTTCTCCTGCGCCTCGGGGGCGAGCATCTTGACGATCTCGTCGAGGGTCAGCGGGTACGGGTCGTAGGCGTTGCCCACGAAGCCGGTGACGCCGGGGGTGTTGCGGACGACGCCCCAGGACTCGTTCGTCAGATCCATGCGGACGAGAACGTAACCGGGCAGCTTGTTCTGCCGGACGTTCTTGCGCTCGCCGTTCTTGATCTGGACGATCTCTTCCTCGGGCACCTCGGCCTGGTAGATGAACTCCTCGACGTTCAGCGAGACGGCGCGCTGCTCCAGGTTGGCCTTCACGCGCTTCTCGTAGCCCGCGTAGGTGTGGATCACGTACCACTCGCCGGGCAGCAGGCGCAGTTCGTCGCGCAGGGCCTGGATCGGGTCGACCGGCTCGGCGGGCTCTTCGGCCTCGGCCTCCGCCTCGTCGGTGACCTCGGCGTCCGCGTCGCCGGCTTCGGCGTCCTCGGCCTCGGCGTCGTCCGCGTCCACCTCGTCGGCGTCGTCCTCGACGGCCTCGGCGTCTTCGTCGGCGGCGTCTTCGTCAGCCTCGGCGGCCTCGGCGTCGTCCTCGACGTGCACGGCGGCCTCTTCGGCCGCGACACCGGCCTCGGCGTCGGCGATCTCGGCCTCGTCAGGGTTCGCAGCGTCCGCCGCCTCGACGATGTCGAGCGCGTCCTCGACGGACTCGACGGAGTCGGGGCTCGCGTTCAGGTTCGGGTCAGACACGGTGGCTGCTTCTTCCTGGATACAAAATGGGGTGGAACATGCGAAAACGGGCGGCACCCATCAAGGTGCCGCCCTCCGCGGGGACTAGCCGAAGACGAACTTGATGGCCGACTGGAACCCATAGTCAATCACGGTAACGAGACCGATCATGATGACCACGAACACGATCACGACCGTGGTGTAGGTGGTCAGCTGGTTGCGAGTCGGCCAAACGACCTTGCGGAGCTCCGCGACGATCTGCCGGTAGAAGAGCGCGAGACGGCCCAGGGGGCCCTTCTTGCCGCGCTTGCCGCCCTTTCGGGCCTTCTTCTCGCGGGTCTCGTCCTCGGCGTCAGGCATGTCGATGGAGCCCACGGCGTCCGTCACGTCTCTCACCTGAATCCGGGTCATGGCCGTGCCGCGCCCCGGTTGAGCCGCACGGCGGTGCATAGATGTACGTACCTGCGCACACATCCGGCGAAGGAGTGTGGAGCAGGGCCGGAGGGACTCGAACCCCCAACCGCTGGTTTTGGAGACCAGTGCTCTACCAATTGAGCTACGACCCTTTGTGTTCCCAACCTACCGCATCCGCCTGAGTGCACGCAGTGCACGCGTTTGGAGCGCCCGGTGAGGTCCAACGACAGGTGAGCATACGTGGTCGCGGCGCCGACGTCGAACAGAAGCCGCCCGGAGCTGCTCCGTCCGGTACCTGAAACGTTGTGCGGCGCCACTTTGCAGTCTGGGACGATTGGCCGCATGACCTCTGCAACGCCTTCTTCCGAGCGCCGGGTGTCCGCCCGTATCGGCGCCATTTCCGAGTCCGCCACCCTCGCCGTCGACGCCAAGGCCAAGGCCCTCAAGGCCGCCGGCCGTCCGGTCATCGGCTTCGGCGCCGGCGAGCCCGACTTCCCGACCCCCGACTACATCGTCGAGGCGGCGGTCGAGGCCTGCCGCAACCCGAAGTACCACCGATACACGCCGGCCGGCGGTCTGCCGGAGCTGAAGAAGGCCATCGCGGAGAAGACCCTGCGCGATTCCGGCTACGCCGTCGACCCGGCCCAGATCCTCGTCACCAACGGCGGCAAGCAGGCCATCTACGAGGCCTTCGCCGCGATCCTCGACCCGGGCGACGAGGTCATCGTCCCGGCCCCCTACTGGACCACCTACCCGGAGTCGATCCGCCTCGCGGGCGGTGTCCCGGTGGACGTCGTCGCCGACGAGACCACCGGTTACCGGGTCTCCGTGGAGCAGCTGGAAGCGGCGCGCACCGACCGTACGAAGGTCGTCCTCTTCGTCTCGCCCTCCAACCCGACCGGCGCCGTCTACTCGGAGGAGGACGCCCGCGCCATCGGCGAGTGGGCCGCCGAGCACGGCCTGTGGGTGCTGACGGACGAGATCTACGAGCACCTGGTCTACGGCGACGCGACGTTCACCTCGCTGCCCGTGCTGGTGCCCGCGCTCGCCGACCGCTGCATCGTCGTCAACGGCGTGGCCAAGACGTACGCCATGACGGGCTGGCGCGTCGGGTGGGTCATCGGCCCGAAGGACGTCGTCAAGGCGGCGACGAACCTCCAGTCGCACGCCACGTCCAACGTCTCCAACGTGGCGCAGGTCGCGGCGCTGTCGGCGGTATCGGGCAACCTGGACGCCGTCGCGGAGATGCGCAAGGCCTTCGACCGCCGCCGCCAGACCATGGTGAAGATGCTGAACGAGATCGACGGCGTCTTCTGCCCGACCCCGGAGGGCGCGTTCTACGCGTACCCCTCGGTCAAGGAGCTGCTCGGCAAGGAGATCCGCGGCAAGCGCCCGCAGACCTCGGTCGAGCTGGCGGCCCTGATCCTGGACGAGGCCGAGGTCGCGGTCGTCCCGGGCGAGGCCTTCGGCACCCCGGGCTACCTGCGCCTCTCCTACGCCCTCGGTGACGAGGACCTGGTGGAGGGCGTGACCCGGATCCAGAACCTGCTGGCCGAGGCCAAGGCCTAGAGCGGCCCGCAGCGTGAGGAAAGGGGGTCCCGGGTTCACCCGGGGCCCCCTTTCCCGTCCCTCCGGGGGCGCCTCAATCGCCGGCGGGGCCGATTTTCAGCCCCGCCGGCGGGCCCGAACTGCGTTCGGGCGGCCCCTCGATCGGGAAACGGGCTCCCGCGGACGCGATTCGTACGGCAGGATCACCGGATGGAGCACGTACGCGATCTCACGCTTCTGCCGAAAGCCCACCTCCACCTGCACTTCACGGGTTCCATGCGCCCGTCGACCCTGCTGGAGCTGGCCGACAAGTACGGCGTGCGGCTGCCCGACGCGCTGACCGGCGGAGAGCCACCCAAGCTGCGAGCCACCGACGAGCGCGGCTGGTTCCGCTTCCAGCGGCTCTACGACGCCGCCCGCTCCTGCCTGCGCGAGCCCGACGACATCCGGCGCCTGGTGCGCGAGGCCGCCGAGGAGGACGTCCGGGACGGCAGCGGGTGGCTGGAGATCCAGGTCGACCCGACCTCCTACGCCCCGCTGCTGGGCGGGATGATCCCGGCCGTCGAGATCATCCTGGACGCCGTGGACGCCGCCTCCCGCGAGACCGGCCTCGGGATGCGCGTGGTCATCGCCGCCAACCGCATGAAGCACCCGCTGGACGCCCGCACCCTGGCGCGGCTCGCCGTCCGCTACGCCGACCGCGGCATCGTCGGCTTCGGGCTCTCCAACGACGAGCGCCGCGGCATGGCCCGCGACTTCGACCGGGCCTTCGCCATCGCCCGGGAGGGCGGCCTGCTCGCGGCCCCGCACGGCGGTGAGCTCGGCGGCCCCTCCTCCGTCCGGGACTGCCTGGACGACCTGCGCGCCTCCCGCGTCGGCCACGGCGTACGGGCGGCCGAGGACCCGCGGCTGCTGCAGCGGCTGGCCGACCGGCAGATCACCTGCGAGGTCTGCCCCGCCTCCAACGTGGCGCTGGGGGTCTACGAGCGTCCCGAGGACGTCCCGCTGCGGACCCTCTTCGACGCCGGGGTGCCGATGGCGCTGGGCGCCGACGACCCGCTGCTCTTCGGGTCCCGGCTGGCGGCCCAGTACGAGATCGCCCGCCGCCACCACGCCTTCACGGACGCGGAGCTGGCGGAGCTGGCCCGCCAGTCGGTCCGCGGTTCGGCCGCCCCCTCGGACGTGCAGGCCAAGCTGCTGGCCGGGATCGACCACTGGCTGACCGGCTGACCGGCCGAGCGCCGGGGCGGGCGTCAGCGGGTGAGGCGCAGGTCGCCTTCCCAGCAGTCGGCCCGGACCCGGTCTCCGTCGGTGAAGCCGATCTCCAGGTGGGTGCGGCCCTGCTCGGGCACCGCGAACTCGGCCACGGTCGCCACGGTGTCGCCCAGATGGCGCAGGAAGGGGTGGTCGCCGAGGTCGTCACCGACCTCGATGCGGCCCCACTCCCCCATGTCGTAGGGCTCGTGCGGCCGGGCGGACTCGACGATGAGGCACCAGTCGGACCCGGTGGTGATGCGGGTGCAGTCGCCCTCGCTGTCGGTCAGCCAGACGTCGAGCGGGGCCTCGGAGCGTTCGCCCTCGTAGACGTGCCAGGACGCGACGACGCTGCTGATCGCGCGCCCCACGAGCCGGGTGGGGTCGGTACCGGCCCCGTGCAGGGGATAGAGCATGGGCGGCCGGGACTCCTCAGATGCTGACGCCGACCGTCACCGGTTCGTTGACCAGGGTGACGCCGAAGGCCGCGTGGACGCCCGCGACGACCTCGCGGGCCAGGGCGAGCAGGTCCTCGGTGGTGGCCTGACCGCGGTTGGTGAGCGCGAGGGTGTGCTTGGTCGAGATGCGGGCGGGGCCGGTGCCGTAGCCCTTGGTGAAGCCCGCCTTGTCGATCAGCCAGGCCGCGCTGGTCTTCGTACCGCCGTCGGCGGCCGGGTAGGCGGGCGGGGCGGTGTCGGGGCCGAGCCGGTCGTGGACGCGGGCGAGGAAGTCGGCGTAGGCCTCGTCGGTCAGCACGGGGTTGGTGAAGAAGGAGCCGGCCGACCAGGTGTCGTGGTCGGCGGGGTCGAGCACCATGCCCTTGCTCGCGCGCAGCCGCAGGACGGTCTCGCGGGCGGTGGCGGCCGGGACCCGGTCGCCCGCCTCGACGCCGAGGGCGCGGGCGGTCTCGGGGTACTTGATCGGCGCGGAGAGCCCGCCGGCGGCCTCCAGGGCGAAGCGGACGCGCAGCACGACGTAGCGCTCCGGCTGCTCCTTGAAGGTGCTGTGGCGGTACGAGAACGCGCACTCGGCGTTCGAGAGGGTGACCGTCTCGCCGAGCGTGCGGTCGTAGGCGACGACCTCGGTGAGGGTGCTGGAGACCTCCTGGCCGTACGCCCCCACGTTCTGGACCGGGGTCGCGCCCGCGGAGCCGGGGATCCCGGCGAGGCACTCGATGCCCGCGAGGCCCGCTTCGACGGTGCGGGCGACGGCCTCGCTCCAGTTCTCGCCCGCGGCGAGTTCGAGCGTGGTGCCGTCGAGGGTGAAGCCGGTGGTCGCGATGCGCAGGGCGGTGCCGTCGAAGCCCCGGTCGCCGATGACCAGGTTGCTGCCGCCGCCGATGAGCAGCAGCGGCGTACCGCTCTCGTCGGCCGCGCGCACGGCGGCGACGACCTCGGCGTCGGTGGTCGCGGTGACCAGCCGGGTGGCCGGGCCGCCGAGGCGGAAGGTGGTCAGCGGGGCGAGGGGGGCATCGTGGAGTTCCTGCACGGGGACAAGAGTACGGTCCGTGCCCCCCTGGCGGTGCGGGGCCACGGACCGTACGGGTTCCCCCGTGTCCCGGATCTCAGCGCCCGGCCTTCTCCTCGGCGAGGCGGCGCTCGGCCTCGGCCCAGCTCACGGGCAGCTCGGCGGCGTCCTGGGTCCAGTAGGTGAAGACCGACTCCTTCATGTACGCGCTCGCGGCGCGGGAGCTGGTGCGGTGCGGCTCGCTGCGGGCGAAGCGGTAGAGCGCGTCCCGGTCCTCCCAGGCGGAGAGGGTCAGGAAGATCCGGCCGAGGACCCGCGCGCGCAGGGCGGCGCCGTGCGCTCCGGGGGCCTTGCGGATCTGGAGGACGATGCCGGGCGCCTTGAGGAAGAAGCGGACGGCGCCCAGGAGCGTGGTGGTCTCGAAGCTGGAGGCCATGACGTAGACCTGCGCGCCGGGGGCGGGCCGGCTGGGGGTCATCCAGGGGATGTCGGGCATGGTGCGCGCTCCTCGGCTGTCGGGATGGGCCGGACGGTACGGGCGGCGGTACGGGCGGCGGTACGGGCGGCGGTACGGCGGTACGGGCGGCGGTACGGGCCTCAGTTGGCCGGGACCTTGATCCGCTCCGGGGTCGCGGCGGCCCCGGAGCCGCCGACCGGGCCCAGGGCCTTGCGGCGCTGGGCGGCCCGGCCGGGGAGCAGCAGGGCGAGCAGCGCGGCCACGGCGACGGCGCATGCGCCGATCCACAGGGCGGGGACGGTTCCGTCGGTGAAGGTGCGGGCGCTCTGGTAACCGCCCTGGGCGGCGAAGACCGAGGCGAGGACCGCGACGCCGAGGGCTCCGCCGAGCTCGCGCAGGGCGGCGTTGGCCCCGGAGGCCCTGCCCTGGTCGGCGGGGGCGACGGTGGACATCAGGACGTTCGAGGCGGGGGCGAAGTACAGGGCCATGCCGATGCCGCTGAGGATCAGCGCGGGGAGCTGGGCGGCGTACGACACGTCCGGGGCGAGCACCATGGCGAACCAGCCGAGGCCCAGGGCCTGGAAGGCGAGGCCGGTGGCGACGACCGGGCGGCCGCCGATGCGGTCGGAGAGGATGCCGGCGATCGGGGCGACGATCATCGGCATGCCGGTCCAGGGCAGCATGCGCAGCCCGGCCTCGGTGGGCGAGTACCCGGCGGCGCCCTGGAGGAACTGGCTGAGCAGGAAGATCGAACCGAACATGCCGAGGAACATCAGCAGGCTGGCCAGGTTGATCCCTAGGAAGCCGCGGTCGCGGAAGAGGCGCATCGGGAGCATCGCGTTCGGGTTGCCGGAGCCGTGGTGGACGAATCCGGCGACGAGCGCGCCACCGAGGATGAGGCCGGTCAGCACCGGGGTGCTGGTCCAGCCGTCGGAGTTGGCGTTGACCAGGGCGTAGACGATGCCGAAGAGGCCGCCGCTGATGAGGAGCGTGCCGGGGAGATCCAGACGGGCGTTGGGCGCGGTGGACTCGGCGAGGCGCAGGCGGGCGAGCGGGATCAGGGCGAGGCCGATCGGCACGTTGAGCCAGAAGATCCACTGCCAGGAGATGTGCTCGGTGAGGCTGCCGCCGATGAGCGGGCCGCTGGCGACGGCGAGGCCGGTGACGGCGCCGTAGATGCCCAGCGCCATGCCGCGGCGGGCGGCCGGGACGGCCGCGGTCAGCAGGGTGAGGGTGAGCGGCATCATGATCGCGGCGCCTACGCCCTGGACGGCGCGGGCGGCGATGAGGGCGTCGATGCCGGGCGAGAGCGCGGCCGCGGCGGAGGCGGCGGTGAAGACGCCGAGGCCGGTGACGAAGAGCTTGCGGCGGCCGAACCGGTCACCGAGGGCGGAGCCGAACATGAGCAGGACGGCGAAGGTGAGGGTGTAGGCGTTCACCGTCCATTCGAGGTCCTCCAGCGCGCCGCCGAGGTCCTCGCGGATGGCGGGGAGGGCGGTGGTGACGACGAGGTTGTCGAGGGCGGCCATGAAGCTGGCGACGCCGGTGAGGACGAGGGCCCAGACGGCGGGGCCGCGCAGGCGGGTGTCGGTGGCGGGCTGGTCGTGCGTGTTCACGTTCACGGTTCCCCCATGTGGAACGTTAGTTATCAATTACTAACTTTGCTGCCCAAAAAAAGGGGAGGCGGCGCCCTGCGGTCCTCGCTGGGCGCGCCCCCGGCACTCACCCGGTGGGGCGGTGTTCGGGCCGCACGGACGGGTAGCAGTCGTCCCAGACCCGGTGGCCGGGCGGGAACCCCATGGCGGCGAGGGTGTTGATCAGCATGCCGTAGGCCATGAAGTCGGTGACCCCGACCGAACCCTCGCCCAGCGGACCCTCGACGGTGTCCCACAGCTCCATCCACCCGCTGCGGACCATCTCGCCGAACCCCGGCTCCCCGGCGGCCTCGGCGGCGGCGACGGTGACGTAGACCTGCAGCTGCATCTGGAGCTTGTCGGGCTGCTCCCTGATGAGCCGCATGTAGGCCTCGGCCATCGCCTGGAGGGCCTCCTCGCCGTGGAGGCCCTTGGAGGACTCGGCGAAGACGGCGCGGATGTCCTGCACGCAGCGGGTGGCGGCGGCGAGGAAGATGGCCTGCTTGTTGGGGAAGAGACGGAAGAGGTAGGGCTGCGAGACGCCGACGCGCTTGGCGATCGCCTCGGTGGAGGTCCCGTAGTACCCGCCCCGGGCGAACTCGTGCATCGCCGCGAGGATGACGCTCTCGCGTCGCTCGTCTGCGCTCATCCTGGCCATGCGGCTAAGTTAGTGGCCAATCACTAACTACGTCAACCGGTAGCCGGTGGCGAGTTGCGGGCGGGGCCGGGGCGGGGGCCCGGGGGGCGGGTCGGTGGCGCTCCCGACCCGGATGCGCGCCTCAATCGCCGGCGGGGCTGGGTGTGGCCGCCGGTGGCCCGGACGTGCCCCGGGGGCCAGGGGCGGAACGGCCGGGCGCGGCTCCCGACCCAGTACCGCGCCTCAAACGCCGGCGGGGCTGGCTATGGCTCGGGTGGCCCGGACATAGCCCAGAGGTGCCCCGGGGCCAGGGGGAGATCGGCCGGGCGCAGCCCCCTGGCCAGCACCGTCGCCTCAAACGCCGGCGAGGCTGGCTATGGCTCCGGCGGCCCAGAGGTTCCCCGGGGCCAGGGGCGGAACGGCCGGGCGCGGCCCCCCGACCCAGTACCGCGCCTCAAACGCCGGCGGGGCTGGCTATGGCTCTGGTTCGCCACGGGAGGGCTCGGGGTCGGCCGCGGGAGGGCCAGGGTTGGGGAACTGGGACCGGGCTGGCGGGGGAGTGGGGGTGGTGTGGGGTGTCCCCGCAGGCCGAGCAGAACCACTGCCGGTCAACCGGCCGACCCGGGTCGGGTTCTGCGAGCCGAGGAGACACCCCACAGCGCCCGCGCTCCCCCGCCCCACCCCGACCCCGCACGAACACCAGCCCCCACCACCCGCACCGCGCCGCGCCGCGCCGCGCCGCACCGCGCCGCACAACGCGCCGCGCCGCACCGCACCGCACCGCACCCAGCCGACGCGCCCCCACCCCCGACCCCGACCCCGGGTCACTGACGGCCATACCCAGCCCCGCCGGCGATTGAGGCGCGGGTACGAGCCCGGGGACCACGCCCGGCCGATCCACCCCCGCCCCCGGCAAGGCGGGACCCCAGGACCGCGCCCGGCCGACCCACCCCCGGCCCCGGCCCCGGCCCCGGGTCACCGACGGCCATACCCAGCCCCGCCGGCGATTGAGGCGCGGGCACGGGCCCCGGAACCGCGCCCGGCCGACCCACCCCCGCCCCCCGGAACGGCGAGGCAAGGCACCGCCCCTCAGCCCAGCTGGACCACCGCGCGCGACATGCCCAGCACCTTCAGGCCCGCGCTGGTCGCCGTCAGGTCCACCCGCACGCGGTCGCCCTCCAGCTTCGCCGCGACCTTGGCCGTGACCTCGATCACCGCACCCGCGTCATCGTTCGGCACGACCACCGGCTTGGTGAACCGCACCCCGTACTCCACCACCGCACCCGGGTCCCCCACCCAGTCCGTGACCACCCGGATCGCCTCGGCCATGGTGAACATGCCGTGCGCGATCACGTCCGGCAGCCCGACCTCCTTGGCGAACTTCTCGTTCCAATGGATCGGGTTGAAGTCGCCCGACGCCCCGGCGTAGCGGACCAGCGTGGCCCGCTGGACACCGAAGGTCCCGGCCGGCAGCTCGGTGCCGACCTCCACGTCCGCGTAACGGATCTGCGCACCCATCTCAGACCTCCCCGACGGCAGCGGTACCGGCAGCGTCGGCGGCCTCGGCCGGCGCCCGCGACACGAGCTTCGTCCAGGCCGTCACCACGTGCTCACCCGTCTCGTCGTGGACCTCACCGCGGATGTCGATGATGTCGTTGCCCGCGAGGGACTTCACGGCCTCGATGGTGGACGTCACCAGCAGCCGGTCCCCCGCCCGCACCGGGCGCGTGTAGGCGAACTTCTGGTCGCCGTGCACCACCCGGCTGTAGTCCAGGCCGAGCTGCGGGTCCTCGATGACCTGCCCCGCCGCCTTGAAGGTGATCGCGAACACGAAGGTCGGGGGCGCGATCACATCGCGATGACCCAGCGCCTTGGCCGCCTCGGGATCGGTGTAGGCGGGGTTGGCGTCACCCACCGCCTCCGCGAACTCGCGGATCTTCTCCCGGCCGACCTCGTACGGATCGGTGGGCGGATAGCTCCGCCCCACGAAGGACTGGTCGAGCGCCATGGCTCACAACCTCCTGTGTTGGATACGGCGGAACGGAAGCCGTACGAAAGACGTGGGAAAACGACACAAGGCCGCCCCCCTTGCAGGGGACGACCTTATGACGGAGCCTGTATTCGAGAAACCGCTGGGGTCAGCGGGTCTCGCGGTGCGCGGTGTGCGAGTTGCAGCGCGGGCAGTGCTTCTTCATCTCAAGACGGTCCGGGTCATTACGCCGGTTCTTCTTGGTGATGTAGTTCCGCTCCTTGCACTCCACGCAGGCCAGCGTGATCTTCGGGCGGACGTCGGTGGCAGCCACGTGAGTGCTCCTTGACGGAAATTGGGACGGATGAACGCATACAAGAGTAGCCGACCGGGAGACCGACCCCGCAATCGGCTACTGTGTGTAGCGGCGACCGGACTTGAACCGGTGACACAGCGATTATGAGCCGCTTGCTCTACCGACTGAGCTACGCCGCTTTGGTGTGATTGCTCCCCTACCTTAAAGCAGGCAGGGGACCTTTCTCACCAGAGCCCCAATGCGGAATCGAACCGCAGACCTTCTCCTTACCATGGAGACGCTCTACCGACTGAGCTATTGGGGCGAGCGAGGAAGACATTACACGGTCGCCCGCCGATCGCCCAAATCCTTTGCGGCGGCTGACCTCCGGCCCCCGCGCGGAGGCGTTGGGCCCCCTCGCGCGCCCCTCCGGAGCAACTCCGGAGCAACTCCGCACCGACCTCACCACGCGCCCCACGGGCACCACACCGGTACGACTATTGGCCTCCTCCGTGAGGAGCGCCACACCGCACCCTAGGCTCTGAGCACGCTGCGTGACCGCGGGCCGCAGGCCGCGGCCACGGGCCCAGGAACCGTCCGAGCCGCCCGCAGGAGCACGATGCCCGACAGTCAGCCGCCGCAGCCGTCCCCCTCTCCGCGCGGCGGCCGCGGCGGGGACGACGGCCAGGGCCCCGGTCCCACCGACTCCACCACCCTGCTGCTCACCGGCGCCCGTCTGAGCGACGGACGGACGGTCGACGTCCTGCTCGGCGCCGGCCGCATCCGGGCGGTCGCCCCCGCCGGGAGCCTGCGCGCCCCGGCTCCCTCCCGGGTCGAGCTGTCCGGTTACCTGCTGCTCCCCGCCCCCGCCGAACCGCACGCCCACGGCGACACCGCGCTCACCGCCGACGCCGAGGGATCCGTGTCTTACACGGCCGACGAGGTCCAGCGCCGGGCCACGGAGGCGGCGCTGCTCCAGCTCGGCCACGGCGCCACCGCCATCCGTTCGCACATCCGGATCACCGACGCCCACGGCCTCGGCCCGATGGAGGCGGTCCTCCAGGCGCGGCGCTCGCTGCGCGGGCTCGCCGATCTCACCGCGGTCGCCGTCCCCCGGCTGCTGACCGGCATCGCGGGGGCGGACGGCCGGGCGATGCTGCGCGACGCGCTCAAGATGGGCGCGGCCGTCGTCGGCGGCTGCCCGGACCTGGACCCCGACCCCACCGGCTTCGTCGAGGCCGTCCTGGAGCTGGCCGGTGAGCACGGCTGCCCCGTGGACCTGCACACGGATGGTGACGATCCCGGGCGTCTCGCCCGGCTCGCCTCCCTGGCCGGCGGGCTGCGTGCCGGCGTCACGATCGGCCCCTGCGGCGGTCTGTCCCGGCTCCCGCTGGACATCGCTTCGCGGGCCGCCGACCGGCTGGCCGCGGCCGGCGTACGGGTGACCTGCCTGCCCCAGGGCGACTGCGCGGCCCTGGAGCGGCGCGGGCTGCGCACTGCGCCCGTACGGCTGCTGCGCGCGGCCGGGGTACGCGTCGCGGCGGGCAGCGGGGCGCTGCGGGACGCCGGGAACCCGGTGGGCCGCGGGGACCCGCTGGAGGCGGCGTACCTGCTGGCCTCGCAGGGCGGGCTGCGGGCGGCCGAGGCCTACCACGCGGTGAGCACGGCGGCCCGGGAGGCGATGGGCCTGCCGGAGGTGCGCGTGGAGGCCGGTTTCCCGGCCGAGCTGCTCGCCGTGCGCGGGGACCGGATCGCGGCGGTGCTGTCCCTGGCATACAGCCGGATCGTGATCCACCGCGGGCGCGTGGTCGCCCGGACGAGCGCCGTACGGGAGTACTGCGACTCGGCCGTCGCGGTCGCCCTCGACCTGCCCCGGCAGGGCCGTACGGAGCCCGGTCCCTGAGCGTCGGCGGCGGCTACGGGCGCGGGGGCGCGCGGGGCGACGTACGGTCGAGTCATGCGCATTGTCATCGCTGGTGGACACGGTCGGATCGCGCTGCGGCTGGAGCGCCTGCTCTCCGCGCGCGGGTACGAGGTCGCGGGGATCATCCGCGATCCGGCACAGGGCGACGATCTCCGGGCTGCCGGGGCCGAACCGGTCCTCTGCGACCTGGAGTCGGCGTCGGTCGAGCACGTCGCGGGGATCCTGCAGGGCGCCCAGGTCGCGGTGTTCGCGGCCGGCGCGGGCCCGGGGAGCGGCGCCGCGCGCAAGGACACGGTGGACCGGGGCGCGGCGGTGCTCTTCGCGGACGCGGCCGAACGGGCGCGCGTGCCGAGGTTCCTGATGGTGTCTTCGATCCGGGCGGACGCGAACCATCCGGGTGACGACGTCTTCGACGTCTACCTGCGGGCCAAGGGCGAGGCGGACGACCACCTGCGGACCCGGCTGGGCCTGGAGTGGACGGTCCTGCGTCCGGGCGAGCTCACCGATGAGGAGGGGACGGGCCTGGTCCGCCTGGAGGCCGCCACGGGCCGCGGGCCGGTCCCCCGCGACGACGTGGCGGCGGTGCTGGCGGAGCTGGTGGAGACCCCCGCGACGGCCGGCCTGACGCTGGAGCTGGTGTCGGGGAGCAAGCCGGTCGCGGTGGCGGTCAAGGACGTCGCGGGCAACTGAGCGCGGGGGGCCGGAAGCCCGGGAGCCCGGGAGCCCGGGAGTCCGGAGCCCAGCGCCCCGAGCCGTCGTCAGAAGTCGGCGTGCACCTCGTCGTCGGAGCGCAGGACCGAATCCTGGGCGAACTCCTTCTCGTACGCCCGGCGGATCCGTTCGATGCGCGCGCCGCGCTCGTCGGCGCCCTTCTCCGGATAGAGCAGCACCACCTCGTACGAGGTCTCACGGACGGTCCGCCCGTCCGGCCCGCGCCACTGCCCGTGCCCCGGCTGCACGGTCAGCCCCTCGGGGAAGGCCGGCGTGACCTCCCGGTCCAGGAAGCGGTCGAACTCCCGCTCCGCGACCGGGGGCGCGCCGCGGGGGCGCTCGGTGCCGAAGTAGAGCCGGGTCTCGCGGTACGGGTCGCCGGTGTGCCCGTGCAGCGCGGCCCCGACCAGGGCCGGGATGCCGGCTCCGAGCAGGGCGAGCAGCACCCCGCCGCCGATCTTGCCGCGGGCGTCAGTAGTCCACATCACGCGGGGTGAACGACCGGCGGTCCGTGACGTTGCGGGACGTAAGCCCTCTGCGCGGCATCCGGGCGGTGGCGGCCCGCCGACGGCGCGGCGCCCCAACCCCCGGGCCGCGGGGGCGTTTTCACCCCGAGAAGCCGGGTAACCGCGCCGTCAGACAGCCAAACAGCGGAGGCAACTCATGGGCATAGGCGGATGCATCATCCTGATCGTGGTGGGCGCCATCCTCACCTTCGCCACCGACTGGAAGATGGACAGCGTCAACCTTCCCCTGGTCGGCCTGATCATGATGGCGGTGGGGGCGATCGGTCTCGCCGTCTACACGAGCATCTTCAAGCGGCGCCGCGCCGCGGGCGCGATCCCGGTGGTGGACGAGACCCGTCGGGACGTCATCTGAGCAGAGCGCCGCAGCCGGAGCACCGGCCCGGGCCGCAGCCGTACGAAAAAGTCCCCCTGATCGGCGTTTCCGCTGATCAGGGGGACTTCTTTACCACGTGGCGGCGCCAGGATTCGAACCTGGGTAGGCTAAGCCGACGGATTTACAGTCCGTTCCCATTGGCCACTCGGGCACACCGCCATGGGAGGAAGCCTCGATCTCCGCCTCGCGGCGGTGCTCTCTGGCAACGACGTAAACGATACCTGATGGACAGGGGTGCTCCGCCACCGCATTGATCGGACACGGAGCCCCGGGCTCTCCGGTCCCATCGGGGGCGCAGGCCCTAGGCTTGACGGCGCGGCCGGGGAACATCCGGCGCGTGCCCCTGCGGGGCATCACAGCCGACTTCAAGGAGCCACAGCACATGGCCGACTCCAGTTTCGACATCGTCTCGAAGGTCGAGCGGCAGGAGGTCGACAACGCCCTCAACCAGACCGCCAAGGAACTCTCGCAGCGCTACGACTTCAAGGGCACCGGCGCCACGATCGCCTGGTCCGGCGAGAAGATCGTCATGGAGGCGAACTCCGAGGACCGCGTCAAGGCCGTCCTCGACGTGTTCGAGACCAAGCTGGTCAAGCGCGGCATCTCGCTGAAGGCGCTCGACGCCGGCGAGCCGCAGCTGTCCGGCAAGGAGTACAAGATCTTCGCCACGATCGAGGAGGGCATCTCCCAGGAGAACGCCAAGAAGGTCGCGAAGATCATCCGGGACGAGGGCCCCAAGGCCGTCAAGGCCCAGGTGCAGGGCGAGGAACTGCGCGTCACCTCCAAGAGCCGTGACGACCTCCAGGAGGTCCAGGCCCTGCTCAAGGGCAAGGACCTGGACTTCGCGATCCAGTTCGTGAACTACCGCTGACCTGCGGGCCACGGCAACCGGTCGCGGCCGCCGAGGGCGCAACGGGGATCCTCCCCGTTGCGCCCTCGGCCGTGTCCGGGGTCCGGTGGCGGGCGCCCGGGCTCGGGCTGATCGCCGGTCAGCTGTACGCCTCGACCACACGTGCCCGACCGCGCTGGGCGGCCGGCAGGCGCAGCGGGCGGAGCGCGAGGCTTCCGCTGCCGGTCACGGGGGCGTCACCGGGGCGGGCTAGTCTCCCGGCCGTGACACATCGAGAGAGCGGTACGACGGCCGGCCGGCCGGGGGGCGGGCTGCGGCGGAGCCTCGGGGTGGGCGACGCGGTGGTCGTCGGGCTGGGCGCGATGGTCGGCGCGGGGATCTTCGCCGCGCCGGCCCCCGCGGCGCGCGCGGCCGGCGACGGCCTGCTGGCGGCGCTCGCCCTGGCTGCCGTGGTGGCCTACTGCAACGCCCGTTCCTCGGCCCGGCTGGCCGCCCGCTACCCGTCCTCCGGCGGGACGTACGTGTACGGGCGCGAGCGGCTGGGCCCCTTCTGGGGGTACCTGGCGGGCTGGGCCTTCGTCATCGGCAAGACGGCCTCGTGCGCGGCGATGGCGCTGACGGTGGGCGCCTACCTGTGGCCGGGGCGGGAGCACGTGGCGGCCGTCGTCGCGGTGGTGGCGCTGACCGCCGCCGGGTACGGGGGCGTGCAGAAGTCGGCCCGGATCGCCCGGCTGATCGTGGCGGCCGTACTGGCGGTGCTCGCCGGGGTCGTGGTGCTCTGCCTGACCTCCGGCGCGGCCGGGGGCGCTGTTCCGTGGGGCGCCGGGCCGCGGGGTGCGCGGGGGCTGCTGGAGGCGGCCGGGTTGCTGTTCTTCGCCTTCGCCGGGTACGCGCGGATCACCACCCTGGGCGAGGAGGTCCGGGACCCGCGGCGGACCATCCCGCGCGCCGTCCCGCTGGCGCTGGGGATCGCGCTGGCCGTCTACGCGGCGGTGACGGTGGCCGTGCTGTCGGTGCTGGGGACGGCGGGGCTGGCCGCCTCCGCGGCGCCGCTCTCCGACGCGGTCCGGGCGGCCGGCTGGGGCGGGCTGACCCCGGTGGTGCGGGCGGGGGCGGTGCTGGCGGCCGTGGGCTCGCTGCTGGCGCTGGTGCTGGGGGTGTCGCGGACCGCTCTGGCCATGGCCCGCGACGGTCATCTGCCGCGCGCGCTGGCGACCGTACATCCGCGGCGCGGGGTACCGCACCGGGCGGAGCTCGCGGTGGGGGCGGTGGTCGCGGTGCTGGCCGCGACCGTGGACCTGCGGGGGGCGATCGGTTTCTCGTCCTTCGGGGTGCTGGTGTACTACGCGATCGCCAACGCCGCGGCGTGGACGCTCGGCGGAAGCCGCGGGGCGGGGAGCGGGGCCGAGCCGGCCGCGGGCGCGGGTGCCGACCCCGTCGAGGGGCGTCGCGAGGGCCGCGTCGGGCGGGGGGTGGCGGTGGTGGGGCTGGCCGGGTGCGTGGTGCTGGCGTGCGCGCTGCCGCTCGCGTCGGTGCTGACGGGTACGGGGGTGCTGGCGCTGGGGGCCGTGCTGTACGGCGTGCGCGCCCGGCCCGGGTCCCGCGCGGGGTCCGGACCGGCGGCGTAGCAGCGCGAGGGGCGGCGGGTCAGACCCCGGCGTTCTCCCGGCCCTTGGCGGCCGCGCCCTTGCCCGGGGCGTCGGCGGCGGCGTCGGAGTCGTAGCCGATGAAGAACGTGGGACGGCGCTGCACGGCGGTGTAGATGCGCCCGATGTACTCGCCGAGCAGTCCGACGCATATCAGCTGGACGCCGCCGAGGAAGAGCATCGCCACGAACAGCGAGGTCCAGCCCGGGACGGTGTGCCCGATGAGCCAGACGACGAAGGTCACCGCCATCAGCACGAAGCAGGAGAAGAAGGTGAACACCCCGAGCCAGGTCGCCAGTCGCAGCGGGGCGGCGGAGAAGTTGGTGATGCTGTCGACGGCGAGGCGGACCATCTTGCCCAGCGAGTACTTGGTCTCGCCCGCCACCCGTTCACCGCGCTGGTAGGTGACCTCGCCGCTGGGGAAACCGAGCCACGGCACGAGCAGGCGGTACACCTGGTGCTGGTCCGGCAGGGCCTTGAGCGCCTCGACGGTCTCCCGGCTGAGCAGCCGGAAATCACCGGCCTGCGAGGGGACCTGCTTGCCGACGACGCGGCGCATGAGCCAGTAGTACAGGCCCGCGGTGCGCCGCTTGAAGCCGGTGTCGGTGCTGCGGTCGGTGCGGACGCCGTAGACGATGTCGAGGTTCTCGGCGACGGCCAGGTCGAGCATCTCCGGGATCTTCTCCGGCGGGTCCTGGAGGTCGGCGTCGATGCTGACGACGTACGCGCCCTTGGAGCTGTGCAGACCGGCGGTCAGGGCGGCCTGGTGGCCGGAGTTGCCCCGCAGTGCGACGACCCGCAGTTCGGGCCAGGTCCGCCGGAACTCCTGGAGCAGCTCGGCGGTGCGGTCGGCGCTGCCGTCGTCGACGGCGATGACCTCGTAGCCGGCACCCCTGCCGTCCAGTACCGGCCGCAGGCGTTCCACCAGCGCGGGGAGGGCTTCCTCCTCGTTGTACATCGGAACGACAACCGACAGGGTTGGCGTGGAGGACGCTGCCGACATGGGTCATCCTGCCCGTGGTTCGACCTGATGGTGCTGCGGTATCAGGGGCGCATCGTGGTACAAGCGAGCACCATCAGCCTATCCTGCCCTGCCGCCGCGGGGCTGCGGTACGGACCTCAGCGCCCGGCGAAGGGGGCGTCGGTCGGGACGATCTCGCGGCCGAGCGGGAGCAGCGACAGCGGGACCATCTTGAAGTTGGCGATGCCGAACGGGATCCCGATGATCGTCACGCACAGCGCGAGGCCGGTGACGATGTGGCCGATCGCCAGCCACCAGCCCGCGAGGACCAGCCACAGGACGTTGCCGACGCAGGACGGGGCGCCCGCGTCGCGTCGCTCGACCGTGGTGTAGCCGAAGGGCCACAGGGCGTAGACGGCGATCCGGAAGGCCGCTAGGCCGAACGGGATGCCGATGATGGTGACGCACAGGAGCAGGCCGGCCAGGGCGTAGCCCATGCAGAGCCAGAAGCCGCTGAGCACGAGCCAGATGACGTTCAGGATGGTTTTCACTGCGGGCGGCCTGCCATCTGTTCGAGCCGGGCGATGCGCTCGGCCATCGGGGGGTGGGTCGAGAACATCCTGGACATGCCCTCGCCGGGGCGGAAGGGGTTCGCGATCATCATGTGGCTCGCGGTCTCCAGGCGGGGCTCGGGGGGCAGCGGGAGCTGCTTGGTCCCGGCGTCGAGCTTGCGCAGGGCGCTCGCGAGGGCCAGGGGGTCGCCGGTGAGCTGGGCCCCCGACGCGTCCGCCTCGTACTCGCGGGAGCGGCTGATGGCCAGCTGGATGACGGACGCGGCGACCGGGCCGAGGATCATGATCAGCAGCATGCCGAAGACGCCCGGGCCGTCGTTGTCGCTGGACCGGCCGACCGGGATCAGCCAGGCGAAGTTCACCAGGAACATGATCACGGAGGCGAGGGCTCCGGCGACCGAGGAGATCAGGATGTCCCGGTTGTAGACGTGGCTCAGCTCGTGCCCGATGACTCCGCGCAGCTCGCGCTCGTCGAGGATGCGCAGGATGCCCTCGGTGCAGCAGACGGCGGCGTTGCGCGGGTTGCGGCCGGTGGCGAAGGCGTTGGGGGCCTCGGTCGGGGAGATGTAGAGGCGGGGCATCGGCTGGCGCGCGGAGGTCGAGAGCTCGCGCACCATCCGGTAGAGCCCGGGGGCCTCGAACTCGCTGACGGGGCGGGCGCGCATCGCGCGTAGAGCCAGTTTGTCGCTGTTCCAGTACGCGTACGCGTTGGTGCCCAGGGCGACGAGGACGGCCACGACGAGACCGGTCCTGCCGAAGAAACTGCCGATGACGATGATGAGTGCCGACAGGCCGCCCAGGAGTACGGCGGTCTTCAGCCCGTTGTGCCGGCGGTGCACGGTACGCCCTCCAAGTGGTGCGGCAGGGGACCCGTCCAGGATCTGTGGATCTGTGGATCTGTGGATCTGTGGATCTGTGAGGCGAGGACATGTGGGTGTGTGGTCGGAGGGTCTCCGGTCCAGTGGACCCTTCCTTCCTGGTCAACGCCAGGCGGGCGCGACGGGTTCCCGGCGCCGTCCCGGGCGGCGCGCGGCAGCGGCCGGGGCGGCCGCGAGCGGCCCCGGCGGGCGGCGCGGCGGAGGGCGCGGGCGGGCGGCGCGCGCGGGCCGCCCGCCCGGGTGTTACTCCGTACGGGTTACTGCGGGAACAGTGCGGTGGATGCGAAACGTAGTACCAGCTGAGGGGCGCCCGACAACACAAGAGCGACAGCAGCGGTGAGGGCGATGGCCGCCACGACGGGCAGCGGGGCCTTGGGGCGGGATGCCGCCGGGGCCGCCGCGGCGTCCGTGTCCCCGGCCGGGGCACGGAAGAGCAGCGCCGTCCACTGGAGGTAGTAGTAGAGCGCCACCACGACGTTCACCGCCATGACGGCCGCGAGCCAGCCCAGCCCGGCGTCCACGGCCGAGCGGAAGACGGTGACCTTGGCGAAGAGGCCGATGATGCCCGGGGGCAGGCCCGCCAGGCAGAGCAGGAAGAAGGCCAGCGACAGGGCGGCGAAGGGCCGCGTCGCGTAGAGGCCGCGGTAGTCGTCGATCCGGCCCAGCGGGCTCGTACGGGCCACCAGGGCGGCGACGGCGAAGGCGCCCAGGTTGACCGCGGCGTACATGAGCGCGTAGGCGACGGTGGAGCCGATCTGGTCCCGGCCGGCGTAGGCCGCCGCCGCGATCGGGACCAGCAGGTAGCCGGCCTGGCCGACGGAGGACCAGGCCAGCAGGCGGACGGCGCCGTGCGCGCGGTCCTTGGCCTGGCGCAGCGCGGCGGCGTTGCCCAGGGTCATGGTGAGCGCGGCCAGGACCGCCAGGGCCGGGCCCCAGACGTCGGAGTACGCCGGGAAGGCGATGACGGTGACGAGGACGAGGCCGGTGAAGCCGACCGCCTTGCCGATGACCGAGAGGTAGGCGGCGATGGGCAGCGGGGCGCCGACGTAGGTGTCGGGGACCCAGAAGTGGAAGGGGACGGCGGCCGTCTTGAAGGCGAAGCCGACGAGGGTGAGCGCGACGCCCGCCATGGCCAGGGTGTCGAGCTGTCCGGGGACGCGCTCCAGGCCTTCGGCGACCCGGGTGAGGTGCAGGCTGCCGGTGGCGGCGTAGACGAAGCTGACGCCGAGCAGGGAGACGGCGGTGGCCGTCACCGAGGACAGGAAGAACTTGAGGGCGGCCTCCGAGGAGAGCCGGTCGCCCCGGCGCAGGCCCACCAGGGCGAAGGCGGGCAGCGAGGCGACCTCCAGGGCGACGATCAGCGTCGCGAGGTCCCGGGAGGCGGGCAGCAGGGCCGCGCCCGCGGCGGAGGAGAGCAGCAGGAACCAGAACTCCCCGGCGGGCAGCCTGCTCTCCTCGACGGCAGTGACCGACAGCAGGGCGGTGACCAGCGCGCCGCCGAGCACCAGGAACTGCACGACCAGGGCGAAGTGGTCGGCGGTGTAACTGCAGGCGCCCGGGTCCGCGGTGAGGCAGAAGGTGGCGCGGTCCCCGGTACGCAGCGGCAGCAGGGCGAGGGTGGCGACGGCCAGGCCCGCGACGGCGGTCCAGCCGAGGAGGGCCTTCTTCCGCTCGGGCACGAAGAGGTCGGCGACCAGGATGGCCAGGCCGACGGCGGCCGCGATGACCACCGGCGCGATCGCGAGCCAGTCGACCGACTGGACCAGGCCGGCGCCCGGGTGCGGGCCGCCCGGGACCGAGGTCACCACGGTGGCCGCCGTGGTCGCGTACAGGGCCGTCATGAGGTGCCTCCTGCGAGGAGCTTCTGGACGGCCGGGTCGGTGAGGCCGAGGAGGACAGCGGGCCACAGGCCGGCGAGGACGGTGAGGGCGGCGAGCGGGGTCCAGGCCGCGAACTCGTAGCGCTGGACGTCGGCGACGGCGAGCGGGGCCTGGTCCGCGGGGCGGGCCAGCGGGTCGCCCATGCAGATGCGCCGGACGACGACCAGCATGTAGGCGGCGGTGAGCAGGGTGCCGAAGGCGCCGATCGCCATGAAGGTGAGGAAGGCGGGGCGGGACAGCCCGGCGGCGGGGTCGAAGGCCCCGAACAGGGTCAGCATCTCGCCCCAGAACCCCGCGAGTCCGGGCAGGCCCAGGGAGGCCACGGCGGCGAAGGCGAGGAGCGCGCCGAAGCGGGGGGCCCGGCCGTAGAGGGCCGCGCCGGTGGCTCCGGCGAGGGTGTCGAGGTCGCTCGTGCCGTAGCGGTCCTTGAGCGCGCCGACGAGGAAGAAGAGGAGGCCGGTGATCAGGCCGTGGGCGATGTTGGCGAAGAGCGCGCCGTTGACTCCCGTCGGGGTCATGGTCGCGATGCCGAGGAGCACGAAGCCCATGTGGCCGACGGAGGAGTAGGCGATCAGGCGCTTGAGGTCGCCCTTGGCCCCCTTGCGGGCCAGCGCGAGGCAGGCGAGGGATCCGTAGACGATCCCGACGACGGCGAAGGCGGCCAGGTAGGGCGCGAAGGTGTGCATGCCGTCGGGGGCGACGGGCAGCAGGATCCGGACGAACCCGTAGGTGCCCATCTTCAGCATGACGCCGGCCAGCAGCACGGAGCCGACGGTCGGGGCGGCCGTGTGGGCGTCCGGGAGCCAGCTGTGCAGCGGCCACATCGGGGTCTTCACGGCGAGGCCGGTGCCGATGGCCAGGACGGCCAGCACCTGAGTGGTGTGGGACAGCCCGCGGCCGTTGTCGGTGGCCAGTGCCACCATGTCGAAGGTGCCGCTGTCGAGCCCGATCAGCAGCAGCCCGAGGAGCATGACCACGGAACCGAGCAGCGTGTAGAGGATGAACTTCCAGGCGGCGGCCTGCCGCTGCGCACCGCCCCAGCGGGCGATGAGGAAGTACATCGGGATGAGGACCATCTCGAAGGCCAGGAAGAACAGCAGCAGGTCGAGGACGGCGAAGGTGGCGAGGGTGCCGGACTCCAGGACGAGCAGGAGGGCGACGAAGGCCTTCGGGGAGGGGCCCGCGGGGAGCTTGAAGTAGCTGTAGAGCGCGCAGAGGAAGAACAGCAGCGCGGTCATCAGGAGGAGGGGGAGCGAGATGCCGTCGACGCCGAGGTGGATCCGGACGTTCAGCGCCTGGATCCAGCTGATGTCCGTCGTCGCCTGGAAGCGCGCCGGGGCGTCGTGGTCGAAGCCCAGCGCGAGGGCGATGGCCGCGGCGAGGATCACGCCGGTCACGGTCACGCCGTGGCGCAGCACGGCCTGCTCGGGGCCGCGGCCCCTGAGCCCGGGCGGGGCCGGGAGCAGGGCCGCCACGGCACCGAGGAGCGGTGCGGCCACGATGAACGCCAGAAGGAACTGCATCACGGATGCGCTGATATCAATCACGGCTGACTCACGGCTCACGATCCGGCGTTGACGTTGGCGAGGACGGCGGTGGCGAGCGCCAGGACCACGGCCCCGGCGAGCAGGGCGCTCAGGTAGCTCTGCACGTTGCCGCTCTGGGCGCGGCGTACGAGGGTGCCGAGCAGCCGGGGGGCGCCGCCCGCGCCCCGGACGTAGGTGTCGACGACCTCGCGGTCCAGGAACCGGACGAGGCTCGCGGCGCCCCGGACGGGCCGGACGAAGAGCAGGTCGTAGAGGGCGTCCAGGTGGAACCCGGCGGCCGCGTGGCGGTGCAGGGGGCCGAGGAGCGCCTTGCCGGGGTCGGGCGCGGGTCCGGCGGGGACGGCGGGGTGGTCGTGGGTGACCTCGGCGACCTCGGGGGTCTCGGCGGCGGACTCGGCGGCGGCGGCCGCGGCGGGTACGCCGGTCCGGGCCAGGCCCGCTCCGGCGGCTGCCCGGGCGGCGGCGCGCTGCCACAGGCCGTAGGTCAGCAGCGCGCCGATGGCGGCGGCGCCGGTGCCGAGGACGGAGGTCTCCAGCGTGGGGGCGAGCTCGCCGCCGTCGAACCAGTCGGCGATCGGTCCGGCGGCTAGGCCGAGGCCGACCGACGGGATCGCCAGCAGCCACAGCACGCCCGTCATGGCGAGGGGTTCCCTGCCGTGGTCGGGGGCGGCGGCCCCGCGGCCGCGGAAGGCCATCAGCCACAGGCGGGTGGCGTAGGCGGCGGTGAGCAGCGCGGTCAGCACGGCGGCGGCCAGCACGAGCCAGCCGACGGCGCCGGGCACCGCTTCCGTGTGGCCGCGGGCGGCCTGCTCGGCGGCGACCAGCACGGTCTCCTTGGAGAAGAACCCGGCGAAGGGCGGGACGGCGGCGAGCGCGAGGAGCGCGATCGTCATCGTCCAGAAGGCGTCCGGGATGCGCCGGGCCAGGCCGTCCGTGCGGGCCATGGCGGCCAGGGAGTTCGTCCCGGCGGCGTGGATGATCACGCCCGCGCCCAGGAAGAGGAGGGCCTTGAAGGCACCGTGCGAGAGGAGGTGGAAGACGGCGGCGCCGCGGTCGCCGACGGCCAGGGCGCCGGTCATGTAACCGAGCTGGCCGATCGTGGAGTAGGCGAGCACCCGCTTGATGTCGTCCTGCGCGAGGGCGGCCAGGGCGGAGCCGATCATCGTCACGGCCGCCATCACGGCCATGACCACCAGCGCAGCCCGGGAGGCCGTGAAGACGGGCAGGAGGCGCGCGATGAAGTAGATGCCGGCGGCGACCATGGTCGCCGCGTGGATCAGCGCGGAGACGGGGGTCGGGCCCGCCATCGCGTCGGGCAGCCACGTGTGCAGCGGGAACTGGGCGGACTTGCCCGCGACTCCGGCGAGCAGGAGCAGCGCGATCAGGGTCGGGTGGTCGAGCCCGCCCGCCGTGACGGCCCCGAGGATCCTGGTGATCCGGAAGGAACCGGCGTCGGCGGCGAGGGCGAACAGGCCGATCAGGAAGGGCACGTCACCGAGCTTGGTGACGAGGAAGGCCTTGAGGGAGGCGGCCCGGGCGGCTTCGGTCTCCCAGTAGTGGCCGACCAGGAAGTACGAGCAGATGCCCATGACCTCCCAGCCCACCAGCAGCACCATCAGGTCGCCGGAGTAGACGACGAGCAGCATGGCGGAGGTGAACAGCGAGACCAGGGACGCGTAGGACGCGTAGCGCGGGTCCTCGCGCAGGTACGCCGTCGAGAAGAGCTGCACGCAGGTCGCGACGACGCCGACGAGGACGGCCGCCAGGACGGCGAAGCCGTCCAGGTGGAGCGCCAGTTCGATCGGCACGGAGCCGGTCGGGGTCAGTTCCGTCGCGGCGTCGACGGCCTTCCCGCCGCCGTGCCGGACCGCCACGAGGACGGCCAGTACGGCGGCGGCCAGCGTCGGCAGGACGGCGAGCGGGCGGACGAATCCGGGGGCCCTTCGGCCGGCGAGCAGTCCGGCCAGCGCGCCCAGGAAGGGCAGCAGCGGGACGAGGACGGCGAGGGTCGTGGTGCTCACGCGGTGACCTCGCTCGGGTTGCTCGGGTTGCTCGGGTTGCTCGGGTTGCTCGGGTTGCCCGGGTTCGCCGGGTGGCCGGGGGCGTTCGGGTCCGCGGGGTCGCCCGCGCCGTGCGGCGGCTCCGCCGTGTCGCGCAGCCGGTCGACGTCCGCGGTGCCGCGGTTGCGGTAGACCATCAGCACGATGGCCATTCCGATGCCGATCTCGGCGGCGGCGACGGCGATCGTGAAGAGGGTGAGGGCCTGGCCGGCGTGCAGGGTGTCGCGCAGCCAGATGTCGAAGGCCACCAGGTTCAGGTTGACCGCGTTGAGCATCAGCTCGACGGACATCAGGACCAGGATGGCGTTGCGGCGGGCCAGTACCCCGTACAGGCCGGTGCAGAAGAGGAGCGCCGCCAGTACGGCGGGATAGACGAGGTGCATCAGCGCTGCCCCTCCTTGTCGTCGCTGCCGCCGGCCGGGGCGGTGGCCGGGCGCGGGTCCGCCGGGTCGGACTTGCGGGACAGTACGATCGCGCCGACCAGGGCCGCCAGCAGCAGGACGGACAGCGCCTCGAAGGGCAGCACCCAGTGCTGGAAGAGGAACTCGCCGGACACCTTGGTGGAGCCCTGGGCCGGACCGTCGAGGCCGATCCAGGTGGTGCGGAAGGCGTCGGCGACCACCCACACGAGGCAGCCCGCGGCGCAGACGGCGACCGCCAGCGCGACCCCCCGGTTGCCGGAGTCGGCGTCCGGGGAGCGCCCGATGGGTGCCTTGGTGAGCATCAGCCCGAAGAGCAGGAGGACGACCACCGAGCCGACGTAGATCAGCACCTGGACCCAGGCGATGAACTCGGCGGTCAGCAGCAGGTACTCGACGGCGATCCCGCCGAGGGCGACGACCAGCCAGAGGGCGGCGTGCACCAGTTGCTTGGTGGTGACCGTGACGAGGGCCGCGCCGAGGGTGGCGAGGCCGACCAGGACGAATGCGATCTCGACCCCGGTCGGGGAGAGGAACCCGGGTCCTGCCGCGGTGGCGGCGGCCAGGGTGGCTGCGGGGCTCACGCGTCTGTCTCCGGAGTGGTCTCGGGCGGGGTCGGCGCCGCCGTCTCGGCAGCGGCGGCGGCCGCCGCGGCGGCAGCGGCGGCGGCCGCCGCGGCCGCGGGCCCCGCGTGGGGCGGCAGGGACGCCGGTGGGGGGGGGGCGGCCACC
>NZ_JBEXPB010000033.1:0-72054 GCF_040611795.1 Streptomyces sp. NPDC006529 | reverse complement strand
GGCTACAACGTGGTCAACATCGGGATCAAGCAGCCGGTCTCGGCGATCCTGGAAGCGGCGGTGGAACACCGCGCGGACGTGATCGGCATGTCCGGACTGCTGGTCAAATCCACGGTGATCATGAAGGAGAACCTCCAGGAACTCAACCAGCGCAAACTCGCCGCCGACTACCCCGTCATCCTCGGCGGCGCCGCCCTCACCCGCGCCTACGTCGAACAAGACCTCCACGACATCTACGAAGGCGAAGTCCGCTACGCCCGCGACGCCTTCGAAGGCCTGCGCCTCATGGACGCCCTCATGGGCATCAAGCGGGGCGTCTCCGGAGCGCAGCTCCCGCCCCTCAAGCAGCGCCGCGTCGCCAAGCGCGAAGCGGCGCCGGAGCTCGCAATCGAGGACGTCCCCGAGCTGGGCTCCGTACGGTCCGATGTCGCCGTCACCAATCCGGTGCCGGTCCCGCCGTTCTGGGGGACGCGGGTGGTCAAGGGCATCCCGCTCAAGGACTACGCGTCCTGGCTGGACGAGGGCGCCCTCTTCAAGGGCCAGTGGGGGCTCAAGCAGGCCCGCGCGGGCGGGCCGACGTACGAGGAACTGGTCGAGAGCGAGGGCCGGCCGCGGCTGCGCGGGCTCCTGGAGAAACTGCACACCGAGAACCTGCTGGAAGCCGCCGTGGTCTACGGCTACTTCCCGTGCGTGTCCAAGGGCGACGACGTGATCATCCTGGACGAGCAGGGCAACGAACGGACCCGGTTCACCTTCCCCCGCCAGCGCCGCGGCCGCCGCCTGTGCCTGGCCGACTTCTTCCGCCCCGAGGAATCGGGGGAGACCGACGTCATCGGCCTCCAGGTCGTCACCGTCGGCTCCAGGATCGGCGAGGCCACCGCCAAACTGTTCGCCGCCGACGCCTACCGCGACTACCTCGAACTGCACGGCCTGTCCGTCCAGCTCGCCGAAGCCATGGCCGAATACTGGCACGCCCGCGTCCGCGCCGAACTCGGCTACGCCGGCGAGGACCCGTCCCGGGTCGAGGACATGTTCGACCTCAAGTACCGCGGCGCCCGCTTCTCGCTCGGCTACGGCGCCTGCCCCGACCTGGAGGACCGCGCCAAGATCGCCGATCTCCTCCAGCCCGAACGCATCGGGGTCCACCTCTCCGAGGAGTTCCAGCTCCACCCCGAACAGTCCACCGACGCCATCGTCATCCACCACCCCGAAGCGAAGTACTTCAACGCACGCTGAGGAACGCACCGAGAGATTCGAGAGGAGACAGACATGCCGGCCACACTCACCGCCAGCGCGCCCGCCCCAGCCACAGCCGCAGGCACCGCCACCGCCACCGCCGAGCGCCCCCGCACGTCCGCCCCGGCCACGCTTGGCGTCCGCGAACTGCTGGCTCAGGGCCGGCAGAGCTTCTCCTTCGAGTTCTTCCCGCCGAAGACGGACGCCGGGGAACGCGTCCTGTGGAACGCCATCCGCCGGATCGAGTCCTTCGCCCCCTCCTTCGTCTCCGTCACCTACGGCGCCGGCGGCTCCTCCCGCGACCGGACCGTCGAGGTCACCAAGCGCATCGCGGCCGAGACCACCCTGCGCCCGGTCGCCCACCTCACCGCCGTCGGGCACTCGGTGGCCGAGCTGCGCCACATCATCGGGCAGTACGCCGACGCGGGCATCCGCGACGTCCTGGCCCTGCGCGGGGACCCGCCGGGCGACCCCAAGGGGGACTGGACGGCGCACCCCGACGGGCTGGCCCACGCCCATGAACTCGTCACGCTGATCCGGCAGTTGGGCGACTTCACGGTCGGTGTGGCGGCGTTCCCCGAGCGGCACCCCCGCTCGCCCTCCTGGGACGAGGACATCCGCCACTTCGCCGCCAAGTGCCGGGCGGGCGCGGACTACGCGATCACCCAGATGTTCTTCCACGTCGAGGACTACCTACGGCTGCGCGACCGACTCTGCTCGGTCGGCTGCCTCACCCCGGTCATCCCCGAGATCATGCCCGCGACCGACGTCCGGCAGATCCGGCGCTTCTCCGAACTGAGCGACGCCCGCTTCCCCGCGGACCTCGCCCAGCGCCTCGAAGCGGCCCAGGACAGCCCCGGCGACGGCCACCGGATCGGCGTCGAGTACGCCACCCGGATGGCCGAGCGGCTGCTCGCCGAGGGGGCGCCCGGCCTGCACTACATCACCCTCAACAAGTCCACCGCGACTCTAGAGATCCATCAGAACCTGGACCTGGACGTACGCCAGGCCGCGGCCACCCCGGCCACGCCACCCACGTCGGCCGCTTCGACCACCCCAGCCACCACCATCACGGAGTAGACCCCTATGGACTTCAAGGTCGCAGACCTCTCGCTCGCGGAGTTCGGCCGCAAGGAAATCACCCTGGCCGAGCACGAGATGCCCGGTCTGATGTCGATCCGCAAGGAGTACGCCCCTTCGCAGCCGCTCGCGGGTGCCCGCATCACCGGTTCCCTGCACATGACCGTGCAGACCGCCGTGCTGATCGAGACCCTCGTCGCGCTCGGGGCGGAGGTCCGCTGGGTGTCCTGCAACATCTACTCCACCCAGGACCACGCGGCCGCCGCCGTCGCGGTCGGCCCGACCGGCACGCCCGAGGCCCCGGCGGGCATACCGGTCTTCGCCTGGAAGGGCGAGACGCTGGAGGAGTACTGGTGGTGCACCGAGCAGGCCCTGATCTGGCCGGGCCACTCCGGGCCGAACATGATCCTGGACGACGGCGGTGACGCGACCCTGCTGGTCCACAAGGGCGTCGAGTTCGCGAAGGCGGGCGCCGTCCCCGACCCCGCCACCGCGGACAACGAGGAGCTGCGGCTGGTCTTCGAACTGCTGGGACGCAGCGCCATCGACTGGCCCGCGCTGGCCGCCGAGATCCGCGGCGTCTCCGAGGAGACCACCACCGGTGTCCACCGGCTGTACGAGATGCACCGCGAGGGCGCCCTGCTGTTCCCCGCGATCAACGTGAACGACGCGGTGACGAAGTCGAAGTTCGACAACAAGTACGGCTGCCGCCACTCCCTGATCGACGGCATCAACCGCGCCACCGACGTCCTCATCGGCGGCAAGACGGCCGTGGTCTTCGGCTACGGCGACGTCGGCAAGGGCAGCGCCGAGTCGCTGCGCGGCCAGGGCGCGCGCGTCATCGTCACCGAGATCGACCCGATCTGCGCGCTCCAGGCGGCGATGGACGGCTTCCAGGTCGCCACCCTCGACGACGTGGTCGAGACCGCGGACATCTTCATCACCACGACCGGCAACAAGGACATCATCATGGCCGCCGACATGGCCAGGATGAAGCACCAGGCCATCGTGGGCAACATCGGCCACTTCGACAACGAGATCGACATGGCGGGCCTCGCGAAGATCCCCGGCATCGTCAAGGACGAGGTCAAGCCGCAGGTCCACACCTGGAAGTTCCCCGACGGCAAGGTCCTCATCGTCCTGTCCGAGGGCCGCCTGCTGAACCTCGGCAACGCCACCGGTCACCCGTCCTTCGTCATGTCCAACTCCTTCGCCGACCAGACCCTGGCCCAGATCGAGCTGTTCACCAAGCCCGAGGAGTACCCGATCGACGTCTACGTGCTGCCCAAGCACCTGGACGAGAAGGTCGCCCGGCTCCACCTCGACGCGCTCGGCGTCAAGCTCACCACCCTGCGGCCCGAGCAGGCCGCGTACATCGGTGTCGACGTCAACGGCCCCTACAAGCCGGACCACTACCGCTACTGAGAGCGGCGTCCGCACGCGCAGCCGAACAGAATCCGCCACCGGCCCTCGAAGAACGCTGGAGGGCCGGTGGAAACGCCATGGCCGGGGGTCGCGGGGGATGCCACGATCGGATGTCCGAGCCGAGGGCAGGCAGCACCCCCGACCACCACCCGAAGGACACACCCATGAACCCCAATCCGGCCGGTAGCCCGAACCAGTACCAGCAGCAGCCGCAGCAACCGCCGTACGCCGGGCAGCCGTACCCCGGTCAGCCCGCACCGGCGGCCGCCGCCGAGCGCGGCAAGCTGCCCACGGTCCTGCTCCTGGTCGCGACCGTCCTCGTCGGCCTGATGGCCGGTCTGTTCTTCGCCTTCGACGTCTCGGTCATGCCGGGGCTGGCCGAGGCGGACGACAAGACGTACGTCACGGCGATGCAGAACTTCAACTCGGTCATCGACGGCAGCCCGGTCTTCGGCATGGCCTTCATGCTCGCGCTCGTCGTCGCGGTCGTCTCGGTGATCATCGAGTTCCGCAAGGGGCGCCGCAACGTGGCGATGTGGGTCGCCGCCGCGGCCGTCGCCTACTTCGTCGTCCTCCTGATCACCTTCAGCGTCAACATCCCGCTCAACAACGAGCTGGCCGACGCCGGTGACGCGGCGAAGATGACCGACTTCTCGATCGTCGACAAGTTCAAGACCACCTGGGTCTCCACCAACATCGTGCGCACCCTGCTGTGCACGGTCGCCCTCACGGCCCTCTCCCGGGCCCTGGTCCTGTACGGGCGCGCCACCCGCTGAAGCACCCCGCGAGCGAGCGGTGCCCCGGCCGGGACCGTCGGCCGGGGCACCGCTCGTCCACGCTGCGCGCTCAGGCGGTCGCGGTCCCGTGCAGCACCAGCGCCCAGGTGAGGAAGCCCAGCGCCGCCGTGCACAGCAGCGTGCGCCACACGTTGGCGCGCGCCCAGGGCCCCTCGAAGGCACGCCGCACGGCCGCCGGGTCCGCGATCCGCTCGACCGGGCCGGCCTTCTCCAGGGCGTTGTTCAGCGGGATGTTCACCCGGTTGGTCACGCCCATGGACAGGATGTAGCAGACCAGCGCCCCGATCAGCGGGACCAGCAGGTCGTGCCCGTCGTCCGGGACGTGCAGCCCCAGCGCCAGCGCGGTGAAGAGGAACGCGCCGATGTAGCCGAGGACGAACCAGCCGTTGAGGATGGCCACGTTGATCCGCTGCATGACCGTGATGAGCGTGCGGTCGTCGGAGCGCTTGAGGCCGGGCATCACCGCGACGGCGAAGGCGTAGAACAGCCCGCTGACCAGTCCCATGGTGATGGTGGCGGCGATGAGCGAGGCCAGACGGGCTGTCTCCACGTAATTCCCCCTGCTCGTGGTCATCGACAGGTCATCAGATCGTCAAGTCACCGCGATCATACGGGTGCGTGCCGAGGCCGGGCCGGTGAGCTCCAGCGGCTCTCCACCCCTCCTCGACCGGGCCGACGGCACGCACCGCGCCACGACGCGCGGGCGCCGGCCGTCAGGCCGCGGCGCCGCTGTCCACGACGGGGGAGTCGCCGAAGACCTTGACCGCCTGGTAGTAGGTCCAGGCCGTCGAATCGCAGGAGCCCTTCTTCACGCCCGAGTAGGCGGAGCAGACCCGCTTGAGGTCGGCGTACAGGGCGTCGTCGATCCGGGACTTGTTCGCGGCGAAGATGCCCAGCGCCTTGTGGTTGCGGTAGCCGAAGTCGTGGCGCGCGCAGGCCGTCTGGAAGGGGAATCCGAACGGATTGTCGGGGGAGGAGGAGCAGTAGTCGGTGGACCAGTCGAAGGCGTACGCCGCCCAGGCCGTCCGGTTCGCACGGGCCGAGACCCACGCGTTGTAGCTCGCCGAACTGGTCTGCGTCCAACTGCTCAGCACCTGCGGCTTGTCGGCCGGAACGGCCGCGGCGGCGGGCGACGCGAGGGCGACCAGCGCGGTGACGGCGGTGACCGCCGGGACGAGCGCGGCGGTGAGTCTACGGCGCATCAGGAACCTCCGGAGGAAGGGGGCGCGCCCGGGCATCGGCGGCGCGGCGTCCTCAGGATGTATGGCTCTGTTAAAGGCCGGGCATCGCGCGGCTGGACACCCGGCGGCGGCGCGACGGGGGAGGGGCCCGGCCACGCGCCGGGCCCCCGTCCCTGAAGGGACGGGGGCCCGGCGCGAGATGCGGGGTGACGGGTCGGGGCTAGCGCCCCCGCTTGCCCCAGGACTTGCTGTCGAGGATGCGCTGGTGGTCGTTGCGCAGGGTGGCCGCGTCGCGCTTGTCCCAGACGTAGTGGTTGCGGTTCTGGTACACGTCGTGGGCGGTGTCGCGGCCCTTGCCCGTGTGCACCTTGACACTGGAGTGACCGGCGAGGGTCAGGCCGTGGAAGCGGTAGCTGTTGCCCTCGCGGTCGGTGAGGGTGTAGCCGCGCAGGTCGACGGGCTTCCTGCCGGTGTTCTTCACCTCGACCCACTCGCCGTTCAGGCTGCGGTTGGTGCGGTCGTCGCGGCCGGGGCTGTCGTACTGCACCTCGCCGATCATGACGGTGGAGTGCTTGCCGTGGCCGTGGCCGCGGCCGTGGTCAGCGGAGGCGGCGGCGGCCGGCAGGGCGGCGGAGCCGAGGACGGCGACGGAGGCCACGACGGTGGCGAGGACGCGGCGAGTGGTGCGCGAAGCAGACATGGAGATGTCACCTCAAGGACGTGCGGGTCCCCGGCTTGCTGCCGGGAACCCACACTCTGGCCTGCGCGAGCGCTGTTTTCTAGCAAAACACCCAAGTTTACCGAATAAGGACAAAGAGGCAATATCGTATGATTACCGCGAAGCGAGGGCGAGCTCACCGGCCCGGCAAGTCCCGGCCGCAGCGGTCGCCTTGGCGCGGCGGGGGAGCAGGAAGCAGACGGCGGCCCCCGCGATCAGGGCGACGATCGGCAGGACCGCGGTGGTGTGCAGGGTGGCGGTGAAGGCGACCGCGTAGGTCTTGCCGGTCGCCAGCTCCGCGGTGAGGCGGCCCTGGAGCAGCGCGCCGACCGCGGCCGCGCCCACCACCGAACCGATCTGCCGCACCGTGTTGTTGACGCCGGAGGCGGCGCCCGCCAGGTGCGGCGGGACGTGGCGCATGGCTTCCGTGGACATAGGGGCGATGATGCAGCCGACGCCCAGGCCGGTGACCAGGGTCGCCGGGACGAAGGCGTACCAGGCGGTGGCGGGCGCCGCGAGCAGGGCGATGGCGACGATGCCGACCGCGTAGCAGAAGACCCCGGTGAGCAGGACGTACGTGCCGCCGATCCGGTCGGCCAGCCGGCCCGCGAAGGGCCCCACCGTCATCGACACCAGCGAGGAGGGGGCGAGGACGAGGCCCGCCTTGAGGGCGCTGAGCCCCAGCACGGACTGGAGGTAGAGGTTGAACGGCAGCACCAGCCCCAGCATGGCGACCGATATCAGGCCGACCAGCGCGGTCATCGCGGTGAAGTTGCGGTCCCGGAAGAGGGCGAAGGGGATCAGCGGCTCGCGGTCCTGACGGCGGCTCTGGTGGAACAGGAACCCGGCGGCCAGGCCGCCGCCCGCGGCCAGCAGCGCCCATATCCCCGTTCCCCAGTGGTAGTTCTGCCCCTCCTGGAGACCGAAGGCCAGGCAGAAGAGGGCGGCTCCGGAGAGCAGGACACCGGTGAGGTCGAAGCGGTGGGCGCGGGAGGTCCGGATGTCCGGCACCACCAGGAACGTCAGCACGAGGGCCGCGATCCCGATGGGCACGTTCACCAGGAAGATCCAGCGCCAGCCGATCGTGGAGACCAGGATGCCGCCCAGGGTCGGGCCGGAGAGGGTGGCCAGTCCGGCGACCATGCCCCAGATCCCCATCGCGGTCCCGCGCCGGGCGGCCGGGAAGACGGAGACGATCAGGGTCATCGTCTGCGGGGTGAGCAGGGCCGCGCCCAGCCCCTGCGCGACGCGGGCGGCTACCAGCCAGGTGGGGCCGGGTGCGAATCCGCAGCCGACGCTGGCCAGGGTGAAGACCGCGAGTCCCGCGGCGAAGAGGGTGCGGGGGCCGTGCAGGTCGCCGAGCCGGCTCGCCGTGATGATCAGGGCCGACAGGGCGAGGGCGTATCCGCTGACCACCCAGAGCGTCTGGTCGAGCGTGGCGCCGAGGCCGCTCATCATGTCCGGGATCGCGATGTTCACGATCGTCAGGTCCAGCAGGGTCATGAAGAACCCGAGGGAGAGCGTCACCAGCACCGCCCAGGGGTTCCCGCGCCATGTGCGCCATGTCCGCATGATCCGCTCCTCGTTCCGTCGTTCCCCTGTCGTGCCCGTGGAACGACGATAACCCATCGATTCCGATGCATCAAGAAAGATGTATTGGAAAAGATGCATCGATCGCGATGTAGTGTGAGGGGCATGAACGGAGTCGAGCTGTTCCTGCTGGGCCGCATTCTCATGAAGATCGGCGAAGGGGCCATGCCCGAGCCCGAAGGCGGTGAGCTTGGCCACGGCGGCAGCGTCCGGTCCGTCCTCATCGTGGCCAGCGACGTGTCCGCGCACCCCGACAGTGCCGTCGGGGAGATCGCCGCCCGCACCGGGCTGCCGCAGAGCCAGGTCTCCACGGCCGTCGCCCGCCTCAAGGAAGCGGGGGCCGTCACCACCGCCCCCGACCCCGCCGACCGCCGCCGCCTGCTGGTCCGTCAGGCCCCCCAGGCCTCGGCCCGGGTGGCAGCGGTCCGGTCGACCACCATCGAGGACGCCCTCGCCGCGGCGCTGGAGGACCCGGCCCCCGAGCAGCTCCGGGAGGTCGCCGACGCCCTCGACGTGCTGGCCCGCCACCTCTCCCCCCGGACCCCCGCCCGCCCCCGCGGCTGACGCCCCGCCTCAGCAGACCGGGCGCCGGCCCGCGTCCCGGGCGGCTTCCTCCGCCGCCGCCACCGGGGGCGGCAGGTCCGGGACCGGGGCGTCGAGCGGCATCAGCCGCCCCGCCCGTCCCGGCAGCGCCGCGGGCCCGCCCTTGGCCGTCACCCGGCCCGTCGGGACGGCCTCCAGGGTGCCGAGCGCGGCGACGTACGCGGGGAAGCTCTCCGTGTCCCGCCGGTGCCGCACCGGGTCCCGGAAGCCGCCCAGCGCCGGGTAGCCGTCCTGCCCGGTCAGCGTGTACGACGTCGTCACCACCCGGTACACCCCCTCCGGCCGCAGCGCCGCGCCCCCGATCAGGACGTCGGCGGGCGCGACCCGGTCCCCGGCGGGCCGGGCCGGGTCGAAGGAGTAGCGGACGTTGGCCGACACCGCGAGCGGCGCGTACGTCAGGACGCCGTGCGCGTCCGGCGCCCACTGCTGCTCCAGCGCGTCGTGCAGTTGCGCCCCGCTGACCGAGGCCGTGACCAGCGGGCACCCGTACCCCACGGCGCGCCACGCCCGTTCGAAGGTGACGAGGTCGTCGCCGGGCGCCGCCACCAGGTCCGTGTTGATCACGCTGCGGCCCACCCGCGGCGCGAGCGCGATCAGCGCCAGCTCCGCGACGCCGACGCCGACGCCGGCCCCGGAACCGCCCGCGACGCCCGCCGCATCCGAACCGCCGCCCGGCCGAGGGCTGGTGTCGAAGGGGTCCGGCGGCTGCCGCGCCGCCCACAGCGCCCAGTCGGCCACCAGGTTCCCCATGGTGCTTTCCCCATCCGCCGAGAGCCGCCGCCGGAAGGGGGCCCGCTGGCGGGCGACGGCCCGCCCGGCCCGTCGGCGCGCGTAGCCGGCCCAGTAGTCCACCACCTCCCGCAGCGCGGGATCGGCGGGCACGTCACGGGTGTTGGGGTGGTTGGTCGAGGTCGTCAGCTCCCGGAGCACCGCGCCCGTGTCCGGATCGAGCCGCAGGACGATCTCGTTGACGATCTGCCCGTGACAGCCCGCCTCCACGAAGGGCCGCGGCCGCCCCGCCGGGTCCGGCAGCATCATGGTGAAGGCCCGGTGCCAGTGCCCGGTCACGATCGCGTCGATGTCCGCCGACACCCGCAGCGCCAGCTCGTACGCCGGGCCGCTCGGCGCGGTCCCCGAGTCGAAGGCGTCCCCGGCCACCGCACCGTCGTGCATGCTCAGCACGATCGCGTTGACCCCCTGCGCCTTCAGCAGCGCCGCGCACCGGTCGGCGGCGGCCACCTCGTCCGAGGTCCGCAGGCCGGGCTGGAACGAGTTCGGCAACCCCTCCGTGCCCAGCGCGGTCAGGTGGATGAACCCGACGGGCAGCCGCCGCCCGCCCGGCGCGCTCACCCACTCGACGTGACACGGGGGCAGTACGGGAACCTCGGCCCCCTCCCGCCCCTCCCGCCCCTCCCGCCCCGCGGTCACCGCCGTGACATTGGCGCTGTAGTAGCGGAAGTCGGCGCCGTGGAAGGGCCGTCCCGCGGAATCCGGGAACGAGTGGGCGGCCCCCGCCCCCTCCACCCCCGCGCCCGCGCCCCGTTCCATGTGCTGCGTCAGGAAGCCGGGCGTCCGGTCGAACTCGTGGTTCCCGGCGGTCGCGAAGTCCAGTCCCATCCGGTTCAGCGCCTCGATGGTCGGCTCGTCGGCCAGGCTGAAGGCGGGGAACTCCCACCCCGAGAACAGGTCGCCGGGAGTGAAGAAGAAGGAGTTCGCCCGCCCGGCCCGCAGCCGCTCCAGATGGGTGGCCATGTAGGCGACCCCGCCGACGGTGTACGTCGCCCCGTCCGCCCCCGTGAGCACCGCGTCCCGGGCCGGGGGACCGCTCAAGTGGCCGTGCAGATCGGTGATGTTCAGCAGCTGCACCTCGACGTACCCGGCCGCGCTGGCCGCGTCGAGCCCCGCCGCGCCGCCCGCGACCGCGGTCCCGGTCAGCGCCTTCACCCCGACCGCCCCCGCGGCCGTCAGGAACCGCCGCCTGCCCACGCCCGACCCTGCCATCGTCCCCGTCCCCCTGCGCCGCCCGGCCGCCGTCCCCCTGCCCAACGTGCGGCGGCGGCGAGCGTCACGCCCTACCGGGCCGTGAGCCCGAGGTGGGGCGACGGCCCTTTCCATAGACCCCGCCCCCGGCCCGTCAGTCCGCCACCACCGGAGCCGGAGCCAGCCCCGCCGCCGCGAGCCCGGCGAGTACCGCCTGCCCCAGCGTCTGCACGGCCGACAGCGGCCGGACCATCACCGTGAACTCCTTGATCCGGCCCTGCTCGTCCAGGTGCAGCAGGTCGATCCCGTGGATCTCCTTGCCGTTCACGGTCGCCCGGAAGACCAGCACCGCCGCCGGTGCCGCCGCGCCGTCCACGGACATCTCGGCGGCCCCGTCGAACCGCCCGACGTAACGGAAGTCCTCGAAGGTCCGCAGCAGCACCCCGAAGAGCCCCAGCACCATCGGCCGCCCCTCGAAAGGCGTGAACTTCACCGGGCTGTAGAGCCGCACGTCCTCGGTGAACAGGTCCTTAAGGGCGTCGAGATCGCGGCGGTCGACGGCATCGCGGAAGCGGTCGACGGTGCTCGGCGTGGTCATGGCATCTCCTCATGCTCGATACTCGCAAAACTGATTACTCAATTTCTTGACTATGATGGCCCAGGGTCACGCCCGTGACCAGAGACCCGTCACAGACGACGGGAGAAGAAGGAGGCGGCAGCCGACATGGCACTGCGCCACGCCGTACTGGCGGCGCTGCTCGACGAGGAACTGAGCGGCTACCAGCTGGCCAAGGCGTTCGACATGGGAGTGGCGAACTTCTGGCACGCCCTCCCGCAGCAGCTCTACGTCGAACTCGCCAAGCTGGAACAGGAAGGCCTCATCGCGGGCCGCGAGGTCGTCCAGGACACCCGCCCCAACAAGCGGCTGTTCCGCGTCACCCCCGCCGGCCTGGCCGAACTGGACCGCTTCACCGCTGCCGCCACCAAACCGTCCTTCATGCGCGACGACCTGGTCGTCAAGGTCCAGGCCGCCGACCACGTCGACACCGGCGCCCTGATCACCCAGCTCACCGAACGGGCCATCTTCGCCACCGCCAAGATCGAACTCTTCGACGCGATGCTGTGGAAGATGCGCGGCCGGCGCACCGAAGAGGAGTTCCTGCGCCACGGCGACCGCATCGGCCCGTACCTCACCTGCCTGCGCGGCCTCGACTTCGAACGCGCCAACCGCGACTGGTACGAGCGCACCATCACCGTCCTGCGCGCGAGGCGGCCCGACCATGCCTGAGCGCCCGGCCCCCGACGCAGCCCGCCTCCCGCACCCGGCCGACCGCCCGACCCCCTCCCGCGCGCGAGGCGGCCCGACCGCGCCCGGGCCGGCCCCCGACGCGGCCCGCCCCCCGCACCCCGCGCCGCTGCGCTTCGTCGCCCTCGGCGACAGCCAGACCGAGGGGCTCGGCGACGGCGACGACACCACCGGCTTGCGCGGCTGCGCCGACCGCCTCGCCGAGCACCTCGCCCTGCACCACCCCGGCGTCCTGTACGCCAACCTGGCGGTCCGCGGCCGCCTCGCGGGCCAGGTCAGGGCCGAGCAGCTGCCCGTCGCCCTCGCCCTGCGCCCCGACCTGGCCACCGTCGTCGCCGGGGTCAACGACCTGCTGCGGCCCCGCTTCGACCCCGACGGGACCGCCGCCCACCTGGAGGCGATGTTCGCGGCGCTCACCGGCCAGGGCGCCCGCGTCGCCACCGTCACCTTCCCCGACATCGGCCGGCTCGTCCCGCTCGCCCGGCCCCTCGGCCCCCGCGTCACCGCCCTCAACGCCCGGATCCGGGACGCCGCCCACCGGCACGGCGTCGCCGTCGCCGAGACCGCCCGGCACCCCGTCGTGACCGACCCCCGCCTGTGGAGCCCGGACCGCCTGCACGCGAGCCCGCGCGGCCACGCGCTCATCGCCGCCGCCGTGGCCCACGCCCTGGCCCTGCCCGACGCGGACGACTCCTGGACCCGCCCCCTTCCCGGCCCCGGCCCCGCCCCCCGCACCCTCGCGACCGAACTCCGCTGGGCCACCGCCTTCCTGACCCCCTGGCTCACCCGCCGCCTCCGCGGCCGCTCCTCGGGCACGAACCGCACCGCAAAACGCCCGACCCTGCTCCCGGTGTGACCGTTCAGGCAGAGGCAGACCCCCGGCGGCCGCCCGAACCGGGCCATGCGCCACACGGTCCGCCACCGCACCGGCCGCGGCGGCTGCTGTAGCAGCGTGCAGCCCGCCCACGCGGCGAGGTGGAGCGGCACCACCGGGGCGGGCCCGGGACGGGATCTCCCGCACGCAGGCGCGGCACGTGCCACCGCTGGGTGTGGCCGCTCCCGTCCGCGACCCTGAACGAGACGGTGCCCATGCGCCGGTCAGCCGCGTACAGGTCGGGATCACCCCGGATCACGTCCGCTGCGGTCAGCAGACCGTCGTCATCCAGGTCCACCAGGACGTCGACGTCCCCGAAGTCCGGCAAACGGCGCCACGCGACGTTCCGGCCGCCGGACAATCCCAGGCAGGAGCCGAGCGCGCCGAGAGTCCCCCGCCGCGCCCGAGCCCCGGACCGTGCGGAAGGCCACCCGCCGGGAACGGATCGCCCCCGGCGCCCGCTCCCGTGCTCGCCCCGCGCCACCGCCCCCGCGCCCCGCCTCCTCGGCACCCGACCCGCCTCACCCCCGCAGCGCGTCGTGGGCCGTCAGGGCGGCGGACAGGCGGCGGGCGTCGGCCGGGGACGTGGCGTCGTAGCCGGTCAGCAGGTGGATCCGGCCGAGGCGGTAGGTCAGGGTGTTGCGGTGCACCGTCAGGGCGTCCGCGGCCTCCGCGCGCCGGTGGCCCGCCGCGAGGAACGCCCGCAGCGTCTCCAGCAGATGGGGCTGGTCCGCCAGCGGGGCCAGCGTCCGGGCCAGGGCGTCGCGGGCCGGGCCCGGCTGGACGAGCTGGTACTCCACCGCCAGATCGGCCAGCCGGTACAGCCCGGGGGAGCGCCCCAGCGCCTCGGCCAGCGCCAGCACCTCGCAGGCCTCGGTGTGCGCCTGCGCGACCGCATCGTGGTCCCGGGCGGTGGCCGCCGCCGCGATGCAGGGCAGCTCGGCCGCCGCGTCGAGCCGCGCCAGCAGCCGCCGCGCCGCACACGGCCGCCGCTGCCCCCTCCCGCCCCGGGCCGCCGCGCCCCCGCCCTCGGCCTGCTCCTGCGCCACCGGTACGAGCAGCACCCCGCCCTCCCCCTTGAGCGTGGCCAAGACCTCGGGATTGCGGTCGAGTTCGGTCCGTACGGCCCGCAGCATCCCCGTCGCGGCGCCGCCCGGCGCATCGGGCAGCCGGAAGACCACCACGTCGTACCGGTCCGCGAGCGTGCGCCCGTACCGCTCCGCCGCCCGCCGCGCCGGACGGCCCGCGAGCAGGACGTCGGCCAGGTTCCGGCCGTGCTCGCGCTGCTCCCAGTCGAGGTCGGCCTGTTCGCGGACGTACGCCGCCGCCACCTTCGGCATCACCTCGCCGAGGAACCCGAGCAACCGCGTCCCCAGCACGTACGGATCGATCCCGGAGCCGCCGTCGTCCCCGGAGCCCCCGTCCCCTGCGCCCCCGTTCCCCGCACCCCCGCCCCCCGCCGCAGCCAGCGCCAGCTTCCACGCCTCGCCCGCGCCCAGCGAGTACACCCGCAGCACCGCCTCCAGCGGCACCCCGTCCCGCGCCCGCTCCGCCCCCCACGCCACCGGCGCGGCCAGCTCCCGCGCGTCCGGGAGCCGCCGCTGCGCGAGCGTGATGAGGAACAGCCGCAGCACCGCCTCGGTGTTGGCGAGCAGGTCCCCGTCGATCACGCTGTCGGGCAGCAGCCGGTAGGCCGGAATCCCGGCGGTCAGGTGGGTGACGGTCGCCGCGGCGATCGCCTCCACCTCGGGCAGCAGTGCGGCGGCGAATGCGGACTCGTCCATCCGCGCATTGTCACCGCGCACAAACGCGGGTGGAAGCTTTCTGCGCGTACCGCCAGGGGACAGGGGCCACCGGCCGGAGCATCCTGTGCAGTCCGACGACCAGCAGCCCGACCGGAAGAGTGGCGATGACACCGACTCCGACCGCGACACCAACACCAACACCCACAGCGCCCGCACGCCCCCTCCGCCGGTGGCTCGCCCGCGCCGCCCTCCCCCTGGCGCTCACCCTCGCGGCCACGGCCGCCCCCGCGGTCCAGGCCCAGGCCGCACCCGACACCGCCCCCGTCGCCCCCACCACCGCGGTCTCCGCGGCCGGCGGCATCAACGACTTCTCCTGCCGCCCCACTTCGGCCCACCCCGAGCCGGTGGTCCTCCTCCACGGCACTTTCGCCACCTGGTACGAGGACCTCAACTACCTCCAGGCCGACCTCGCCGCCCGCGGCTACTGCACCTTCGCCCTCACCTACGGCGCCTACGACGGCTTCCCGCTGGTCGGCGGCCTGAAGCCGGTGGCCGTCTCCAACCTGGAGATCAAGGAGTACGTCGAGCGGGTGCGCGCCGCCACCGGCGCGGCCAAGGTCAGCGTCGTCGGCCACTCCGAGGGCGGCCTGCAGGCCCTCTACCTCGCGAAGATGCAGGGCATCCAGCCGCACCTCAAGGCGGTCGTCGCCATCGCGCCCCCGACCCACGGCACGGACGCCGCGCGCCTGGTCGACCTCGGCGACACGCTCCTCGGCCGCGGCACCCTCGACCACATCGCGGCCACCCTCGGCATACCGGTGCTGTCCGACGAGTTCCCGGGCGGGCCCGCCATCGTCGCCCTCAACGACGGTCCGGTGGCCCAGCGCGGGATCGCGTACACGATCATCTCGTCCCGCTACGACGAACTCGTCACCCCGACCGAGACGGCGTTCGTCCGCGAACCGGGCGTCGCCAACCGCTACGTGCAGGACTCCTGCCCCCTCGACCCGGTGGGCCACATCGGCGAGGCGTACGACCTCAACGTCTGGCACCTGGTCCGCAACGCCCTCGACCCGGGCCGCGCGACCCCGATCCTGGTGTGCGCGGTCGGCTCCCCGGGCTGAGCGGGGCTGGCAGCCTCCGCAAGGGGGACACGGAAACGGCGAGGAGTCCCGAACCGCCGACCTCCTCGCCCCCTTCACCGTACCGCGCGCCGGGGGGCTTGCGGCAAGGCCCCCTCCGTACCGCAGAATCGGCGGCCCGGGGCCCGGACCGACAGCGGATCCGAGGCCTGGACCTGCGGAAACGAGGAGTCGCGCCATGCGTGTGCTGTTGTCTACCTGGGGCTCGCGCGGGGACGTGGAGCCGCTGGCCGCCCTGGCGGTCGCGCTGCGGGAACAGGGCGCCGAGGCGCTGCTGTGTGCCCCGCCGGACGAGGAGTTCGCGGCCGTGGCGGCGCGTGTCGGCGTACCGCTGGTGCCGCTCGGCCCGTCCGTGCGCTCGGTGGTCTCCGGCCCCAGGCCGCCGACGGCGAAGGACGCCTTCCGGCTCGCCCCCGAACTGGTCGCCGCGCGCTTCGAGACCCTCACGGCGGCGGCCGAGGGGTGCGACGTGCTGCTGGCGACCGGTCTGATGCCGGCGGGCGCACGGGACGTGGCCGAGCAACTGGGCCTCGGTTACGTGTACGCCTGCTTCCACACCAGCGGGCTGCCCTCGCGGGAGTTCCGCCCCGCCGCCCGGCCGGGCCATGGGTCCGCGGGGGACGAGAGCGACCACCGCGCGCTGTGGGAGGAGGACGCCCGGCGGGTGGACGCGCTGTACCGCGAGGCGCTGAACGGCCACCGCGCCGCGCTCGGCCTGCCGCCGGTCGCGGGCGTCCGCGACCACGTCTTCGGCGACCGGCCGTGGCTGGCGGCGGACCCGACGCTCTGGCCGGCGCACGACACGATGGACCTCGACCTGGTGCGCACCGGCGCGTGGATCCTGCCCGACGACCGCCCGCTGCCCCCTGACCTGGAAGCGTTCCTGGCCGCGGGCCCACCACCGGTGTACGTCGGCTTCGGCAGCATGGCCGCCCACGCCCCCCAGGACATCGCCCGGACCGCCCTGGAGACGGGCCGCGCCCTCGGCCGCCGCGTCCTGCTCGCCCGCGGCTGGGCCGAACTGACCCCGGCCGCCGACGCCGTGTCGGCCGCCGACGCCGTGCCGGACCCCGACCCCGCGCGGGCCGCCGCAGAACACGCTCCGGCCGACTTCTTCGTCGTGGGCGACGTGAACCACCAGGCCCTGTTCCGCCGGGTGGCCGCCGTCGTGCACCACGGCGGCGCGGGCACCACGACGACGGCCGCCCGGGCCGGTGCCCCCCAGGTCGTCCTGCCCCGGATCGTGGACCAGCCGCGCTGGGCCGCCCGCGTGGCCGAGCTGGGCATCGGCGCGGCGCACCACGCGCCGGACCCGACCACCGACTCCCTGTCCGCCGCACTCCGCACGGCCCTGGCCCCCGAAACCCTGGCCCGGGCCCGTTCCGTCGCCGCCACGATCCGCACCGATGGCGCCGCGGTGGCCGCGCGCCTGCTGCTCGACGGGGGCGGCGGGAGCGGCGGGAGCGGCGAAGGCGGCCGCCGCCCCCACTGACCGTCAGAGCCCATGGCAAGACGACTCATTCACGCGGCGCGTGCAACCCCGAGACGACCATGTGCACCAGCAGGTCGTACGTCTCGTCCAGCTTCTCCGGTAGTTCGAAGGCGCCCCCGGTCTCCAGCTCCGCGAACCCGTGCACCACCGCCCGCAGGCAGCGCGCCGCGTGGATCGCCGCGGAGTCCTCCAGCCCGTACGCGCGCAGGGTGGCCAGCATGATGCCGATCAGCCGCGCCCCCGCCTCGGCGGTCCGGGGCTCGGGGCGCTGGACGAGCGCCGCGTACCGGCGCGGATGGCGCCGGGCGTAGGCGCGCCAGGCCGTCATCAGGGCGCGGACGGCCTCGTCGGAGGAGCGGCCGAGGACGGCCGCGCCGACCTCGTCCGCCATCTCGTTCATGATCCGCGCCGAGAGCAGGTCGCGCAGCTCGGCCAGGTTGCGTACGTGCTTGTACAGCGAGGGGGTCGCCACCCCGGCCCGGGCGGCCACCGCCGACAGCGTCAGCGCGACGGGCCCGCCCTCGACGCCCCCGGCGCCCGCGGCCGCGCCACCCGCAGCCGCGCCCGCACCGCCCTCGTCGATGAGCTGCAGCGCGACGTCGACCACCGCGTCCACCGAGAGCGCCGCCCTAGGCACCGGCGCCGTCCTTCAGGAAGCCCAGGATCAGGGCGGCGGTCTCGGCGGGGAACTGGGCGTGCGGGTAGTGGCCCGCCCCCTCGACCATCTCCAGCCGGCCCACCCCCGCGGCCATGCCCGCCACGATGCCCTCGCCCTCGGCCCGGGGGTCGGCCCAGTCGGGGTCGAGCGTGCCCTCGACGACCAGTGCGGGGCACCGTACGTCGGCCAGCCGCGCCCCCGCGTCGGTCGGCGCGGACATCCCCATCGCGGCCACCACGGCGATCCGCCCGGGCCTGCGCAGGTCGGCCTCCAGGGAGGCGAGGCGCGCGTCGAGGCCGGTACCGGCGCCGTGCGGGGCGTGCGGGGCGGCGTCCCCGGCCCGCATCCCCGGGTGCGCGTGGCGCAGGTACCGCTTCCACAGCCCCACGCTGCGCAGCAGCCCCGTCCCCATCAGGAGCAGCATCCCCTTGCGGTAGCGGGCCCGCGTCGCGAGCGCGCCGAAGTCGATCTTCTGCGCCCGCGTGAAGGGGGCGATCTCGACGACCGCGCGGACCAGTTCGGGCTCCTCGGCCGCCGCGATCGTGGCGGCGCCGCCCGCGAAGGAGTGCCCCACCAGGACGGCGGAACCGCCGCCCAGGTGCCGGACGAGCGCGAGCAGGTCGCCCGCCACGTCGGTCCGGGTGTACGAGGCCCACCCCGCGTCGGATTCGCCATGTCCCCGCAGATCGGTACGGGCGACCCGGTGGCCGGCGTCTACCAGGAGCGCGGCCAGCGCCCCGTACGCCCCCCGGTTGTCGCCCATCCCGTGCGCCAGCACGACCAGCGGCCCCTCGCCCGTGACGTCGTACGCGAGCCGTCCGCCGTCGGTCCGCAGGAACTCGGTCATCGCTCTGCCCTCTTCCGGGAAGTCCGTGGGCTAATGCCCATTGCCTTAAAGCTAAGGTCATTAGCCTACGGCGTCAAGGGGTCGCGAGAGGACGAAGAAGGGGGCCAATGCGAGAAGAAGGCAGCTATGGGGGGAGGGCGCCGACGGCGGAGCGGAGGGGGCGGAGGCCGAGCGAACGGCACCCCGCGACGCAGGGCGGCACATGGCAACCGACGCCTGCTGAACGCGCTCCGATTCCCGCCCGGCCCGGACAACGGCCGGGCCGGGCGGGAACGGTCGAGCACACGCCCCCTGTAGTTCTCGGCACGGGAGCGGGCCGCTTCCGGATGGAAGGCCGACACCAACGGTGCCTTGCACCCATTGACGGGGGTCGGCGCCGCGATTGCAAGGAAAACCCGGAACTTCCGCGGCAGGCGCACGCTTGTGCCCTCGACCAGCACCGGAACGGTCATCCGTGTTCACGCGGACGTCGTTCCGTGATCGGCATTGTTCCGTGAATCCATGATCACGTGGCGTCACGGAGGGTCGGCGGTCCATGCTGAGCCTCCCCAACGACCGGCCGGCACCCGGGCGTTGAGGATTCCCGTGCCCCGGTCCCGGATGGCCGCACGGGCAGCAAGGCCGAACCCCAACGAAGTCGAGGACGACCCATGCCGAAGAAGTACATCGTGTTCATCGTCGCGCTGCTGATGGTGCTCGGCTGGAGCGTCGCGATGACCGCGATGGGCCAGAGCGCCGCGATCGCCACCCTCGCCCCGGCCCTCGGGCTGACCGTCCAGCAGATCCTCCAGGCGGCCCGGTCCCGGACCACCGCCGCGTCCGGGCACCGCGTGGCGACGGTGCCCGACGGGGAGGACCGCACCCCGTGACCCTCCCCTTCGATTCCACGGCCGCGGCCTCCCAGCCGGCGCCCGCCCGCCCCGGCCGCAAGCTCGGCCCGATGGCGGACACCGTCGGCAGCTCGCACCGGGCCTGGCTGGAGCACACGCGCGACAGCTACCTCGCCAGCGGCCTGACCCTCAGCGAACTCGGCCTGCGCATCCCGCTCGCCAAGTCCAAGCTCTCCGAACTGCTGCGGGGCCTGGGCCTCTACCCCCGCTGGGAGGTCGTCCACCGCCTCTCCGTCGAGCTGGACATGCCCGTCTCGCCCCTGTACCGGCTGTGGCGCCAGGCCGCCCTGGACGCGCAGAAGACCCACGAGTGGGTGCAGCGCTCCAGCGACAAGTCGGCCCTGACCACGCCCCACCCGCACCCGCCCGTGGCCCACGAACCCTTCCGCCGGACCGTGGAGGGCGACTACCGCCGCTACGCCCAGGCGTTCCTCGCCGACGGGCCGCGCGACGCGGCCGTCGACGACACCTTCGACATCCTCTGGCTGTCCTGGAACAGCGCCCTGGCCAGCCCCGACATACGCCGCTACGCGTGGAACATCCTGCGCGCCACCGTCATGGCCAAGACCCCCCACCTGGACGGTCGGCCCGAGCTGGGCTCCGCCGTCTTCGACACCGTCGCCGTGCGGGACCTGGCCGACGAGTCCGACCGTACGGAGCAGCTCGCCGAGAGCCTGGAACTGTTCCGCGCCATCAGCCGCCTGCCCGACCACCTCCTGGACGTCATGGTGCTGCGCCACCTGTGCGGCAACACCGTCGAGGAGACCTCCGCACTGCTGGGCGTCCCGCCGGCCACGGTGAACTCCGACGAACGCCACGCCGTCCGCGTCATCTTCCCCCCGCCCGAGAGTGAAGGCCCCCTCGAATGACAGCCGTCGAAGCGATCCTGGCCCGGGCGCTGCTGGTCCGCGACCGCGCCGTCCCCCGGGACGTCGTCCGCCCCCGCCCCTACCCGACCACCGACCCCTACCCGACCACCGATCTCCACCCGACGGCAGACCTCCACCCGACGACCGGCCTCCACGCCCCGGGCCGGCCCCGCACGCCCGCCCCCACCCCGGCCACCACCACGGCGGCCGAGAACCTGCGCGCCCTGTGCGAGACGCTGGTCACCCACACCCCGGCCGTCACCGTCACCGGGTTCGTCACCGACCAGGTCCCCGAGCCCCGCAGCGCCCTGGTACTGGCCTGCGTACTCCAGCTCACGGAAGCCGACGACGGCGCCCGCTTCTGGTGGCAGTACGCGGCGGGCGCCGGCCAGGCCACCGCCGCCTACTGCCTCTACCTCCACCACCTGTCCCTCGGCGAGCACGAGGCGGCCCAGTGGTGGCACCGCCAGACCGACGACGTCCAGTCGTCCCCGCCCGCCGCCCCCGCCCCCGCGTCCGGCTCCGCCCCCGCATGCGATGCGGAGCCCGAGGAACGGATCACCAGCTCCTCCACCACCACGATCCTGCGCGTCCTGCACCGCCTCGCCCAGCAGATGACCCGTCACCGCTCGGCCGCGGTCACGGAACTGATGGACTACATGCCGACCGCTGTCGCCACCGGCTACCTCCGCGAGCCCGACGTCGAACTCCCCCTGCCCGGAACCGACTTCGCCGCCCGCATCCGCACCCTCCTCACCCCCCGCCCGCACACCTCGACCCCGCCCCCACCCCGCCGCTCCCGCCCCTCGACCCCGCCCCGCCCCGCTGCTCCCGCACCCTCCACCCCATGGGAAACCGCCACCCGCTGAGGCCCCCCCGCACCCACATCCCGCCTCAGCGGCCGGTCAGTACGCAGCACTCATCACGCAGCACTCATCACGCAGCACTCGTTACGCGGAACTCGTCACGCAGCATTCGTCACGCGGAACCCGTCACGGAGAACTCGTTCCCGTCGGGGTCGGCCAGCACCACGCGCCCGCCGGCCCCGACGCCGACCCGCTCCGCCCCGAGGGAGAGCAGCCGGTCCACCTCCGCCTCGCGGTCGGCGCCCTGCGGTACGGCCAGCTCGAAGCGCACCCGGGGGCGACCGACCAGCGGCGCCACCGGCGGACCGCCCCAGGTGATCTTCGGGCCGCCGTGCGGCGAGCGGATCGCGGTCTCCTCGTCCTGGTCCCAGACCAGCGGCCACCCCAGCGCCTTGCTCCAGAAGTACCCGACCTCCTGCGAACCGTCGCAGGCCAGCGCCCCGACGAAGCCGCAGTCGGCGAGGAAGGAGTTCCCCGGCGGGATCACGCAGAACTCGTTGCCCTCGGGGTCGCAGAGCACCACATGGCCCTCGTCCGGGCGCTGGCCGACGTCGATGTGCCGCCCACCGCGCTCCAGCGCCCCGTCCACCGTGCGCCGCTGGCCCTCCAGGGACGTACTCGTCAGATCGAAGTGCATCCGGTTCTGCTCGGCCTTCGGCTCGTGCCGCTCGACGAAGCGGAGCCGGAAGCCGGTGTCGTCCAGGGGCAGGACCACGGCACCGTCCCCGGCGTCGTCGCCCGCGCCCTCGGCCACCTCCCAGCCGAGGACCCCTGACCAGAACCGCGCGAGCCGCGCGGGCTCACTCGCATCGAAACAGACCGCGAACAGTTGGGAGCTCATCCGCCAGAGACTAGGCGCGAGCGCTCCCCACCGCAGCCGAGTATCCGCCCGCCCGCCGCCAGGGCGGTCCGCCCAACGGCCCGCTACGGCGCCACCCGCCCCGCATCCGGTTTCGTGTGCAGGATCTCCCGCGCCTGCTCCGCGGCCCGCGTGATGCTCTCGCTGACGAAGTCGGTGAAGCGCGCGATGCTCTCCAGCCGGGTCGCGGCCGGGGTGCCGGGGCCGAGGACGCCCACGCCCTGGCGCGCGGTCGCGACGAGCTGGGCGGTGGCGCGGGCGCTGGCCATCGTCGACTGGTACCAGACGTCGTCGTCGACCACGTACCGGTCGCGCCGCCGCTCGTCGCGCTCCCGCCGCACCAGCCCCTGCCCCTCCAGGAACGTGATGGCCTTGGAGATGGACGCCGGGCTCACCTGGAGGCGCCGGACGAGTTCCGACGCCGTGAGACTGCCCGCGTCGGTGGTGTAGAGGCAGACCAGCACCCGGGCCGTCATCCGGGGCAGGCCGGACGCCATGAGGACGTCCGTGAACACCTCCTCGTACGCGCGCACGGCCTCCGCGTCACGCCCGTCGGCCGTCGGCGCCGCCCCGGCCCCCCGGTCCACGGCCGGCCCGCGCCGCTGCGCCCGCCGCTCGGTGGCGCGGTGGGCGAGGTCGGCGCGGTAGGCGGTCGGGCCGCCGTTGCGCATCACCTCGCGCGTGACGGTCGACGTCGGACGGTCCAGCCGCCGCGCGATCTCCGCGTAGGCGAGCCCGTCGGCCAGCCCCAGCCCGATCTGCCGGCGTTCCTGCTGGGTGAGCCTGCCTCCCGGCATCGGGATCTCCTTCGTACGTCATCGGAAAACCCCACGATAGCGTTCACTCTCATCTCATTGCAACGCACTTTCCGGCCTGTGTTGCGTTGAGCGTCATTCCATTGCAACGATTTGCTGCCATTGACCTGCAAAAACAACGGAGTTACGCAACAAGTCAGTTGTCTATTCCATAAACGCAACGTAGCTTTTCATTCATCAGAAACACCCGGTCGCACCTACCGAAAGAGACGGACCCCATGCAGAAGTTCTCCACCCCCACCCCCGTCACCGCCGTCCTCGACGTCCCCGCGGGACACATCCGCTTCATCGCCGCCGACCGCACCGACACCACCGTCGAGGTCCTCCCCGCCAACCCGTCCCACGCCGGCGACGTGAAGGCCGCGGACCGGATCACCGTCGCCTACGCAGAGGGCGACGGCATCCTGCGCATCGAAGCCGCACCGGCGAAGAACCGCGCCCTCGGCAGCTCCGGCTCCGTCGAGGTGACCGTCCAGCTGCCCGCAGGCTCCCGCATCGAAGCCAAGGCGGCGGACGCCGAGTTCCGGGGCGTCGGACGCCTCGGCGACGTCGTCATCGAGACCGCGCGCGGATCGGTCAAGCTCGACGAGAGCGCGGACAGCCGCCTCACCCTTCAGGCCGGCGACGTCACGGTCGGCCGCCTCGGCGGCGCCGCGGCGATCAGCACCCAGAAGGGCGACCTCCACATCACCGAAGCCGTGCGCGGCGCCGTCGAACTGCGCACCGGATACGGCAACATCGCGGTCGGCGCCGCCCGCGGAGTCTCCGCCTCCCTGGACGCCGAGACCCAGCACGGCCGCGTCCACAACGCCCTGCGCAACACCGAAGGCGCCACCGCCCCCCTGCACATCCGCGCGACCACCGCCTACGGCGACATCACCGCCGCCGGCCTCTGAACCCCGCGCACCGCACCACCCCGCGCACCGCACCGCGCAGTTCCCACCGAAGACCGGCCGCAGGCCCTAGCCTGATCGGCCATGCGAAAGATCATCCTCATGATGTCGGTGTCCCTGGACGGATACATCGAGGACGGCGACCGGCAGATCGACTGGCACCAGGTCGACGACGAACTGCACCGCCACCTCAACGACGAGATCCGCGCCATGGGCGGCCTCCTCGAAGGCCGCACGACCTACGAACTGATGGAGGACTACTGGTCCACGGCCGACACCGACCCCGCCGACACCGGCCCCACGGCCGACTTCGCCCGCATCTGGCGGGACACCCCCAAGTACGTCTACTCGCGCACCCTCCAACAGGCCGGCCCCAACGCCACGATCGTCCGTGACGTCGTCCCCGAAGAGGTCGCCGCCCTCAAGGCCGCTCCCGGCGGCGACCTCGGCCTCGGCGGCGCCCACCTGGCCGCCTCCTTCCTGGCCCACGACCTGGTGGACGCCTACCGCATCTACGTCCACCCGGTACGCATCGGCCGCGGCACCCCCCTCTTCCTCCCCGTGGACACCCCACCGGCCCCGCTGCACCTGGAAGGCACCCACACCTTCACCAACGGCGTCGTCGAACTCCGCTACGGGCGCCAGTAGGACCCGTAAGGCCGTAGGAACCGGAAGGAACCGCACGGTCCCGGCGAGGGGCGTCAGGGACCCCCGACACGCCCCCGACACCGCCCCGTCGGTGATCTGTCGGGCCCCGCCGAGCCCTGTCGGTCCGCTGTCGGCGCTCCACGGGCGAGGCCTGCCACCTTTCGGAGAGACGGCCGGGACCCCCGGCCGCCCACCCGAAGGAGCCCCCATGCCCACCACACCCAGCACCCCCACCCGCACGCCGGTCACCATCATCGGCGCGGGCCTAGGCGGCCTCACCCTGGCCCGCGTCCTCCACCTCCACGGCATCCCCTCCACCGTCTACGAGGCGGAAGCCTCCCCGGCGGCCCGCGCACAGGGCGGCCTGCTCGACATCCACGACTACAACGGGCAGCTCGCCCTCCGAGCGGCCGACCTCATGGACGAGTTCCACGCCATCGTCCTGGAAGGCCGCCAGGCCATGCGCGTCCTCCAGCCGGACGGCACCGTCGTGCTGGACAAGCCGGACGACGGCACCGGCGGCCGCCCCGAGGTCCTGCGCAGCGAACTGCGCCGGATCCTCCTCGACTCGCTCCCGCCCGGCACCGTCCGCTGGGGCCGCAAGGTCAGCGGCGCCCGCACCCTCGGCGAAGGCCGCCACGAAGTGACCTTCGCCGACGGCGCCACCCTCACCACCAGCCTGCTGGTCGGCGCGGACGGCGCCTGGTCACGGGTCCGCCCGCTGCTTTCCCCCACCACGCCCCGGTACACCGGCACCTCGGTCGTCGAGACGTACCTCTTCGACGCCGACACCCGCCACCCGGCCACCGCCAAGGCCGTCGGCGGCGGCATGCTGATCGCCCCCGCCCCCGGCAACGAGATCTTCGCCCACCGCGAGCGCGGCGACACCCTGCACGCCTACGTGGCCCTGACCAGGCCGCTGGACTGGTTCGACGCCATCGACTTCACCGACCCCACCGCCGCCACCGCACGCATCGCCCGCGAATTCGACGGCTGGGCACCGGAACTCACGGCCCTGATCACCGCCACCGACACCGCCCCGGTCCTGCGCCCGCACCACGCCCTCCCGACCGGCCACCACTGGGACCGCGTTCCGGGCACCACCCTCCTCGGCGACGCGGCCCACCTCGCCGCCCCGAACGGCGAAGGCGCCAACCTCGCCATGCTCGACGGCGCCGACCTCGCCCAGGCCCTCGCCGCCCACCCCGACGACACCGAAGCCGCCCTCGCCGCCTACGAACGCACCCTGTTCCCCCGCAGCGCCGAGGAGGCCACCTTCGAAGGCGTGCACCTCACCGACATCTTCTCCGACGACAACCCCACCCACGGCCTGCTCGACCTCCTCGCCGGCAAAGAGGTCAGCTGAGCGGGTCCAGGCCGACAAGGAGCCGGGCGACCCCGAGACCGGCGGTGAGGTATTCCTCGAAGACCCGGTTGTTCAGCGCGAAGGGGGATCGTTTCCGCCGGACGGTATCGACCGCTCCCGCCGTCTCCCAGCCCAGCTCGACCAGAGCCTGAGCCACAACCAGCCCGGAGCGGTTGTAGCCGGCTTTGCAGCGCACCAGAACGACCCGCCCGGCCCGGACGGCTCGTGCCGCGGTGAGGGCGAGCTGCTGGACGCCGTGGATCTGATCGGCGGTCAGCGGCCCGTCCGGTATCTCCGCGACCAGATGGTCGATGCCCGGACCGGGCCCGTGTCCGGGCCGGCTGAACAGGCTGATGACCAGATCGAACTCGGTGCCGACGACCGCCGCACGGCTCTCACCCCGGGCGTCGGCCCAAGAGTGACCACCCATCCACAGTCCGGCCGTGATCTCGTTCCAGGGGTCATGAGGTTCGGGTGCCCCATGGCCCTTCTGGCGTGTCCGCAACGGGGTCCTCCTTCCGCCCCCGCCGCCAACGATGCGTAGCTAGGCCGCCCTCGGATTACACCACCGGAGCATCACCGCCGCCGCGCCGCTCAGCGCAGATCATCCGCACGATGGCGATCTCCTGCTCGAAGTCGGGCACGTACAAGTCATTGAGGTGGATCAGCAGCTTGCGCCCACCGCGGGCCAAGTAGGCGTACGCGACCGTCTCCGGAATGTGGCTCGCCCCGCTGGTCAGGGGCTCGGTCCGGATGTCCTGGACCTCCGCCCAGGCAAACCGCCGCGTCCGGAGCGGACCGCGGAGCTCGATGCCGTCACCGTCGATCGAGGTACCACTGCGAGGAAGCGAGAAGGCCACGCCCGCGAACAACAAGACCATCAGCGCGCTCGCCGCCGCCTTGACCTGATCACTCACAAATTCCGGAAGGCCCCAGGTGAGAGTGAGGAACCCCAAAACGGATGCGCCGAAGAAGGTCAGCGTGCGGGCCGCCTTCCACCCGGTCACCCGATACCGGCGCGGCACATCCTGTATCCCCATGATCACCCCTCCTGGAAGCAGCCACTGTAGAACGGGCAGCGAACCCCGCGAAGCCGCGATGGCCCGTATGTCAAACCCCCGGTTGCCCGTTCACCCACGGGACCCCGACGGCGACAGCGGCTCGGCGTGGGTGGAAAGGCAGGGGTGACATCAGGGGACAGTCATGACATGGTCAACTCGCGTCTGGTATCTGCGACTTGGGGGCGTCATGGCAGGTAGCCCAGTGGTATTCCTTCTTGCTGCGGTATGGCTGGCGATTGCGCTGATCCCGCTGCGTTCGCCCGCTGCTCGAAGGGGCCTGGCGGCGTTCGTTCTGGGGGTGTCCGCCCTGGCGGTCATCGCCATCGGAATCCTGGCACGGCAGGCGGAGGAGAATCCCGCCCACCAGAGCGACGCCATGTGGTCGGCCATGCTGGTCGTAGGGGTACTGGTGGCTCCGGCCGCCATCGCCGCATTGGTGCGCAGGGCCCGCGTCGGCGGCGTGAGTTGAGATCCCCTAGTTGATCTTGAGGCTAGAGTGACCGGGCGTACGAGGGTCGGCTGACCGACCGTCGACGCCCGAAGCAGGAAAAGGAAACTCCGAGCGTGAAGAAGATGAAAGCCGCGGTCGTCGCGGCCGCCGTGACGGCAGGTCTGCTGATGTCCGTCGCCCCGGCTGAAGCCGCACAGTGCAAGGGGGGCGGCGGGGCCCTCTACATCTGCGAGTACGGGGTGACCGAGCACACGCTGTCCACCGGCGAAGAGGAAGAGTTCCTCATCGGCCTCGACTCCGCGGTGTGGACTCGCATGACCAGCGACGGCCACTGGGGAGGGTGGAAATCGCTGGGCGGAGTCGCCCGAAGCGGCGTGACGTACCACCCGGCCGGCTATGGCGGGATCACCGTGTGGGGCGCGGACGGCGCCATCTGGAACAGGCGCCGAACCGACGTCACCCAGGGCTGGACCCCGTGGGGAAGGGCCCTGCGGTAGAGGGCCCCCGGTCGGCGCCACTGCCAACCTGGGCCATGATCGGGGATGAAACACGGACCCGATCTGCTGACTGCTGTGAAGGTGTTGTGGGAGGAGTACCGCTCGGCTCCTTTCCCTCCGGGGCTGGCGGACGCCGGGTGCGTGCACACCTGATTGACACGATGAGGGCATGGGCTCTGGCCTACTGGATCGCGGGCCCAATGCCCGTCGGCCGCCGACGCCAGGTTGTGCCGTGCATGGGCACACCGCCCCTTGCAGTGCATCAACCGGCGTCGGGCGTCGGCGACGGCGAACACGGAGACGAGCACCCGGAAGGCACCTTCCACAGCGCCCCTCCGGGGCGAGCGCAGAGAACCGGACCGACCGACCGACCGCCCGCGGAGCGGACAAAAACGGATGGCCGGGCGCACGCGTGGCCCGTCAGGATGCCCGCATGACCTTGCTGCCCACCCCCGAGCTGCGCACGGCCCGCCTGCGCCTGCGGCCCTTCACCGACGCCGACGCGGCGCCGCTGTACGCCCTGCACAGCAGCGCCCACGTGCTGCGTTACTGGGACTCCCCGCCGTGGACCGACCCGGCCCGCGCCCAGCGCTTCCTCACGACCTGCCGCACGATGGAGGAGGAAGGCACCGGAGCACGCGTGGCCATCGACCGCGCCCCCGACGGCGAGTTCATCGGCTGGTGCGGCCTGCACCAGTGGAACCCCGACTTCCGCAGCGCCTCCCTGGGCTACGTCTTCGCCCCCACCGCCTGGGGCCACGGCTACGCCACGGAAACCGCGCACGCCGTCCTGCGCTGGGCCTTCGACACCCTGGACCTCAACCGCGTCCAAGCCGAAACCGATACCCGCAACCTGGCATCCGCCCGAGTCCTGGAAAAACTCGGCTTCGTCCGCGAAGGCACCCTCCGCGAAGACTGCATCGTCAACGGCGACGTCTCCGACTCCTGGATCTTCGGCCTCCTCCGCCGCGACTGGCACCCCGCCTGACCGGCCGGCCCCGTCCTTCACCGTCACGCCGGAAGCACTGCGGCCGACCACGTGCGGAGACCGAGCGGCCCCTCTCCGTTCGCGCGCCGACTCGGCAAGATCCAAACGGCTAGGCACCGACCGCTGCTGAACACATCGGGGTGTCCGTACGCACCCCGCGCCGGATCATCAGCGACCTCACCAACCGTCTGGGAGCGACACGGAAGAGCTCGGCCCCGCCCCAGGCCGAGGCCCCGGCCCAGGGCCTGGTGTGCGGTCAGCCTCCTACTCGTGACTGCCGCCACCCGCCCCTTCGCCACCGTCCCCCGCGCCACGGCCTCCACCCGGCACGGCGGCACCGTCACCCGACACGACGGCGCCGTCACCCGACACGACAACCCGGCGGCCGAGCGCAAGACGCATCAGATGGGCGTTGCCCTGCACCCGGGCACCGGCGGCGTCCGTCAGGACATCCTCCAGCCCTACCCGGCTCTCCAGACCGCAGGCCAGCGCCCTGTCCAGTACAGGCCACGTGCTGTCCCCGTCCCCGTGCAACAACACGGGGACGGCCAGGCCGGCCCCGTGCAGCACCGAAAAGATCCGATCCGCTTCGTCCAACGCACGCTGCCGTGGCATGCCGATGACCTCCACCAGCACACGGACGCACGAGGTGGCCGCCGAGCTGTTGAGAAGAAGGTGCGCATCGGCTACCGACCAGACGCCGGCCTCGACTCCGACGCCCATCCCACCCAGCACGTGCGCCATCTCACCGAAGCCCGGTTCGCTCACGTTCAGCGACACGAAGTCCGGCAGTGCGTCCTGCCGCCATCGCGTGACCAGCTCCAGTCGCCGCGACACGTCCCCATCCGTGATCCAGAGGCCAGTCGACACCCCCACCGGCAGCCGACAAGCCGCACGTACCGCACCGACGGCGTCCCCGATGCACCAGCTTTCAAGGCTTTCGCGCCCCGATCTGTCCCTGGGATGCATGTGAATGCTGCTTGCACCTTCAGCCGCCACCGCGGCCGCTTGGGCCGCCAGTTGCCGAGGGCTGAGGGGGACATCATCGTGCTCGCTACGGGTCCGGCGACCGTTCAGGCAGGCTTGGATCACTCGCGGGATCCTGCCCCGGCCTCCCGCCTCGTATCCCCGTGCCGGTGATCGCGATGCCGACAGTGTCCTCGACCAGCAGGAGGCCGAGCCACTCGCGGTCGCGCATCGCGAACTCCGCTCGGCGTCAGGCGGGACGCGGTGGCCGGCGCGGTGCGGACGCGCAGCGGACGCAGGTGGTCGCGGCCGGACGGATTTCCAGGCGCTCCGGCGCAATCGTGCCACCGCAACCCTCACACCGTCCGTACTCTCCCTGTTCGAGCCGTTCCAGCGCCCGGTCCAGTTCTTCCAGGTGTTCGGCCGCCCGCGCCATCAGTGTGGCCACGTGGGCCCGCTCGAAGGCGGTACTGCCCCCCTCCGGGTCGTGCTCGTCGTCGACCGCGACCAAGGCATTCGCCGCGACGATCCCGTCGAAGTCGCGGCCAAGGGCAGCCGCCCGCGCGAGGGTGTCGGCGCGATCGGCCGCGAGGCGTGCACGGGCGGTCGCGAACTCGGACGGGCCTTGCTCGTCACGTCCTGCCTGAGTCATGTTCGGGACAGCGCCTTCCCCAGATCGTCGCGGGTCACGTTCGAGTGCCCAAGGACGTGGGCGGCGGCAGTCCGGCCTGCACCGCCCGTCGTCCCCATGCTCGCGCGCCCCCGCTGCATCGCAAGCCGTGAGCCGTAAGCCCGGCCAGGAGGGTACGGGTACGTACCCGCACCTGGCCTGGAACGGTACGACCCCACCTCCGCCGAGCAGCACGCGCACACGCCGAGGCGGGCTGGTTCATCTACGCCCCCGCCGTGACGAGCCTCGCCCCGCTCGGCTGGAACCGATCCGTCGCCGTATTGATCTCTACCTGCGAGATCCGTTCGATACCGCGTTCGAGATCCTTCAGTCTGCACCGGAGTCCCCAGTGAAACACCGTTCCGCCACGTTCTGCGCCGCCCTCGTCCTGTCCGCCGTCGCGGCGTTGTCCGGCTGTTCCAGCGACGGAGATCCCGTCTCCTTCGCCCCGAAGGAGACGGCGAAGCCGGGGGAGAGCAAGGCCCCGAGCGACGTACGGATGCCGACCAACCCGCGCGAGTGGACGACGCAGCGGGAACTGCCCGACGGGACCCGCGTGGTGCGCACCGACCTGACGGGACCGAAGTCCGGCTTCACCGGCCGGGTATGGGCCTGGGTGCCGAAGCAGTACGGCAAGCCCGAGTACAAGGACAGCGCCTTCCCGGTGCTGATGGCGCTGCCCGGCGCCGTGGGCTACCCGACGAACTACTTCTTCTCCAAGGAGTTCCGCCTCCAGGAGCGGATCGGGGAGGCGGCCGACAAGGGCGAGAGCCTGCCCTTCATCGTGGTCATGCCGGTCCTCAACGCCAACAAGGACACCTACTACGACGGCAGTGACATACCGGGGCAGCCCAAGATGGGCACCTGGATCTCGGACGACGTCCCGGACCTGGTGCGGGAGAACTTCCGCACCTACGCCGACCCGAAGGGCTGGGGCTTCTTCGGCTCCTCCTCCGGCGGCTACGTGGGCATGAAGATGGTGCTCCAGTACCCCGAGCGGTTCAGCGTGGCGATCGCCGGCGGGCCCGACGCGGCCCCCGATTCCCCGCTGTGGAACGGCCACCCGAAGGAGAAGCAGGAGAACAGCCCCGCCTGGCTGGCGGAGCAGCTGATCAAGAAGAGCGGCGGCGCGGGCGGCCCCTCGAGCAGCCCGTCGAGCAGCGCCAAGACCGGTTCCAAGAGCAGCCCCAAGAGCACGCCGAAGAGCAGCCCCTCGACCAGCGCCCCGACCGGCCCGTCGACCGGTCCCACCACCGCCCACAAGGTATCGATCTCCTTCCTCATGGGCACGAAGGAGCCCAAGTCGGAGGTCGCGGCCCTCGACAAGCTCCGCCAGGACATCACCAAGGGCCCGATCGAGACCAAGGTGACCTCTTTCGAGGGCGGCCACGACGGCTACAAGTACACGGACACCCTGTTCAACGGTGACCTGAAGTGGATGAGCGACCGCATGCGCGGCCCGGTCGCCGTGAAGTGACCGTCCGCAGGAGCAGACGACCAGCGCCACCAACGGTCCTCGCTGCCACGCCCCGGAGGGGTGTCGCTCACGGCAGGGGGAGGCCGGTGGGCGGCGGGGTCGGCCACGGTGCAGGCGTGCTCGCCGACGGTGTCCGGGGGTACTCGTATCGTGGCGGACTCCATGTGGGCGCGGGCTCCGGCGCGAACGGGCCTGCCCGGGGTGCCATGAGGAACAGCACCGTCCCTGCGAGGAGTGGAATCAGGATGATCAGCACGAGCCCCATGGGGTTGCGCGGGGTCTCTCGTTGATGGCCGCGACAAAGACGGTCGCCTCGTAGCGAACCGCAAAGCCCTTCGGCGTGGCAGACGCCTTGATGCCGTCCGCGCCACGCTCGCGCCGAGCGCGACGGGAACGAAGTGTGTTCTCCTTCCCTGCCCCTAAGGTAGGAAACAAATAAATTCGAATGCATGGCCGGGTGGGGTCGGGGCACACGGTGTCTCGGAGGTAATAACTATGGTTCCCCTGCTTCTTGTTCTTCTGCTGGCTCTGATTCTCTTCGGCGCGGGATTCGCGGTGAAGATTCTCTGGTGGGTCGCGATCGCGGTCCTGGTCCTGTGGCTCATCGGCTTCGTCGCCCGTCCGAAGGGCGGGAGCGGACGCTGGTACCGCTGGTAGCGGCGCCGCAACCTCGCAGATGTACGCTGCACGGCGGTGGCGTGCCCCCCATGCGAATGGGGGGCACGCCACCGCCGTTTCTGCATGTCCCCGGGTCCTGAAATCCGGCAACGGGGGTATCCGCGAGACAGCCGGGATGGCCGTCGTGACGCAGCAGGGAACCTGCTCACCTCCACTGATCGACGGCCATCCCGGCGCGAACGCCAGCTGCCGCCGATCATCCGAACACGAAATTGCGAAACCCTGTTTGGGAGATTCCCTGCCGGTCATACGGGCCTCGTAACGCTTTTCGACGAACAGGGAGTGATCAGCTGTGTCTGGTGAGCAGAAGACCAAGGCGATGGGCGAGCAGGCCAAGGGCAAGCTCAAGGAGACCGCCGGTCACGTCACGGGTAACGAGCGGCTGACCGCCGAAGGCCGGGCCGAGCAGGCTGCGGGCGACGCGCGCCAGGCCAAGGAGAAGGTCAAGGACACCTTCAAGCACTGACCTTCACGGGACGGGGCCGGGACCACCGAGGGTGGTCCCGGCCCCGTCCCGTGTGCGCACGCCCGCGGTAGCGAAGGAAGCAGCGAGTGCAGGCCCCACCCCACCCGAGACGGGTGCGGGTACGCCCCGACCCGGGCGGAGCAGGACGAGCTGGATGATGAGCTCGACCGTCGCCTCGCCCAGATGCAGCGTCCGTCACCGTCCTCGATCTGGATCTGCCGACCGCGCTCGCCGTTGCGCGGCAGGAGACCCGGGCGACTGCCCACAGCCGACATCACCGCGTTGAACTGCAATAACGGGGAAGTGGAAGGGGAACTGCTTGTCCATCGTGTGGAGTGTGAGGGCCGAGGCCGCCGCGCCCCCTGTGTAAGGAGATGGCTTCGTGACCACCGCCCCCGCGCCGATACCGGGTTCCGTTTTCGATGCCGCCTTGGACGCCGCGTACGAGACACACCGCCGGTTCCGGCACGGTGCCTTCGCCGAAGCCTGTCCCACCTGCCACGTGTCCGCAGGCGAGCTCTGCCTGGCGCGGCGCAGTGTGCACGCCGCGCGCCGCCGATCCCATCGCGCCCGCTCGCAGCCCGCCGGGGTTCCGCTGCTGGCGGCGCTGGTCCGTTGAGCCCACCCGCCGCCCCCGGTCGGTCTGCACGCCCTGGCCAACAACGCGGGCATCCGCTCGGCCGGTTCGGCCGACGGCTCGCCGAGGAGGACTTCGAGCGACTCTCGACGGTGTAGGTGAACACGCCGATCTGCGTGATCCAGCTCGGGGAGGCGAGCAGGGACCACGGGGCGCTGTCGCGGGTACTCCCGATGCCGAACTGCCCGCGCCTCCGGTCCCTCCCGTGGTGATCGCGTGTGGAGACATGGACATGGACACCAGCGGCCCCGTCACCGACGAGCTTCTGGCGGCTGCCCGCGCTCATGCCGTGGTTGTCCTGGACACCAGCGGGGTCACTTTCGCCGACTCCTCCTTCCTCAACCTTTTCCTGCGCGCCCATGCCCTCACCGACTTCCGTGTGGCCGCTGCACCGGAGCAATTGCAGCGCCTGTTGGAAATGACCTGCGCCGACACGGTCCTGCGTCTGCACCCCACCGTCGAAGCCGCCACCATCGCCACGCCGTTGGGGACCCGAGACGCCGGCTGACGGGCGAGCCCTTCGCGTATGCGCCGGCGTCCGGAGGATGCCGGCGGTCCCTTCTCCAGCGGGTGCAGCGTGCCCGGGCGGGACGGGGCTGGGCGCACGGCCCCGAAGCCGTCCCCGGTCGGTCGGCCGCACGGGGGTACCCGGTCGACGGTCGTGCCGGGCTGCGCGTCCGGCTGCTTCTGGGTGATCGGACCGAGAAGCGCGCGTGGCGCAGATGTCTTCCCCTGGCGGGGCGGTCATGCTTCCGGTCCTGTACAACCCGAATAGACCGGGCAGCCGGACCCGGCATCCCGGGCTGGAGCGGTCAGCGAGCCGGACCGCTCATGCGTGTGAGGGCTTCAACGCTCGACCAGGCACTGCCGAGGAGGGCGGTGACCAAGCCGAGCCGGCGGTTTCGGGTCTGTTTCCGGCGATGTCGATTCGGCGAGATGAAGTTCGTCCGCGGGGTCGGGATCGGTGAAGGTCGCCGACGAGCAGCCGCCGGGCAGGAGGGTGAAGCGGCTGACCGTGCCTGGGGTGGGGCCGGTGGCTGTGGGGGGCGGTGCGCGGGGGAACGGGTACGAGCGTCACGCAGTGAACGTCGGCGTGCATGTTCCGTGCTGGACGGGGCACTGGATCAGAGCTGCGATGTCGGGTCCTTTGCTCCGACGGCGAACTGCGGCCCCGCACCTCAACCCCGAGACGAGTGGCTGGGCCGCAGCGCGTGATGTGGTCGGCGGATGCCATCGCCCTGAGGGCTGCGGCGGAGGAAGCTGTCCCAACATCCACTCCGCCTTCTCCAACGGTTACCTCCCTGGCGCCAACGCCTTCGGGGGTTGAGCCCCCGGCAGCGGCCGCGGCGGATCGCAGCCTGTTTTCCCCGTTCAGGGCGTTGTGAGCATTCTTCGGCCCGGGTGTTCTGGAGTGAGTGGAGCGGGGTCGTCACCGGTTGCCGGTGTACCCGCTTCGTTGTGTCCGGGCGGCCCCTTGGCGTTCGCCCCGACGGGCGTCGCGAGCGCCGTAGCCGGCTCACGCGGCAGTGAAGCCCCGTCCCATAAGCACGCCGAGCGGGCGGGGCCACTGGGCCGCCTGCGGTGAACGCCAAGGCACGTCGCGGGTGAAGGGCCCGGTCGTCACGACCATCGACTGCGGGGCCCCGTACACGGGCCCAGGCCGTTCCGTTGATCCGGTACAGGACCTCGGAGGCGACCTTGCGGCCCGGGCCGCATACCCGCACTGCACCGCGAGGGTGCGGTCGGCGGCGTCGACCGCGAGCACGGTGGCACCCCCGGTAGGGGTTGGGGCCGACCGGTGCGGCGCCGCTCTCTACCTCCGGCGTCGTCCGAGGTCGATTACCTGATCGCCGGGCGCGCAGAAATCTGTATCCGCGGGAGTAGACATTGGGCTGTGGTGTGGTTATGGTTTCTCTCGTAACCAAGAAGGACCGCAGGGCCCGGCAGAGACGAACTGCCGGGCAGCAGTACACGCAGTTGCAGTTCGCAGGACGGTGCGGTGACGGAGTTTCGAAGCCAGGGCAGTTGCAGGACGGCGACGGGACTGGTGATCGGACCGGGTGGCCCGCAGTAATCAGGGGCCGCCGTGAGCAGTACCGCAGTTGACGCAGTACCCGTAGTGAATGAAGTTCGCAGTACCCAGCAGTGAAATCAGTGAGTGGTTCCTCGGTGAAGGCGTCGGCTGCGGACGCGCGCACCGGGAGGTTCGGCAGTGGGGTTCTAAGCCAGAGCAGACGCAGGATGGGCGACGGGGCTGGCTGCCGAAGGTGGTGCTGGGACAGGCCACCAACAGTTCGCAGGAGCAGTTTGAGCAGTACCCGCGTTACAGCAGTACCCGCGTTACAGCAGTATCCGCATCACCAGCAGTACGCAGTTCCCGTTTGGCAAGTGATTGATCCAGAGGGAAGAACGGAGGAGCCGAGCGCCATCAGGATCGCCCGGGCGAGCAGTACGACGCTCGGGTACCGCAGGACATCGATAGTGAGGTGGTCTCCGGTCACGCATACGCGATCCCCGCACCCCCGACAGCATCTCGGTCGGGTTTGCGGAAACAGGAGGCCGGCGCAGCATCAGGGCCGGCAGATGGTGTGAGCAGTTCCTTCGGGGCCCGGGTGCCAGTACGGCACCCGGGCCCCTCCACGCGTGCAACAGGAAGGTGTGATGACAGCAGACGACTCGTTCGGCCGTCTCGACGACGACGACTACCCCGCCTACACCATGGGCCGGGCCGCCGAGATGCTCGGCACCACCCAGAGCTTCCTCCGCGCCATCGGCGAGCACCGCCTCATCACCCCGCTCCGATCCGCCGGCGGACACCGCCGCTACTCGCGCTACCAGCTGCGCATCGCCGCCCGCGCCCGCGAACTCGTCGACCAGGGCGCCCCCATCGAAGCCGCCTGTCGCATCGTCATCCTCGAAGACCAGCTCGAAGAAGCCCAGCGCATCAACGCCGAACACCGTCGCGCCGCCGAATCGGCCGGTCTACCGGCCGCGGCCTGAGCCCGTGTCGGTCTTCGGAAGTTCCCCTCTGCCCACGCCTCGGCGTGGGCGTTTTGCTGTGCTGTGCGCAGGAACCAGGGCGATCACCTCCGCCTTCCGCAGGGTGCGGGAGGCGTTCATCGGCTGGAAGGCGCGAGACATGGCTACGGGAACCGTGAAGTGGTGCAACGCGGATGAGCGCTTCGGCTTCATCGCCCAGGACGGGGGCGGCCCGGACGTCTTCGCCCACCATTCGGCGATCAACTCCTCGGGCTTCCGCGAGCTGCAGGAAGGCCAGGTCGTGACGTTCGACGTCACCCAGGGCCGGGGCGGTCGGCGCGGCGGCCGTTGACGGTCGGCGTGTCCGCGGGCGCCCCTGTAGCGCTGAGCTCAGAGCGCGGGGCCCTCGGCGGCGGGCAGCATGCTCTCGATGAGGTCGGCAGCGCGTGGGGTGCCGCCCTCGGCCCGGGCGGCGGCCTGCAACTGCTTTGACCGGTCGACGCGTTCCGGATCCGTGACCAGGTCGTTCAGCGCCGCGCGAAGGGTTTCGGCGGTGGCGTCGGCGGTGTCCACACGGCGGGCGACGCCGAGCTCCACGAGCCGGTCGGCGTTCATGAACTGCTCGGCTCCCTGAGGCACGGCGATCATGGGAACGCCGGCGAGGAGCCCTTCGCCACAGCTGCCCATGCCGGCGTGGGTGACGAAGGCGTCGGCCTGTTCCAGGATGGCCCGCTGCGGGACCCAGGAGTGCACTTCGACGTTGGATGGGATGGTGCCGAGTTCCTCGGGGTCGGTGTAGCTGCCGATCTGGAGTACGACGTGCCAGCCGGGCAGGTCGCCGAAGGCCGCGATGCACTGGCGGTAGAACGCGGGCTGGCGCGTGTACGCCGAGCCGAGCGAGACCAGCAGCACCTTGTCCGCGGTCGCCGGGCGGGTCCAGCCGTCCGTGTCCGCTCGGGTGTCGGAGCAAGGGCCGACGAAGGTCATCGTGTCGGTGTCGACTCGATCGGCGTGCGGCTGCATCGCTCGCGGGATCAGGGCGAGGGCTCGGGCGGGCGGCCCGGAGAACGTGTCCACGTCCGTGGTGGTCGCACCGCAGTCGGCGAGCCACCGCGCGAACTTGTCCCGGTACGCGTCGGCGCCCGGCAGCTTCCGCAGATGCGCCGCGACTTCCTCCTGGTAGCCGTCCCAGCCGACGAACGTCGGGGACAGCTGCACGAGGGGACGGCCCTGCGCCTCGGCGAGGGCGCGCGCGGCATAGGCGCCGATGTCGTAGAGGTACAGGTCGGCCGGATCGTCGTCGTAAGCGGCGTGCAGTTGCGGGAGCGCCTGGACGGCATCGTCGAGGAAGAGGCTCGCCGCTGCGATGGGATCGGTAGGCCAGTCGTTGTCCGCGACGGGCAACGTCGAGGTGCAGCGCACCAGCTCCGCGCCGGCCGACTCGATCCGGTCGGCCGCGAACGGGTCGTTGGCGTAGGTGACCCGGTGTCCGCGGGACACCAGTTCACGGATGAGCGCGAGGCTGGGCAGGACATGGCTGACGATGGGGACGCCGACCATCGCGATATGGGCGCGGCGACGGGACATGGGCGATCACTCGTTTCTGGCGCGGGAGGGTGCGGGCGGTGTGGCCAGGACGCGGTGTCAGGGCTGGTCGATCTGCGCGGCGGCCTCCTCCAGGTCGGCGACGGTCCCCGACATGATGGTGCGTACGTGCCTGGTGATGTGCCGCACGGGCCAGTCCCACCACGCCACGGCGAGGAGCCTGGCGGTGTCCGCAGCGTCGTAGCGGGTGCGGATGAGGCGGGCGGGGTTGCCGCCGACGATGCCGTAGTCGGGGACGTCGCCCGTGACCATCGCGCCGGCGGCGATGATCGCGCCGTGGCCGATGCGTACGCCGGGCATGACCGTGGCGCCGTGGCCGAACCACACGTCGTTGCCGACGACCGTGTCGCCGCGGCCGGGCAGGTCGGTGATCAGGTCGAAGTGCTCCGCCCAGGATCCCCCCATGGTGGGGAACGGGAAGGTGGACGGTCCGTCCATGCGGTGGTTGGCGCCGTTCATGATGAACCGGGTGCCCGTCCCCAGCGCGCAGTACTTGCCGATGACGAGCCGCTCGGGCCCGTAGTGGTAGAGGACGTTGCGCGTCTCGAACGCGGTCGGGTCGTCCGGGTCGTCGTAGTAGGAGAAGTCACCGACCTCGATCAGCGGCGACTTCACCAGCGGCTTGAGCAGAACCACGCGCGAGTGCTCGGGCATCGGGTGGAGCACGGTGGGATCAGCGGGAACGGGCGGCATCGTGGAGGCGGTTCCTCTCTGGTGAGCCTAGGGCGACAACTGTCGCGTTAAGATGCTGGCACAGCCCTGCCGCCTTGATCAACCGGATACTGATTGCCGATGACAGACCCACTGGACACGACGTCGGACCGCCGTCCGGGCGGTCGCACCGCCCGCATCCGCGCCCAGGTTCTCGATGCGGTGCGCGCCGAACTCGCCGAAGGCGGTCACGAAGGACTCACGATGGAGGGTGTCGCGACGCGGGCCGGAGTGCACCGCGCCACGGTCTATCGGCGTTGGCGCGACGTCGGCGGCCTGCTCGTCGACGTCATCGACGCCGCCGGCGAGATCGACTGGCAGCCGCCGGACACCGGCTCGCTGCGTGGCGATCTGACGGCCCTCAACCAGGAGATCCAGGAATCCCTGGTCGTACAGCCGTCGTTCGCCCTCGCCCTGATGGCCGCCTCGTTCCACTCCGAACAGGCCGCGCAGGCCCAGACGCGGCTGTGGACGGACCGGTACACCCAGTGCGAGGTCCTCGTCGAGCGCGCCATCGAGCGCGGTGAACTCCCCGCACAGCACACGGACGCGCGGGGCCTGCTGATCGCCGCCACGGCGCCGCTCTACCACCAGCTGGTGCTCATGCGTGCCGATCCGGACCCACAGCTCCCGGAACGGGCCGCGGAGGCAGCGGTCCTGGCGGCTGCCGCGGGTGCCTTCTCCGTCCGTCGGGAAGAGAGCGCGTGATCGACGGCGCTCCATATCCGTTCTCCGTAGCTATACGAGAACAGGGCCGACAGGACACATGCTGCACGGCCCGGTCGTAGGCACCGTCTGCGGCGGCCAGGGCCTCGCCCGGTCCAACGGACCGTGCCCTGGGCCCGAAGGCGGGCGCAGAACTCGTCCTCTCATGGGGGATTTTCCTCCAGAGGATGGGAGAGACGCTTGTTCAGCTGGTGGCGGGCTTCTCCGGACCAGTGGTCCTTTCGAGGAGGAGTCCTGCATGCGTGCACTGAGGCGTTCGGTGAGGATCGCTGCAATTGCCGGGACCGCGGCGCTGATGGCGGTGACGGGTATGGCCACATCGGCGCAGACAGCGGACGGGACGTTCTTTCACACCCGCGCCGACACGGGAGGCGAGACAGTCCTCGGCTCGACGCCGACCGGGCCGTGCGTCGCCACCCCAGGCGGTGCCCGTCAGGCGACCAACGACACGGACACAGATGCCCGCCTGTACACGAACAGCAGTTGCACGTCGTCCAGCAGGTTCCTCAGATCCCGGCAATCGGACGATTATGCGGCCCCGTTCCCGACGTACGTCACGTTCGGCTGATGCTCGCCCGTCCACACCGGAGTTGGTGAGGGCCGGCACTCCGCGCCCGCACCCCGACGAGCGACACCCGGGAACGACACCCTTTCGGCGGGGCGCCCAGCCTAAAGAGCACCTGCGCCGGCCTGGGTGCTTCATCTCCTCTCACGCCGAAGGTCCCCACTTGAACCGGGACGGGAACCTTCGCGTTCCAGGTCTCCGACAGCACGCCGCCGGCCCAGGTCCTCGATGTCACCTGCCGCGGGGAGGTGCTTTCCAACACGCTGCCGCCGGAGGTGCTGCACGTCGCCTCGGGCGCCTGCGGGCGGGGAACGGGTTGCGCTACCGTCCCGTCATGACGACTCCGTACGTCACCGATCCCGATGCCCTGGTGTGCGGGATCTGCCCGGCGACACGGCTTCCCCGCGGGGGGTTCGTGGTCTACGACCGGCCGTCCCGCGAGTGCCCGTTCAACCCGGCCGACGGGCACCGGTACACGGCCGACGGCGCCCCCGCGTGCGTCCACCCCCACAAGGTCGGCCTTGAGCCGGACCGCATTGCGCCACCGCCGGAGCCGGTCGTGGTGCCTGAACCGGTCCGACGGCGGCGCTGGTGGAACCGCTCGGCCGACTAGGCGGCTGCGAAGGCGATGTCGCACTCGCGCCCGGCCCGGTCCATGCCGATCGACGCGTCCCGCGCCCGGCCGTCCCGGTGAACGGACCCGCCGTCGGCGCCTCACATGTTGATCATATGTCCGGCCAGGCCGTGCACGGCCTCCTTGACGGCCTCGCCAAGGGTGGGGTGGGCGTGGACGTTGCGGGCGACCTCGTGCACGGTGAGGTCCCACTGCTGGGCCAGGGTCAGCTCGGGCAGCAGCTCGGTGACATCGGGGCCGATGAGGTGGCCACCGAGCAGCTCGCCGTACCTGGCGTCGCTGATCAGCTTGACGAAACCGGTGGTGTCACCGAGACCGTGCGACTTGCCGTTGGCGGTGAAGGGGAACTTGGCGATCCTGACATCGTGTCCGAGGTCGCGGGCCTGGGCCTCGGTGTAGCCGAAGCTGGCGATCTGGGGCTGACAGAAGGTGGCGCGCGGAATCATCGCGTAGTCGAGTTCCATGGTTTCCGCGCCGGCGAGGGTCTCGGCGGCGATGATTCCCATGGACTCGGCCGCGTGCGCGAGCATCAGCTTGGCCGTGACGTCGCCGATGGCGTAGATGTGCGGGACGGAGGTGCGGCAGCGACCGTCCACGTCGACGGCGCCGCGCTCGGTGACCTTCACGCCGGTGTTCTCCAGACCGTAGCCGGTGACGTTCGGGGCGAAGCCGATGGCCTGGAGGACCTTGTCGGCCTCCAGGACCTGCTGGGAGCCGTCCTTGCCGGTGACCGCGACCCGGACCTGCGGGCCGGACTCGTCGATGGACTCGACACGGGTCGAAGTGAGCACGTCGATGCCCAGTCGCCGATACTGCTTGGCCAGTTCGGCGGAGACCTCGGCGTCCTCCAGCGGCGCCATCCGGTCCAGGAACTCGACGATGGTGACCTTCACGCCGTAGTTGTGCAGGACGTAGGCGAACTCGATGCCGATCGCGCCCGCCCCGGCGATGACGATGGACTGGGGCAGCTCCTCCGCGAGGATCTGCTCCTCGTACGTCACCACCCGGGCACTGCGCTTGGTGCCGGGCAACAGCCGGGGCGTGGCGCCGGTGGCGATGATGCAGTGCTCGAAACCGATGGTGCGGGTCTCCCCGTCGTAACCGGTCACCTGGAGCGTGTGCGGGTCGAGGAAGGTTCCGCGGCCGTCGTACTCGACGATCTTGTTCTTCTTCATCAGGAAGTGGACTCCCTTGACGCGGCCGTCGGCGACCTTACGGCTGCGACGGTAGGCCTCGCCGTAGTCGAAGGAGACCTGTCCGTCGACCTTGATCCCGAACGTCTTCGCCTCACGGGTGAAGATGTGCGCGAGTTCGGCGTTGCGCAGGAGGGCCTTGGTCGGGATGCAGCCCACGTTCAGACAGACGCCGCCCCAGTACTTCTCCTCCACGACGGCGACGCGTTGTCCCAGCTGGGCGGCGCGCACTGCGGCGACATAGCCGCCGGGGCCGGCACCGAGTACGACGACATCGAAGTGCTCGTCCTGCTCCACCATGGGGCGTTCCTCTTCCTCGGTCGCGTTACCCACTCCGTGGTGAATTGTTCCGCTCCGCTGCGCCCGCCGCCACAGAGATCACCGTGGTGTGTCAAGATCGCCAGGGGAAGAGCCCTGTCGGCTACGCATGGGTTCCAGGTGTGTTGTGACGCGGGCCGCGGTCACCGGTGGTCGCACGCGACAGCGGGGACAGCGGCAAAGCCGACATCGGAGCACTACTGAATGTGGAAACGACTCAGAGCCGATACGCGGGGGACGATCTGTCTGTCACGGCTTGCGGCTCCGTCTTGCCCGAACGGGTGGGGCGGGCGCCGGCCAGTTGCTGACGGGGGCGTTGGCGCGGTGTGCGCGGATTGGCAGGGGCCGACCCCGCTCCGGCCGCTACCGTGCCTTGACGAGGACAGGATCGATCCACACTCCGCGGCCCCGTTGATCCGCGTAGGTGCAGCCGTCGGTTCCCAGGCTGATGCGGTAGGCGCCGCTCACGTCCAGGCTCACGGTCTCCACCGAGTCCCCGGGGCTCATGGTCAGCTCCTTCTTGCGGGCGCCCTCCACGTCGACGTAAAAGGTGATCGTGTGCCCCGAAGGGGTGTCATCGCTGACGCCGACACGACTGGTCAACGTCGTGTACCGGCGGTCCAGCTGCCAGGTGTGCTTGCTGCACAGTCCGCTCAGCGCAGTGGGGTACGAGCGGGTGTCGACCTGCTGCCCCCCTTTTATGTATTCGCCGTCCACCTCGACGGGAAGCAGATCACGAACGAGCGAGAACGGTCCGGTGCCGGATGTGGGAGGTGGCGACGCCCCACTGCCGGTGGGCCCAGTGGACGGAGCGGGCCCGGTGCCGTCCGGGGAGGCGGTGACGGTGACTGTCGCCGTGACCGTCTGAGTCACGGTTCTGGCCGTCGGTGAGTCCACGAAAGTGGGAAGGCCGAAAAACCCGAGTATGAGACCGAACACGGCGGTGATCGCCGACACGACGGCCGCCAGCTCCCCTAACCTCCTTGGCGGCGCGGGAGAGACGGGGACGCCCGCCTGCCCCGCCGGATCAGGAAGAGGGCCGTGCCCCGGTGGCGGCCCCACGGGCGGAGGAGGTCCTACCGGCTCAGGTGGTACGGCTGCACTCACTGATTCCCCCGCATCTGGGCTGCATCGCCGTTCGTTCGCCTACGTCTGGCATGTTCACGCGGTGTACAGCTGTATTCAACGGGATCGGACCACCTGCCACCAGATCCGCACCGGTCCTTGCGCGTGATCACACCGTGCTCGCCGGCTTGCTGTCCCACGGTGCGATGCACCGGCTTGGTGTCAACGGGTGTTGACGGTGACGCTTGGGGTGGTTGCCGCTGTCATGGGGCGGTACACCACCTCGGTCTCCACGGCCGTGGAAACGGTGCTTCATATGCACGCCCGGGTCTCGGCCGTGAGGCTTCCGGTACCCCGGGAGGCCAAAGGCCCGCAGCGCTCCTCGTGCGGCGGCTGCGGCTGCGTGATCTTCCTGACCGGCCCGGCCGCCGAGACCGGTCTGTGCAAGCTCTGCCGCGAGGAGGCCGACGCCGGCGCGACGGCCGCGCCCCATGGACCTCGGCGAGGCGGTCACCGCACTGATGGCCGAACGCGGCTGGGACGTCCCGGCAGCCGGCGCAGGTCTGCGCGAACGGTGGCCGGCCCTCGCCCCTGACGGTTCGCCCCCGCGTGGGCGGGGAGCACGACGGGGCACTCCTCGCGTACGGCCTCCCGGTCCGTCGGCGGCGGGACGTCGGCGAGGGCGTCCAGGGCGGCCCACGGACAGCGCCCGCCGCCCCCGGGCACGGCGGACGAAGGCGGACGCCCAGTGCGGGACCGGCCAGCGGGGCAGTCGCGTGAGGTTTGTCCCGGCCGGTTCCGTTCGACCACTGAAGGTCCGGGGAACACCGCGCGGTCCGGGCCGGGCGGGCAGGGCGCGCGGGCAGGGCCTCCGGGCCGGGGAGCGAGCAGCGTGCTGCTGTTCGCCTCCGTGGCCCGGAGGCACTGTTGGCTATGCGGCCCGCTGGGGGCCTATCGCTGGACGCGGGATCCGAGCAGTTCCACGAAGGACACCCGCTGCCTCAGCTGGTCGAAGTTGGTGACGTTCTGGCCGAAGATCGAGATGGACGCGGGACGGTTGTGGAGTCGCGCGTTGACGAAGTCGGAGAGGGCCGACCACTGGTTCTCCAGCCCCGCGTAGTCCGTGCCCAGGGCGGTGTCGGTGTGGTGGTAGAAGTTGCTGTAGGCGCGGTCGAGGATCGGTCCGAAGCGCGATGCCTCGGCGAACGCCTGTGCCATGAACAGCAGTTGGCGGCCGACGTCGTCCGTGTAGCCGGTGGCGGTCGAGAGAACGGTCGCCGCGTGGTACATGTTCTGCGGCGTGAGGCGGATGGTCTCCCTGTTGTTCCCGCCCGGCAGGCTGCTGTAGTTCCCGGTCCGGCCGAGCAGCCGGACGGGGCCGATGTTCAGGGCCCTGGAGAACGCGGCGCTGCGGTCGTCGTTGAAGGCGAAGTGGCGGTCGGGGCCGGCGCCCTGGGCGGCGTAGAAGCCAGCGAGGTAGAGGGTGTCAGGCCAGAAGTACAGGGAGACGAGGTCCCTGCCGCCGGTGTCACGGATGCGGACCTGGATGAGCCGCTCCTCGAAGTTGTCCTGGGTCTGGGTGATGCCCGTCTGGCCGGTCGTGTCTCCGTAGGACAGTGTGTGGATGGCGCCGATCACCCGGAAGTAGTTGGCGGCATGTTCCTGCCCGCCGTCGGTGATGCGCGAGACGTTGTAGTCGATGACGTTGTAGGTGGCGGATGCCGGGGTACTGAGGGTCGTCACCAGTCCCATGGCCACGGCCATGGAGAGCAGCATCGCGTAGAGCCTCTTGAGCACGGATATCGACCTTCTTCGTTCAACGGGGCCGGGCGGCGACTGGGCGGGGACGCCCGGAGTGTTGTCGCCGCGGTTGAACGTACGTCCACGCACGCGCCCCGAGTGGTCTGTACGTGCACCACGACGTGCCCGTTCGCGCACACCTCGCCGATGCCGCGCACGGGTACGGACATCACCGGTGAACCGTGTGGATGCACATGGGCAACAGCCCTTCACGGCCAGCCGACAGCCCTCGTTCTCCTCGTACGACGATCGGGTGCCGCTCCTGTTCAGAAGAGGGTGCGCCGAGCGGAATACCCCAAGCCCTCACTCTGAGGAAATGGCGGGTATGACGGCCTGTACCCATGCCCCATCACCGGGGTCATCTCCGCGGGTGCGGGGAGAAGCTGCACGATCTCATGCGCAAGCCCGTGCAGGGGTCATCCCCCGCGGGTGCGGGGAGCAGTCTTGCTGACCAGCCACTTTAGGTCGGGGGCTTTTTGAAACCACTCCCATCGCTACCGGCATATGGAACATGCCGCAGCAGTCCAAAATCGGATGCCCGCCCACCACTGCTGATGTGCCCAGTTCACCGAGCCATGCTCAAGACCTGTGGATCGGCCTCGGGAGGGGTGCCTCGCGGGATGCGGAGGGCGTACCTTCCCGAGTGATCGATTGAGCCCCCCCGGTAGACGCTGAGGGCACAGTCCCTGTCTCCCTCGAATCAGAGACAGGCCAACTCATCCTCAAACAGCTCACTTTCGGGCCCGCGAGCATGATGGACCTGCCCCGACCCGGCGTCTATGACGGGCACGCGGCATGGAACGGACGAGACGCCACGGCCGCCTACTACGACACATGCCTCCAGCGCGCTTCCGATCAGCAGTGGGGCGCGGAGCAGATCGGAGCAGCGTGGAAACAGTGCTCCACGGCTGAGCAGTACACGCTCGACCTCTGGTTCGTCAGGGAATCCGAACCCGAGGGCGAGGAATAGCCTTGGGGACGGCTCCCCGGGCATGGGGCCCGTGCCTTTCATCCACCGCAGGGACGGAGCCCTTGTCCCAGATCGCCTGCTCTGCCCCGTCGGCCTCGGGGCCGGCTGCTATTTCGGACCAGACCGGCTTGGTGTCCGTAGCCGGACGCCGGTGTGAACGGTCACGCATTTCCCCGGCCCGACGGTCACGCAATTCCCCAGGTGCTCGTGGTGGGGACGTCTGTCGGGTCGCGGGTCACTCTCACCAGAGCACGACGAGCAGGTGGCGCTTGGCCGCGTCGCGGTAGAAGTTTTGCATGGCGTCGAAGTGCCCCGCAGGTACGCCCTTCGCCCTCAGACCGCCGGTGACAAGGCGGCCTCCGACGCCATACCCGCGCTGCGGGTGACCGACACGCTGACCGCGTTCCTCCAGACCCCGCCCGAACTGCCCCGGTGCTCCGCAAGGGCGCGGTACCCCCGCCGACATGCTGTTCGCCGTGCCCGGCACGACGCTGCCACTGCCGTTCGTAGAGATCGACAACGGAACCGAGGGCCCGCCGATTCTCGCGAAGAAGATCACCGACTACCGCCGGTTCTTCGCCCGCACCGTGTCCCAGGACGCGCGCGATGTCGTTCTGTGGCGCACCGTGGCCTGGGTGCCCTTTCCGCGATCCTTCGGCAGGGCGCGGCCCGCTACAGCGCCCAGTCGAGGCCGAGCCCCTGCAGTGCGTCGAGTTGTCGGGGCGCCAGCTGTTCTGTGACAACAGCGACTGCACGAGGGTTACCTTCGCCGAGCAGGTCGAGGGACTGACCTGCCGCTACGGTCGGCGAACGCCAGTCCTCCAGCGGGCCATCGGTGTTCTTGATGTCATCCCTGCCGCTCGCGCCATGGTCCGGCTCAGCACGACTTGGACGTTGGTGATCCCTGCGTCCCACCGCCCCGGCCGACGGTAACTATTTCAGCCACCAAACTGCAACGGCGGGTGGTTTTCCAGCCGCGCACCCCCATGCATGCATGGTCAGATGTGATCAATCCCGCAGGTCAGAGGGGTGATGGTCAAGATCACAAAATATGGCGGACACGCTGGCGGCGTGATATCTGTTTGATCGATCATTACACCCGCATACGACTCGCTGGGGGCGATGTGTTGTCTGCGATGCCATCGGGGGCCGGCGCGTTGGAGTTACGTCTTCTCGGGCCACTCGAGATCCGAGTCGACGGGCAGCTGTTGGACATGTCCGCACCGCGGCTCAGAACGGTCCTGGGGACGCTCCTGCTGAGCCCCGGAGAGATCGTTTCCACTCGGCGCTTGGCGGAGAGCCTCTGGGAGGACAACCTTCCTGCGGATCCGGCCAATCAGGTCGCCGCCTGCATCTCCATGCTGCGCCGCATGTTCCGGCAGGGAGGAGTCTCGCAAGACCTCATCGTCACCCGGCGGCCGGGTTACCAGCTCATGACGGGGGCTGGGGTGCGCGTCGACACGATTGACTTCCGTGACCGGCAGGAAGACGCGCGCAGAGCCGACGAAGCAGGCGATCCCCGGCAGGCCCTGTCCCTGCTGAAATCGGCGCTGGGGCTGTGGCGCGGTCCGGTCCTGTCCGGGATGGACTGCCGGGCCTGGCAGCCTGAGCGCCGCCAGCTGGAGGAGGAGTACATCGCCCTGCGCGAGCACTGCTCCGATGTGCAGCTCGGTCTGGGGCTCAACGAGGACGTAGTCACGGAGCTGTCGGTATTCGTCGAGCAGTATCCGCTTCTCGAGCGGCCGCGCGCGCAGCTCATGCTGGCGCTCTTCCAGGCTGGCCGGCAGGCCGACGCACTCCAGATATACCGAGCCACGGCAGACCTGCTCCGTGAGGAGCTGGGGGTTTCACCGGGTGAGGACTTGCAGCAGGTGCACCAGAACATGCTGCACGGAACTGCGAACACCTCTGCCGCCAAGAAGACCTCTCGCGAGCGGACCCCGGCCCCGGCTCCGCATGCCGTTTCACTCACCAACCCATCCGGTCCGCCGTGCCAACTTCCAGGAGACCTGGCCGAGTTCGTGGGCCGCAGGCAGGAGATCGACACCCTGCAATCGGTGATCGCGCCCGGAAGCGGAACCGTACCGGTGGCGGTGATCGTGGGCCCGGGAGGCACGGGAAAGACTGTCCTCGCCGTCCACACGGCACATCAACTGCGTCAGACCTTCAATGAAGGGCAGCTGTACGTCAACCTCCGCGGCATGGACAGCGTTCCTGTGCCAGCAGAGGAGGCCCTGGCCCGTTTCCTGCGGGAGCTTGGCCTCTCGGGCGCGGCGATACCCGATTCTCTGGACGAACGCGCGGCACTCTTCCGCAGCCTCGTCGCCGGTCGACGGATGCTGTTGGTCCTGGACAACGCCCGCGACGCCCAACAGATCGGGCCGCTGCTCCCTGGAACGGACACGTGCGGAGTACTGGTCACCTGCAGAACCCGGCTCACGACCGTGCCCAATACGCACGTGCTCGAGCTGGATGTCCTGGGCCTGGAACAGGCCCACATGCTGCTCTGCCAGTTGGTTGGTGAGGAGCGTGTCGAGGCGGAGCCCGACGTGGCCCGCGAACTCGTCGAGTACTGCGGCCGCCTGCCGTTGGCCGTGCGGATCGTCGGAGCGAAGCTGGCTTCGAAGCCGCATTGGTCGCTGCGGAAAGCCGCCTCCCGGCTCGTGGACGAGCGCCGTCGACTCGACGAGCTCGCGCACGAAGGGCTGGAGGTACGCAGCAGCCTCGAGCTCTCACACCAAGGACTCAGTCCGCAGGCGCGCCGGCTGTTTCGCAGGCTGGCACTCCTGGCAGCGCCGGACTTCGCCGAATGGGTCTGCGCACCCCTGCTCAGCGTGCCCGTCCTGGAGGCGGAGGATCTTCTGGAGGAGCTGCTGGACGCCCGTCTCGTGGACGTCGTCACTCCCGTAGGCAGTCCCCAGGCGCGCTACCGCATGCACGACCTCGTACGGCTGTTCGCCTCGGAGTGCCTCGCCGAGACGGAGCCCGGCGTCGAGCGTGCGGCTGCCCTGAAACGTATCGCCTCGACCACCCTGGCCCTGGCGGATCTGGCGCACCGAGAGGTGTGTGGTGGGGACTTCACCGTAGTGCACAGCCTTGGCTCGCGGTCCTCCGTATCCGAGGACGTGACCAGGCTGGCGGCTGAAAACCCGCTCGGCTGGTACGAGGCTGACCGGTCGACCATCACCGCCGTTTGCGCCCACGCCGCAGAGCACGACGAGGACGAGATCGCCTGGGACATCGCCGCCACGTCCCGATGCCTGTTCAGCGTCCGGTTCCACTTCGACGACTGGCAGCACACGCACGAGCTCGCTCTCGCGGCCGTAAAGCGGCAGGGCAACAAGCGGGGGGAGGCGGCCCTGCTCTTGGGCCTGGGTGACCTGAACCTGACGCGGCGCCTCTACGACCGGGCGGTCCCGCTGTTGGAGCGGTCCCGGGAGCTATTCCTGGAGGTCGGGGACCGGCACGGGTACGCACTTGCCCTGCGCAAGGCCGCATGCGCGGACCGAGTCCAGGGACGGACCGCCATCGCGCTGGAGCGTTGGCGCGAATGCCTGCCGATCCTGCAGGAGGCAGCGGATCTTGAGGCGCAGACGCAGGTGCACCGATGGACGTCGCAGACCCTGCTGGAGCTGGACCGGAACGAAGAGGCCGAGGTTTCCCTGCGCATCGCGGTACGGATGGCCGAGTCGTTTAAGGGACGTAGTGCGGCGCAGGTCCACCTTGCTCAGGCAGATCTGCGGATGGCCCGCGGCGAGCTCGACGAGGCGGCGGCCGCGTACGAGACCAGTCTCCGCGCGACGAGTCGGCTCGGAGATCTTAGTGGCCGCTGTGCTGCTCTGCTGGGACAGGGGACGCTCGACGTACGACGACACCGGATCACGCAGGGGCAGCAGCGACTGGGCCAGGCCCTGGATCTGGCGCGCAGCATCCAGGATCCGTTGCTGGAGGTCGAGATCCTGCTGAGCCTCGCCGCCGCGCATGTGGCGCAGGACCAACCCGGTAAAGCCTTCGCACTGCTGACCGAAGGCGAGGAGTTGTGTCGCCGGATGGGCGCTGCTTCCCGGCGCGAGCGCTTCACCGCTGCCCTGGCGGGACTGCCCGGTCAGCCGACCGGCATCGCCGGCAGGCTGGTCGAATAGGTGTTGGCACCCTCCCGGGCGCGGATCACCACGGTCATCCTCCGGCGGGGGCCGGCCTCGACCTGCAGAGTGCGTTCGTCGCTCCACCCCCGCATCCGGAACTCGCCTTGGCCCAGATGCTCCAGAGCGCAGAAGGATTGTCCAGCCAGGACGAGCCGGGGCGCACCGCCGCACATGGCGATCTCTGCCGTGACGATGCCGCGCAGGGCGTTGCGCGGAAGGAAGTGCCCCGGCTGCTCCCAGTTCGCGAAGGATTCGGGGAGCGGGAAGCGGCACGCGTAGCGCCGTACCTCGTCCGGGCTGAGCGCCACCCGTGGGCGTAGTTCCAGCGACGCGGGGGCCGTCAGTCTGGCCTGGAGGCGCTGGGGGAACAGCCGGGCCAGTTCTGCGGTGTGGTAAAGGTCGATGACGAGGTGGACCAGCTCTTCACCCTCGTCGTTGACCAGGGCGTGCTGGCGCCAGGAAGCCGCGAACGATAGGGTGCCCGGGCTCCAGCGGTAGCTGTCTTCCACGAAGACGGCCCGCGCGCCGGCGCCGCTGACGATGGGTAGGTGTAGCCGGCACATTCCCCACGGCGGACCGCACTTCGCGGACTGCAGACCGGTGAACCGGGCACCGGGTGAGAGAGCCATGAGTCGCACGGATCGCAGTGGTGCCGGGAGCGACCGCAGGGCCTTCCGCAGGGCCGGCAGGCGCCGCAGCCAGGGTGTTGCCGCATAGTCCTGTAGGCTCGGCCCGCCGGTGTCGGTGAGGTTCGGGTCCCCGCCGAGGCTGTGGAGAGCCAGTATGCGGCGCCCCTGGACAGCTGCCAGGGGCGCACCACCCCACTCCGAAAGGCCGCTGATCTCGGCACGCAGCTGGTCGGGGTCGTACGCCACGGGAATTTCGGCGCTGTTGGGCAGCCCCCTCCCCAGCGGGTCGTGCATCCTCGGGATCTCGGTCACGGCTTCACCTGAACTGGTCGAACGCGAGCTTCACGACCATGCCGCTCACGACGACCAGCAGGACGATGCGGACAAAACCGGATCCGCGTTTCAAGGCGGTCCGCGCACCCAACGTTGCCCCGGCAATGTTGCAGAGGGCCATACCCGCACCCAGGAGCCAGAGCACCTGTCCCTGGGCCGCGAAGACAGTGAGCGCGCCCAGGTTCGTTCCCACGTTGACGACCTTGGCGAGCGCCGAACTCTGGAGGAACTCGAGCGACAGCAGGCTGGTGAAGATCATGATCAGGAATGTGCCGGTGCCGGGACCGAATACCCCATCGTAGAAGCCGATCCCGCAACCAGCGACCGTAACCACCATGAGTCGGCGGTGCCTGCTGATGATCTCCGCATCCTCGATGACCGAGCCGAAGTTCGGGCGGAGGGTGACGAATGCGGCCACGGCAATCAAAAGCGCCATGATCACGGGGCGGAACCAGTCGGCCGGCAGGCTCGAGGCCGACAGTGCTCCGAACCCGGCCGAGGGCACGGCCAGGGCCGCCGCTGGCAGCGCGACTGACCTGTCCAGCTTCGTTCGGCGGGCAAAAGTGACGGCCGCCACGGTGGTTCCGGTGATCGCCGTGAGCTTGTTCGTACCGAGTGCTGTAGAGGGGGGAAGGGTCGGAAAGGCCATCAGCAGCGCCGGGATGAGCACGAGTCCTCCGCCCCCGACCACGGCGTCCACCCAACCGGCCGTCGTCGCGGCGACGAGCAACCCGGTTATTCCTACGGCGTCCATCAAGCCCTTCCCATGATGCGTGACAAGCCGGTCGAAGACGTTGCGTTGACGAGGTCGGGTCTCACAGCACGCCAGTAATCTTCATGAGCGCGGGCAGGACCCGGGGGCGGGGCATCATCCGCTCGGCCCAGCGCGGAGTGGATCGCAGGGAGTAGCAGCGGCGCAGCCAGCGGTCTGTGCCGTCGAAGCGGGGCGTGAACGCGGACCGGCCGTGAGCCGCGATGTGGTTGTCCACGACGACCAGGTCCCCGGGCGTGAGCACGACCTCGTGGCATACCTCTTCCAACGCTTTCGACAGGGCCTGCAGAGCCCTGGTGGCCGAGGCGTCGACGCTGGTCGTGGTGTGGGAGTTGAAGCGCATGAACAGGTCAGGCTCCTGGCCGAACAGCACCGGGTGAAGGCCCGACGACGGGCGAGGCCCCGCGATGTGGCGGGAGAACGACGTCGGGTAGGCACTCTTGAACACGGGGGTGCGCAGAATCTCCCGCTGCCCCTCCGTCAGCAGGGCATATGCCTCGCGGACCGATGCGACGCGGGTGGCCGCTACCCCTTCGTGGTCCTGGCGGAGACAAAGTAGACCCAGGAAGTCGGGACGAAGGGGGTGGTGCACGTTCTCGGTGTGGAAGTCGAAGGCCACCGATCCGCTGTTCTCGATGCGCTGTTCCTCACCAGGGACAGGGTGGACCTCGTGGATCAGATTCCCGTCCTTCTCGTCCTCGTATCCGACGAGGTTGCCGAGCAGGTCCGCCACAAGGGTCAGCAGCCCGGCCGAGCCGTGCTCTGCGAGCTCGCCGGCACGGTGCTCCAGCGGGGTGGCGGGGAGCTCGCCCACCGGCAGGCCCCTGATGAGGAAGTAGCCCTGCCGGGAGGCGCCTGCGGAGAAGTCGATCAGCTCAGATCGCAGCCCCGACGGCATGTTGAGCAGCAGATCGCTCAGATCGGAAACGTTCTCCGCCTTGCGAGCCGCCGCGCTCAAGGCGAGTTCCCACATGGTCCTGGCGTCGGTTCCCGACAGCTGATGTCCACTGCGCGTGGTCGTCGTCGCGTGCACAACTGGCTCCTGTGTCAAGGCTCTGTGCCTGATCTCCTGACCAGGCGCAACAGACGCTACGGAGGGCTCCTGCGGATTCGATGTCAAGTCTCTGTCGAAGCCGTGCGGAGGCCGAACAGGATGATCACGTAGCTTCCCCGGACGTCACCTCACACACAACCCAAGGGGAGGTAGCCGTGCCTGATCCACACCACACAGGCAAGGAAGGCGAACGCGTCTCGGACCGGACCTTCCAAGTACTCGGGGCGATACGAGGCCTGGGCGACGGCCCGCACGCGCTGCGCGCCATCGTCGGCCGGACCACACTCAGCCGCTCCACTGTCCAGCGCCACATCGTGTCGGGCCTGCGGAACGGATTCATCCGGCAGCCCAGTCACGGGCATTACGCCCTGGCCGACGAGCCGGAGAACTGGACCATCCCGGCACACCAGGCACTGCTCGCCCCGGGTGCAAGCAAACAGTCCCTCGCCGCGCTCAGCCGGGAGTCCGGACACACGGCGAGCCTGCACGTGGCGGTCCTGACCGATGTACCCATGCAGATGTGCGTCGCCCGGCAGTCGGAAACTGCAGATCCGCAGCTACCGCATGAAGAGCTGGGCAGCCCCCACCCACTCGACGCCGACGCCGCCGGACTCGCGATCCTGGCCCATCTGGACCTTCCCCACACGGACCTCGAACAGCGTCAGGCGATCAGGTGCCGCGGCTGGGTCGCATCGGCCGGCCCCGCGGCGGGGACCCTGATGATCGCCGCTCCGATCATCAGATTCGGCGTTCCGGTCGGGTCGCTGAGTCTGATAGGGCTGGCAGAGGCCTTTCGCAGCACGCTCCCCCACTGTGTGGGCTCACTGCGCCGTGCCGTCACGGCGCTCTCGAGGGCTGCCGTCCAACCGGCGGCGGGCCGGTCGCATCGAACACTCCAAAATGACCACACATAGCAAAGAGGAAAGGTGCCCCTGAGCCTTCGGGCGCAGGGGCACCTTTCCTCTTTCTAGTAAACGTATCGCGCCCAGCCCTGACCGGGAACGTATACCTCATGTCCCTTCCGGTTGACGTATGCGGTGCCGCAGTCGGCAGTAGCGCTCCCCGTGCCGGAAATGGATCCACTGGTCCTCTGGAACGAGCCACCGCTCTCGGTAACACATTCGGCCCAGGCGCGTACCTGGCGGCTGCAGGGGTTGCTGGTGACGTTTACCGTCACCTTCTGCTTGGCCCAATTGACCGTGGAGTTCGCGCTGGTGATGCAGCTGGGGTCCGCGCTGGCCGACGTGGCTGTAATGACCGGGATACCGCCGAGAACGGCGACCGCAGCCGCAACGGAAAGGGTCCTCTTGAATATGGTGGCGATTTGCATCGGAGCCATCCCCCTCGAAAGTGAACTACTCAAGGAGGACGTCTGTCCTCCTGATGCAATTAGAAGCCCAACGGAAACAAGGTCTCAATGAAGTCGTCGGAAGAGGTCAAGAAATGACCCATCGGCGGGGTGCCGGGCGTCGTCTGATAACCCCTTGCTCCCCGGTCCGCAGCCACCACATCACCGACGACGACCGGCCCGCCCTCACAGTCGCGGCCTCATTGCACCTGCCCGAGCTCCAGCCGTACATCGGCGAGCCCTTCTTGCAGACGCTCCACACGCTCGTCGCCCTCCAGCGCAACGCGCCGGTGTCGACGCAGGACGCCACGAAGCCGCGCTACACCCTCGCCGACATCGCCGGAGCGCTCCCCGGCCTGCCAAAGGACTTCCTGGCACGTCTCCCCGACATCCTGAGGCTGGAGCCCGCCACCTGGGTCGGCTCCAGTGGAACCACCGAGGAAGGCATCTGGTGGCGCGAACTTGACCGGGAGCTCCGCAAATATCGGGAGGCGACGGACCTCGAGCAGTACGTGCGTACCACGTCACGCCTCATTACCGAGATGGCTGGGGAGCTCCCGGTCCCCGCTCAAACCGCTCCGGCACCGTTCCCTGTGCCCGCGCCCGGCTCGTATGTCGACGAGGGTCTGATCGCCGATCTGGAAGCCAAGGACACGGCCCTGCGGGTGGACAAGCTGGTGGCCCTGGCGTGCGAGCTCAACACCAACCATGCTGCCGAGAACCCGTACGCATGCCAGATGCTGCTGCGCGCAATCCTCGACCACGTCCCGCCGGCCTTCGGCCAGAGCGCCTTCCAGGGAGTGGTCGCCAGCTTCCCCTGGGGGAGGACCGACAAGGCGTACGTCAAGAAGCTCGCCGAGTTCCGCAACTCCGCTGATGACGTCCTGCACCGGCAGATCAGCACCCAGCCCAGCCGAATCGACATGCACGACCTTCCGCCGCGCGCATACGTGAACGCGCTTCTGCAGGGCGTACTTGTCAACCTCCCCGGCATTCCGCAGCCTCAGGGGTCCCAGTAAGTACCCACGTCAGTTCTCGCGGTCGAAGCCGCGGTCGAAGCCGCGGTCGAAGCCGCGGTCGAAGCCCGCGAGGACCGGGTCCAGTTCGGCCGCCGCCCCGCACAGAGAGCACAGCCGGGTGCCCGGGTGCTGCGCCGCGTCCAGGGCCCGGTTCTGGGTGAGCACCGGCGCCCCGGCCGGGGTCTCCTCGCAGTCGACGGATTGGAGGGTGCCCCGCCGGGCCCGCGGCCGCCGGCCTTCGCCAGTACCCAGCCGGACGGGCGGCGCGGCCCCAGCTTGCGCTCCACGAGCGACGCCGGCTCCAGGTACTCGACGGGCACGCCGTCGTACGAGACGCCCTCCACGGGGCGTACGTGGTGCGGCGCGCGAACCCAGACACGGTACTCGACCGGCTCTACCGTGTCCCCCGACGGGCCGTTGCGGTACGCGGGGAGGCCAACCTCGTACAGCCAGCCGTCGCGCACCTGGCGCTTCGACCACAGGCGAGCGACGACCTCTTGGTTCCCGGGCAGCAGCACCCGGATGGGGACCGGCACCGGCTCGGAGGGGGCGGAGGACGTCGTCATGCCTCCACCGTAGGCGCCGACCCCGACAGCACCCCAGTGACCTGCACGAACGCGGTCTCTGTCCACAGGCCGAGGCGCACAGCATCGCGGTATGACGAACGACGACGCACGGCAGCCAGCCTTGGGCCGCGGCATGGCCCTGGAGGCCCTCGCGCGGGCGGAGCGGAAGGTCTTCACCCGGCCCGCGCCGAAATCCGCAAAGGCACAGATGAAATTCCTCCTCACGCGGGCGAAGGGCTCGTCCAAGGCCCTGGCCGACCGCTTGGGCGTCTCGCGCCGGACGGTGGAGCGCTACCGCGCCGGGAGCCTGACGACCCCGCAGAAGCGGCTCCAGGCTGCCCTGGTGGAGGAGACCGAATCCGAGTGGCAACCGCAGGTCAGAGCACAGGTACGCGAACGGGCGTCCACCACAAGCGGCATGATGGTGGACGTGGTCGCCTACTTCGGATTCACCTGCAAGGGCAGCTCGGACGACGGCCGCGAGCGCTCCATCACCACGGACATCTCACCCACCTACGCGAAGCAGATCCTGGAGCTCCAGGCAGCCGGAGCGACGGAGGAGGACCTGCATCCGCTCGTCGCCGAGGCCATCACCGAGTCCTATTTCACGGAATGGGGCACCCGAGCAAAGGGCCTTCGCGCAGATTTCACACACGTCCAGTCCATAAATTTCCGCCTCTGACCCGGCCACATTCCGAGCCTGCTATAAACCGTATTCGGTGGGCCGCTGACAACGTTCTGGCGGCGGCCCGCTCCCTGATTCCGGACACCGATTGCGAGGCCGCGACGACCACGCCCTGGCCGACCCGGCGCACAGCGCGCCATCCGCTCCCTCCACACGTCGCCGCGCCCCGCGGGCCGGTCGACCCGGCCCGGATCGGCCGCCGTGTCGTACGGCGCCAGCCGAAGGGGATGGACGTCGGCGCCGTCGCGGCCGCCCTCGAGGAGGCACGGTTCGACGCGCGGCAGGCGTCCCGGTACGAGGACCTGGCCGACGACCTCCGCGGCCCGGCGGAGCTCGTGGAGTGGGAGCGCATCGCCGCGCTGCTCGCCGCTGCCGGTCCGGGCGCCGTGTATGACCCGGACGTCGACGACGTCGTCCAGGCCGAGCTCGCCGCCGACGCCGCGGCCCCCGCCGACGCCGCGGCCGCCGCCGACGCCGCGGCCGCCGCCGCCCAGGAAGCCGAGCTGCGGGAAGCGATGCGGATCGCGGCCCGCGCCGACGAGCTCCAGGCGCTGCGCGACCCCGGCACCCTGGATCAGATCGAGCCCCGCCACCACGGCGACGAAGCGGTCCGCGACGAGCTCACCCGCCGCGCCGGGGCGTACATGCAGCCCGACGTCGACGCCTGGCTCGCCCGCCCCCTCGCCGCTCACCGCGGGCACTACGCCGACCCGGCCACCCGCGAAGGCGCAGCCGGCCTCCTGCACCCGCCGGTCCTCGCCCACGCCGCGCTGCTCGCGGCCCTCACCCAGCTCGTGGCCTGCGCCGACGTCGACCAGCTGCCCTTCGCGGCCCGCCTCGCCATCGCCGACTCCGAGGACGCCGGCGAACTCGCCGCGTTCCTCACCCGCGCCATCACGCCGGGGAGCCGGGCATGAAGCGCGGCCAGGAGGTCGTCGCCGTGTGGGAGGAGCACAGCGACATCGGCCACCACTACGAGGAACTGCGCGCCGACGGGACCGTCGAAGCCTGGACCGAGCCGCCCTTCGGCGAACCGCTCTACCCCGGCCAAGGCGACCCCGACTACAACCCGATCTGCTCCTGCCCCGGGCTATGGCCGCTCGCCTTCTGCCTCGACTGCGCCGGCTGCGACACGTGCGAGCAGTGCGACTGCTTCCTCCCACGCCTGCTGTGAGGTTCACGCTGAGCGACAACAACACCTCACAACACCCTGTCAGCCAGCCTGTGAGCAGTGAGGCTAAATGCGACTGTATGCCCTGTTTGCCTATGAGGTAGCGGGCTGTTCCCCCTGGTGAACAGCTTCCAGACCGTCCGGCCTGTGAGCTGTGAGGCCCCAGACCCGCGAGCTCGGCGCTCGTCACCCTTGGTTGCATACGGGGTGCAACACTGCCGTGCAACGCACTCGCGCAACACACCGCAACAGACCCCCTGTTGCGGTCTGACCTGCGAAGACGCCTCCGGTGCAACGCGAGCAGGCATGTTGCACCCCCGCGTTGCACCACTCCACCCCGCCCGGACCCCGAGCGCCCACACGCCGCTGCCCGTCACTCCCGCCCGACCACGGACGTTGTGCGGGACATGGACTGGGCGCAGTTGCTCAAAGACCTCGCGGACGCGGTGGAGCTACGCAATCGCAGGGTGGCAAGCGAACGCAAGGACGATCAAGAGCGCGACAAGGCCTGGATCACGCTGCGGTAGTCCTGGCTCAGGGCTGTCCCGTAAGTGGGCTCCGTGGTTGTGGGCTTCAGAGGAAGACCAGCGGGACGTCCTTGTCGACGCAGAGTCGCAGGACGCTCGCCAGCTGGCGGGCGTCTTCGATGTGCTGCTGGAGGAGCTGGTCGCTGCCCTCCGGTGCCCACTGGTTGGTGATCGCCTCCAGCCGGGCCAGAACCGACGCGCACTCGGAAGGCGAGAGCACTCAGTCAGCGATGGTCGGGGCTCAGCAGCGTGGCGGCCGCGGCTATGAATGCAATGGATGCGTCCTTGGCCGCATGCCGCCGGGCGTCCAGTTCGGGCCGGTCGATGGCCTTGCGCAGGGCGTACGTGGCATCTGCGGCTTGCTGTGCGGGGCTGGCCAACTCGGGGACCAGGACCTGAAGGCGGATGTGGGGCGCGGTGATGGCCGCCCGGGTGTCATGGGACCTGGTCTGGGCCTCCAGCAGAGCGCGACGAGTTGCCACTGCAGCCCCGTTCACCAACTCCCTCACCATCAGGCTCACCCACAACACCCCCGGTGGCGCACCCGATCGAGGGCCGCACACCGCATCTGATGCACCGCCCCCTAACTGCACCTTTGGGCCCAGCACCAGGTTGACGCTCTTGGCCAACGCCTGCACCACCGCGGAGCGGCTACGACCCGAGCACCATGACGCCGACTGAACGCATCTGAATGGCCCGCCAAGGCCTCGCCGCGCCATCCCTGCCCACTGCGTGACAGGGTTTTTGGCCATAAGCCCGGCCGACGTTGCACGTGGAAAGTCTCCCGTGTGAGGATTCGGCTGGTGAGTGACAACGGGGAACACATACCGTCGCCCATGGGGCGCACCAGGCTTGCCGACTTGGCTGAAGCGGCCGACCAGCGAGGTCCGTCGAGCGCGCCGCCGGCCTCGCCCGCACCACAGCCCGTCGAGCAGGCACCGGCGGCAGATGCCCCGCCCCCTGACGAGCTGGCAGCCGCGCGGCGGCGGTTCGCGATCCTGCTGGGTGAATTCCGGCGTACGGCCGTACTCGTGCCGCTCGACGACCAGGGCAGTCTGTGGACCGCGGACCAGGACGGCGTGCGGTGGATCTGCGCGTTCTCCGACGAGGCGGCGCTGGCCGCCTTCGCGTGGGCGCGGGGGGAGGCCGGCCGGGAGTGGAGCTATCAGACGCTCCTGGGTGCGCGGCTGTTGGATGTGATGGTGCCGTTGCTGCCGGGGCCGGGCGGTGTGGCGCTGGATGCGGGCAGCCCGGACGGGATGCTCTTCCCGCCGGTCCGGGGCATTGTCCCGGCTGCCGTCGCCGTCGACCTGGAGGGCGCCCGATGAGCGGGGGCGGGGGCGGCCCCGACCTCCAGGCACCGGCCGAGGCTCTGGCGAAGATCGCGAGCGGTATCGATCTCGCGCACGCTGAACTGAAGGATCTCGGGGTCATCGGCCGGGCATCGGCGGGCCGCGGGTTCGCCGGGCTCGCACTGTCAGGGCTGGAGCTGGGGGACAGCGCGCTGACGTCGGAGTTCAAAACGTTCTGTGACCGCTGGGAGTGGGGGGTCCGGGCGCTGACTCTGCGCGGGAACTCGTTCGCGCAGGAGGTCGGCCTGTCTGCTGGCTCGTTCGCGGAGCAGGAGCGTTACATCAAGGACTCGTTCAAGATCGGCGTGAACTCCCTCAACGGGAACCCGCACCTGTCGGAGGACGACGTCAAGGAGATGAGCTGGGACCAGGTCAGCTCCCAGATGGCGACGGACCGTCCCGACTTCAGCGCAGAATCGTTTTCCCAGGCCAACCAGGACGTGAAGCAGACCTGGAAGGACACCGCGTACGACGCCTTGGACACAAAGATGGAAGACATGGAGCGCTACGGTCTCCTGGATCCCACCGTGCGGGAGAAGGCGGGCGAGGAGCTGCGCGAATCCTTCGATCCGTCGGAGCAGGCCGTGGAGCAGGCCGAGCGCTCACACCGGGGTGAGCGCTGATGGTGAGCTGGGACGGCCTGGGCCACCTCGCGGACAAGGGGATCGACCTCGTCGACAAGGGCATCGACAAGGGCAAGAAGCTCGTCGGCGAAGGCATCGACAAGGCCACCGACGTCGCGGGGGAGGGCCTGGAGAAGGTCGGCGCCCACGACTGGGCGGACGCGGTCGAGGACTGGGGCGACGAAACCGCCTCCTCCCTCGGCGCGGACGTCGGCGAACAGCAGCTCGGCCAGACCGAAGAGGCCAACGAGCTGGTCCACGGCAACCCCGAGAAGATCGCCGAGACGGTCAAGAACCTCCGCGACTTCCACCGGGCCTTCGACCTCGTAGGCGCCGGAATGAAGGGCCTGGACTCCGACCACTGGAAGGGCGAAGCCGCCAACAGCTTCCGCGAGCACTTCCAGACCCTGCCCACGGACTGGCTCCACGCCTCCGACGCCTTCGAGAACGCCGCCAAAGCCCTGGAGACGTACTCCACCGCCATCACCACCGCACAGGGCAAGGCCCGCGAGGCGATCGCCCTCTACAAGGAGGGCACCCAGGACTCCAACACGGCCGTCCACGCCTACAACAAGAAGGTCGACGCCTACAACGCCGCCCGCAACAGCACCAGCCCGCTGCCCCTCCCCGGCGAGTTCACCGACCCCGGCCAGGCCAAACGCCAGCGCGCACAGGAGATCCTCAAAGCCGCCCGCGAGACCCGCAAGGAAGCCGCCGCGACGGCCAAGAACGCGGTCAGCGCCGCCATGGCCCATGCCCCCAAGGAGCCCACCGGCCGGGAAAAGGCCATGCTCGAGATCGGCGACTACGGCGTCGCCCAGAGCGTCGAACTGGCCCACTTCGGCGGCGGCATCGTCAAGGGCACCGCCGGCCTGGTCAACTTCGTCCGCTCCGTGAACCCCACGGATCCCTACAACCTCACCCACCCCGCCGAGTACTACAAGGGCATCAACACGACGCTCGCCGGCCTCGTCTCCACCGCCGCCAACCCCGACCGCGCACTCAAGAACGCCTGGGACGCGGCCAACGGCGACCCCTCCGAGTTCATCGGCCGACTCGTCCCCGAACTGGTCGGCACCAAGGGCGCAGGTCTGCTCCGGGGAGGCCTGCGCGCAGGAATGCGGAACGGTCTCAAGCACGGGCTGGAAAGCGATCTACCGGGCCCAGCGCGCAAGGGTGTCTCCGACCCTGCCAAGCCATCCCGTACGGAAAGGGCGGCCGAGAACGACCCGTCCGACCCGATCGACCTGGCGACCGGCGCCATGTACCTTCCGCAGACGGACATCGTGCTCCCCGGCGTCCTCCCGCTCGTTTTCCGACGCAGGGTCGCCTCCGACTACCGTGCCGGCCGCTGGTTCGGTTCCTCGTGGTCGTCTACTGCCGATCAGCGATTGGAGATCGACGCGGAGGGAATCGTCTTCGCGTCGGAGGACGGACTGCTGCTCGCCTATCCCCATCCCGCCCCGGGCGTTCCCGTCGTGCCGAGCCACGGCCCCCGCTGGCCACTCGACCGCGACCAGCACGGCGCGTACACCCTCACCGATCCCGACACGGGCCACGTACGGCACTTCGAGGTCCTCCGCGGCGGTGAGGCACTGCTCAGCCAGATTGACGACCGCAACGGGAACTGGATCACATTCGGCTACGACGACGTCGGCGCTCCCACAGAGATCGTCCACCACGGCGGCTACCATCTGAAGCTGACCACGTCGTGCGGACGGATCACCGGGCTGCGCCTGGCCGGGGCGGCGCCTGACGGCAGCGATCAGGACATCCTCCGTTACGGCTACGCCGATGGTCACCTCACCGAGGTGACGAATTCGTCCGGCCTGCCGTTGCGGTTCACGTACGACGAGCATGGCCGCGTGACCTCGTGGACCGACACGAACGGCAGCCGGTACGAGTACGCCTACGACGAGCAAGACCGCTGCGTCGCCGAAGGCGGTACGGAGGGGCATGTCACCCTGCAGCTGGAATACCGCGACGACCTGCGGACGGGCCAGCGCGTCACGACGGCGGTCACCGGGGACGGTGCGGTTCACCGGTACCTCGTCAACGAGGCTCATCAGATCGCAGCGGAGATCGACCCACACGGCGCGGTCACACGTTTCGAGCGCGATCAGCGCAACCGCCTCCTCTCCTACACAGATCCTCTTGGGCGCACCACATCCTTCGTGTACGACGATGCGGGTCATCCCACGAAGGTGACGCGACCGGACGGCCGAGAACTGTCCGTGGACTACAACGCGATGGGGCGCCCGACTCGAATCACCTATCCCGACCGGACGACGGTACGCAGGGAGTACGACGAGCGGGGCAATGGAATCGCGATCACGGATTCGGCAGGCGCCGTCACCCGTTTCGTCTACGACCAGAGCGGCCGCACCACCCAGGTCACCGACGCGCTCGGCAACACCACCCGCATCCAAAGCAATGCTGCTGGTCTCCCCATCAGGATTACCGACCCTCTGGGACATACGAGTCGGATTGAACACGACGCGTTCGGCCGCCCGACGTGCACCATCGACCCGGTCGGCAGCATCACCCGGTTCGAGTGGACACAAGAGGGCAGGCTCGCCCGGCGCGTCGACAGTGACGGTTCCGAGCAGTCATGGACGTACGACGGTGAAGGGAACTGCCTCACTCACACGGACGCCATGGAAGCGGTCTCACGTTTCGAGTACACCCATTTCGATCTCATGGCGGCTCGTACCGAGCCCGACGGCACTCGATACGAATTTCAGCACGACCGACAGCTGCGCCTTACCCAAGTCCTCAACCCCTTGGGCATGACCTGGGACTACGAGTACGACGCCGCCGGCCGCCTGATCTCCGAGAACGACTTCGACGGCAGAAGCCTCACGTACGAGCGTGATGCCGCCGGGCGCATGATCACGCGTACCGATGCCATGGGCCGAGTGGTGCGCTACGAGCGCGACGTGCTCGACAACGTGGTGTCCAGAGATGCCGACGGCTCCGTAACGACATTCGAGTACGACCTCTTCGACCAAGTCACCCGAGCGGTCGGTCCGGACGCGACGATCACCTGTATCCGTGACCGCCACGGCCGCATCGTGTCCGAGACCGTGAACGGGCGGACGATCAGCTTCACGTACGACGTACTTGGGCGAAGGACGGGCCGCACCACACCGAGCGGTGTCGTGAGTCGCTGGGGCTACGACGCCGCCGGCCGCCGCGCCTCGTTGACCACCTCGGACCGCTCGATCACTTTCGAGCATGACGCCACGGGCCACGAGATCGCCCGGTACATCGGCGATTCCCTCACTCTGCTGTCACAGGTCGACGCCATGGGACGCCTGCTCGGCCAGCAGGTGACGAGCCACGGGCGCGGGATCCAACGCCGGGACTACTCCTACCGTGCGGACGGAAACCTCGTCGCTCTCGTCGACCAGCACGCGGGTGCCAAGCGATTCGATCTCGATGCCGCAGGCCGTGTGACCGCGGTTCACGCCGCAAACTGGACCGAGCGGTATGCCTATGACCATGCCGCGAACCAGACGGAGGCCCACTGGCCCGGGTCGCACGCTGCGCCGGAGGCAACCGGCCGCCGTTCGTACCAAGGAACCGCGCTCGTCGCGGCTGGGAACGTCCGGTACGAACATGACGAACTCGGCCGGATCACTGTGCGGCAGAAGAGGCGCCTCTCACGCAAACCGGATACCTGGTCCTACACCTGGGATGCGGACGACCGTCTCGCTGGTGTCACCACACCGGACGGCACGGTGTGGCGCTATCTCTACGACCCGATGGGCCGCCGCATCTCCAAGCAACGGCTCGGCGAAGACGGAGCGGCGGTTCTGGAACACGTCGTCTTCAGCTGGGACGGAGCCACTTTGTGCGAACAGGTCGCGTCCGCGCCCGACCTGCCTCATCCCGTGGCGATTACCTGGGACCACAAGGGAGCACGGCCGCTCGCCCAGACCGAGCGGCTGCTCGCGGGTGCGGACGCACACGAGACGATCGACGAGCGCTTCTTCGCCCTCATAACCGACCTCGTCGGTACCCCGAGCGAAATGATCGACGAGTCGGGCCGCGTGGTGTGGCGGGCTCGCAGCACACTGTGGGGCACCACGACCTGGAACAGGTCGAGTACGGCATACACGCCGCTGCGATTCCCGGGCCAGTACTTCGACCCCGAATCCGGCCTGCACTACAACTTCTTCCGTCACTACGACCCTGAGACCGCACGCTACCTTTCCACGGATCCGCTAGGGCTGGCACCCGCGCCCAATCCGTCGACGTATGTGCATAACCCCTTGACGTGGTGTGATCCCCTGGGCCTGGCGCCCGACTACACGCCTCTCCGAGAGGGCTACAGCTCTCAGCCCGGTTTCGAAAAAGATCCGTACCACAGCGATGTCGTGGATCGGCGCAGAGCGAATATGCGCGACCTCTACGGCATCAAGGATCATGATGCGAACGCCATGATCGGGGCCAACGGTACCCAGATCACCAGCAAAACCCTCTGGAATCACGGGCAGTACCGCATCGATGTCGAGAACCCGGATCCAGGCGGGCGGGCCGGGCAGCTGCACTTCCAGGACCAGGGCAACAAGGGTGCCAAGTACCAGTACGATTTCGACACGGGGAAGTTCGAGGGACTCCCACGGTCCATCGAAAAGGCCGTGGGGAAAACCCCGGGATTCATTGGCGCGATCAGAAAGGGCCTCTCCGCTCTCGGGGAGGGATAGGGCATGAAAAAGAATTCGAAGATGGCCGCACTCCTGGCGGAACACTCCCTTGCCGACCTGACCGACGAGGACATCCCGCCCATGTTCCGCGAGGTCAAGGAGGAGGGATGGTCGTACACCTCTAACGGCGCACGTGTGCTGACTGGCCTGATTCCGGACGCCACCGCCTCCTATTACGACGTGCTTCAGGAGGAGACATCGATCAACGGGCGGGGGATGACCGACTACGATCTGCCGACGGCGGAGGCCGAGCGGGCAGTCCCCCTCCTCCGGAGGTGCTTCGCCTACGCGTTCGCATGTCTCACGGAAGCGGAACGGCGGTTCGGGGACCGCGAAGTGCTGGCCTACATCATCCTCTCCATGGGCGGCGTCGACGACGATCTCCTGACAGCGACGGTGACCTTCTGCACACACGATCCGAACACCGCGCCGTACATCCGTGACATCGAGAACGTCCAGGACGGGGCGGTCGCCGAACTCACCCTGGGCGACGGCGGCAAGCGGAACTGAACGGCGTCGGCGCGAAGCGGTTCCTTCCCCCGGGGAGATACGTGCCCAGGGGAGGCCGGAGCCTCGCAGCGTTACCGGATCTCGGACGGTGACCCGGTTCTCGTCCAGGAGAGCATCATCGGGCCCCGGTGGACCCGAAGCTGGGCCCGCTGCCGGGCGGCGTAACCCAGATAAAGATGAGAGAGGGCAGACAGGTCCCGACTCATTCCATGCGGCACACCAACGGAGATCCCCAAGTGACAGAATCAGATCCCGGCCTCGTGGTCACATGGGCCCAAGGCGACAGCACATTCCGGTGGAGCGGCCCCGCCGGGACCGTCGAGAAGCCGTACGAGCGTCCGCCGCAGGATGTCATGCCGTGGCGGGAGTACGACGAGACGCTGGTCGTTGTGGTGGAAGCCATCAACACGCACCGTTCACGCCGCCGGACAATGCGGTGGTCTTCCGGGCCGACGGCTCGGAACGGTTCCCGGCTGCACCGCCGCGTGACCTGGTGTACACGCCGAGCGATGTGCACGGCTTCGACCTCGCTGTACCGCAGGATGGCCGACCGCTCATGATCATGAGCACGCGCACGGAGGCGATTTCCAAGCCCGAATCGACCTGGAGACCGGGCAGATCGTGGACACCAACCACTGGCGCGGATAGCGCCGCAGCCGTCCGGTGTCAGCCGTGCTCCGGCTCAACGGGAAGCCACAGCTCGGCGTCAGCGTCGGCGCCGGGCTTGTCCCCTGACATCCGGATGCGCAGTAGCTCAGGGCCGGTACGACTCCGGTACGGGTTCGACGGGAACCACTCGGTGAAGACGTCCCGCCACAGCTCCTGGATGGCCTGCGGCGCCGGTCCGGAGGCGCAGAAGACCGCCCACGTGCCGGCCGGTACGGCCAGCGTGGTCGCTCCCTCGGGCATAGCCGGGGGAGCGGATGTGATGACGCCCTGGTAGTAGTCGAGTTCGGTGCCCTCGGCGCGGCTGGGGTCCAGGCCGTCACAGACCGCGACGATGCCGTGAGGCTCCTGATCCGACAGTTTCTCCAGGCCTTCCAGGGCCGGCCGATCGATCCCGCGAACGAAGTCGATGATCGCCTGGTTGGGTCCCGCGTGCACGAGCGGTACCCGCGCCTTGAACCCGACGACGCTGAACTCCGCCTTGTCCACAATCCGGTATCGCATATTGCTACTCCCTTCGATGGTGAGGCGGAAGGCCATCCGGGACTGGGAGTTGAGCGCGGCGCCCGTACGGCGGGCCTCGCCCGGCCCGACGCCGTGCATGGAGCGGAACGCCCGCGCGAACGCCTCGCCCGAGCCGTACCCGTAGTGCACCGCGATGTCCAGCAACGTGTCACGCCCCGCGAGTACCTCGGCGCCCGCAAGGGTCAGCCGACGGCGCCGGACATACTCCGACAACGGCATGCCCGCGAGCGCCGAGAACATCCGCCGCAGGTGGTACTCGGACGTGGCCGCGATCCGTGCCAGCTCCTCCACCTCGATGGTCTGGTCGAGATGACGCTCGATGTGCTCCATCGCCTGGTTCAGCCGCTCCAGCATCCCGGCCTCCTTCCTCTTGACGACCACCACGCTAGACAGCAACCACCGGGGCGGACCCGACATCTCGTGCCCGATCGAGTCGGGTCGACGACGGCCCCGTCCATTGAGGACTGACGGCTGACCAACCCACCGAAGATCGGCCGCCGCCTTCCGGTCAGCGGCAGCTCGAAAGTCGCAGGAGGGCTTCGCTACGGACGTCGGGGTCCTGATCCGACGCCAATGTCCGCAGCTGCGCAATCAGCTCGCTACTGTCCTCTTCGCCCGTCCACCGAGGGTCGCAGTCAAGTTCCGCATCGAGCTGATCAGCGGTTCCGTCGCCAGGTGCGACTGCACGGGCCGTGAGCACGAGGCGCAGGCCGGCCAGATCCCTCCGCGCCAGAAGAGCCGACGCGGTATCCGAGGTCACCCCGGTGTCCTGCTGGTCCAGGAGGAGGCGGCGCAGGACACCGGCGACACTCTCGATCTCAGTCACTGCCGCCAGACGACGTCCGGCAGCGGCTCTCACGGACCAGGCCGGAGATTCGGCGGCGGCGATCACGTCGGCCAGCCCTTGTCCGGCGAGTTCTTCCATCGCCCCAGTCTCTCAGCAGGATGTCTCGACCCATCGGCGGTCATGCATCAGTGCGAGCGGTCAGCCTCCGGCGAGCCAGGCCAGACCAGGCGCCCCAAGTCCGGATTTGCGGCGCACCCGCCCAAAACCGGCCCACAGAATGGCCCCCCAGAGGTCCGATCCCAATGGCCCCTGGGTGATGAGACCTTCCGTCGCCTCACAGCCCCGCAGCGGGCCACTCAGGGCGTTCCTGTCATCCTGAACTACAAGTGAGGCTCCTCAAACTCCTCTGATCGGCTCAATTGCGAGTGCGTGCTTCAAGCCCTCGCGTTGGCCAGCCACGCGGGCTACTGGGCCAAACCCATCACGAAGATCAAGGGCAGTGCCGTCGCTGAGCTGGACCTCGAAGGGCTCGAACCGGTACCTGAAGTCCAGGGCCTCGCGGACACTTGGTGGCGGGGCAAGAATTCGCTGGTTGCCGTCTACCGCGGCGAAGCTTCAGGCTTTGACGCCCCCCACTGTCTGAGGGCCCACATCTACGACGGCCCCGACACATGGGGTCGCAGAGGCAATTGACACGCCGATGACCAAGCTCGTCGACCCGTCGTCGCCAGCTGAGCGCCTACTTAAGCGAAGAGGCTTCCCGATGAAGAGGTGGAACCGTAAGGCCTGTTTTGATGGCCGCTAAGTGACTGCCGCCTGACAGCCACACCTTCCCTTGGAAACGAAGCTCAGGTGCCAGCGGCCATTGAGGATTCCCCTCATACGGTCATGTCTGCCGTCACTTTCCGTCGATCTGCCGGGGGTCTGAGTTGATGGTGGGAGTCAGGCCATGGATGGGTCCTGGGCGCTGACGGCGTTGCTGTCGGTGGTGGTTTTGGGAATACGGATCGGCGTTTGGTCTTTGAACGCGTTGGCACGGTCGGTGTCGGCCCTCTGGTGTGCGGCGGGCCACGTCTTGTCCGAACGAGAGAGTGCGGTGATCACGCAATGCAGGCGGTGCGGTTTCACGAGTACGGCGGGATCGATGTGCTGCGGGTGGAGGAGGTGGAGCGGCCGGTGCCCGGTCCTGGGCAGGTGCTGGTCGAGGTCCGTGCGGCCGGGATCCAGCCGGGCGAGGCGCATATCCGCACGGGTGCGCTGCATGACCGCTGGCCGGCGGCGTTTCCCTCCGGGCAGGGTAGCGATCTGGCCGGCATCGTGGTGGAAGTCGGCCCGCACGTCCGGGGTTTCGCGGTGGGCGATGAGGTTGTGGGCTTCACTCACAGGCGGGCCAGCCATGCGCAGTTCGTTGTGGTCGACGACGTGAACCTGGTCTCCCGTCCGGCGGGGTTGGCCTGGGAGGTGGCCGGGGCTCTGTACGTGGCCGGCACGACTGCCTACGCCACCGTGTTCGCGGTGGACCCCGGCCCGGACGATACGGTCGTCGTCTCCGGTGCGGCGGGCGGAGTTGGGTCGCTTGCCGTGCAGCTCGCGCGGCGGCGCGGCGCCACGGTGATCGGGCTGGCGAGCGAGCGGAACCACGCTTGGTTGAAGGATCGTGGTGTCCTGCCGGTCGCGTACGGGCCGGGTGTGGCCGAGCGGATCCGTCAGGCGTCCGGCGGCAGGGTGGACGCGTTCATCGACACTTTCGGCGACGGCTACGTGGCACTGGCAGTAGGGCTGGGCGTGCGGCCCGAGCGAATCGACACGATCTGCGACTGGCAGGGCGCGGCCAAGGTCGGCGCGCGGACCTACGGAGAAGGTGCGGCGGCGTGTGCCGTCGTGCTCGGCGAGCTGGCCCGGCTTGCCGCCCGCGTGGAGCTGGAGGTGCCGATCGCCCGCACCTATCCACTGGAACATGTGCGGGACGCCTTCCGCGAGCTGGAGCAGCAGCACACCCACGGCAAGATCGTGCTCCGGCCCTAGCTGCGGCTGCCCGAGGCGGGCACAGATCCATCCGGGCTCTCGACCCGTGCAGAAGCACTCCTGCGTCGCACCGGTCACGGGGAGTGCCCCACCCCGATCTCACCTCGGCATAGCGGCCATGTGGCGGGCGCTTCATGTGGCTTCTCGGCCACCCATGGTCGCTTCTATACCGCTGGCGGCCAAGGTCAGAGGGCCCAGGGCAGTCGGACGGCCTCGATTTCCGTGTCGTTCAGGAAGGCCTCGATGAGCGGGGCGGGGCCCGCCACCTTCGTGGCCCAGAGGTCGTAGTCCGTGCAGAGGACCCAGGACCGGTCGTGGGCCCAGAGGTTGGACGGGGTCCAACCGTCCTCCTCCGGGTGGTCGTACAGCGCCTTGGCATCCACGAGCGTGCCGTCCCGGACGTGCAGATTGTCGAAGTCTTCAGCCCTCTGCAACAGCGGGTTGTAGTAGGCCAGGCAGCGGGTTTGTGCACCCTGCGGGCTGTGCTCGGTGAGGATGTCGATCAGCCGATTCCAGTCGGTGCGGTCCATGCTGCCCTCAGACGGCCCGTCGATACCGACAGGCCAGCCGCTCGGCTCCCGGAGCGAGGGGAAGGAGCGGTAGCAGGGCAGCTGACCCTCAGAAGCGACTGGATCACCGGTCCGCCGGGAGAGTTCCGCCCAGCGCAGCCGGCGCCAACGGGGGCCGCGGTGCTCGCCCGGCGGCCCGTTGAACACGTCCCCGGGGTCGAGGCCCGGAATGATCTCGGACCCGCCTCCATTCAACACAGCTCGCCGATACGCGACATAGGACATGTCGGTGGGCCCGAGATTGTGCTCGTACATGGAGTGGAGAACCCAGGCGGCGTCGGGCAGTGCCGGTGGCATGAAGCCGGTAAGCCCGTCGTCATCGGTCAGCTCCCGCAACCAAGCCGTCTCCCCAGTCGCATTCAGCGGCCACCCAGCGGTCGCCAGCGCAGCGGATGCCTCGTTCATCCGCTCAGGATCGCACCGCCGCAGCGACAACGGTCCGCCCCCGTCAACTACGGCTGCGTGACCGGTGTTCTTGTCTGCCGTCATCACCGGACCGTGAATCCCAGGGGCCAGCCCCTGGACCCCGCCAGCGCCTGGCCGCGCTGGACCGGCCGTGGCATGGGGGGCTACTCGCCCCCCAGACCCCCTCGCCAGGCGCTCGGGCGCCCTGGACCCGCTCACCCTCGCGCCCTGCCCCACCTCCCTGACGGTCGGTGGTGCACCCCTCGGGCGCTGGGCGCCCTCACTGGGCACGAGGGCCATGCAGCATCCGTACTCCACCACGTATGAGGCTGGGGAGGGGATGACCCTGTGAGTTCGCTGACCGCGGGCTGAAGCAAGTGCGGGTGCGTCGGCTGGTGTTCGGGGAGTGGAGCAAGTAACCAAGCCAGGGGGAACAGGTCCGAAGTACAAGCCGGTCCTGTGTGCGTGTGTCCTCCGGAGCACATGAGCACCTTCGGAAGGCCCCCGCAGAGTGCTCAACACACGTCAGATGTACCTGGCCCAAGGGGAGATGACCCTCCCGGAGGCCGTCGGTCAAGTTGCGCTCTTTAATAAGAGGGTGCCGCGATTTTAAGCCTCTGACCTGCGGGTTCGTCGCAGGGCATGTGTCCCCCAGGACACATTTGGTCCTCCGAGATGTATACCTGGCGAGCACATTTCGCTGAAAACTCAAGCAGCCATGTACTTTCTGACAGCGCCTTGAGGCTCGGCGTCGTCGCAGGTCAGCGAGGCGACCCTCGGGCCGACAGGGCTCCTCTGCTCGAACGCTGAGACACCCGAATGTGCCGCCATCTCGACACAAAAAAGTCAAGCAGCCGTGTACTTTCGGCGCTTGTTCGCGAAATAACTTCACGATTGGTGTACTTTCAACGGCCGGATCGAACAGCGCCTCCCCGAGACCCCACCCAGAGGCGAGTTCCGGCGCGCCGACGCAGCAAAAGAAAAGCAGCAGTTGATTTTTTGGATACCCTCGGACCGCCTGAGTAACAAGGAGGTCCTGTGACATCTGATCCGCCCGCCCGTCGTCGGCAGCGCGGGCCCCGGCCTGTTCCCGTCCCCACAGCGGCAGGGAACGAGGCCGAGTACGCAGACATCCTGGCCGTCCTAGTGCCGTGACCGGGAAGGTTCGCCGGGTTGGGTGGTCAGGCCGCGATGGGTATGGGTCTGCCGCCCCAGCGAAGGCCTCTTTCGCTGCGGATTCTGGCGCGTTCGCGTCGTTGGGCGGCGAGGACGTCGGGGTGGCGGGCGTTCTGGT
>NZ_JBEXPB010000032.1:0-76021 GCF_040611795.1 Streptomyces sp. NPDC006529 | reverse complement strand
GGCGCGGCCGAGGCGCCCCGGCCGCGCCGCCGCCGGGGCGCGGGGCTGCGCCGCTACGCGCTCGCGCTGCTGGTGCTGGCGGCCGTGATCGCCTACCTGGGCTGGCAGCGGTACGGGCCCGCCGTGGTGGTGCGGGACGTGGTCGTGAGCACCGATGCGCGGGGCCCGGCCTGCGATTCGGCCGCCGACGTGGTGGCCGTCGTACGGACCGACGGGCGCCCGGGGACTCTCTCCTACCGCTGGGTCCGCAGCGACGGCAGCCGCTCGGACCTGCTGACCGAGCGGGTGCCGCGCGGTCAGCGGGAGGCGCGGCTGCACCTGCTGTGGACCTTCCGCGGCACGGGCGACTACCCGGCGCGGGCAGAGGTGCGGATCGAGGAACCCGGCCGGCACACGGCGGCGGTGGAATTCGTCTACCGCTGCCCCCGGTAGCGGGAGCGGACGGGGCGGGGCCCGGCCGGGCCGCGGGCAGGCGGATCACCGCGCGCCCGGCGGCGTCGGCACTCAGAACCGTGCGTGCGCCGTGATGTCCGCCTCGAACTGCCCGGTCAGCGCCGGGGTCACCGTCGGACGGCACTGGGCCACGGCCGCCAGGTAGTCCTCGGTGCTCGCGCCGGGCGGCCCGCCCAGCGCCCCGCGGACGCCCGCCCCCTCCAGGTCCCGCTCGAAGGACACCTGCGCCGCGATCCGCGCCGCGTGCTCGATGTCGGCCGGCGTGAACAGCTCGCTCGCCGCGACCAGGGCGGCGACGTCGACGTCCGCGCGCCCCGCCGTGTAACGGGCCCAGATGGCGGCGCGCGCCCCGGCGTCCGGCGTGCCGATGGGGATGAGGTAGTCGAAGCGGCCGGGCCGCAGGAACGCCGGGTCCAGCGACCGGATCGAGTTGGTCGCGCAGACCAGCAGCCGCTCCCCGCCCTCCCGGAAGCCGGGTATCAGCTTGAGCAGCTCGTTGGTGACCCCGTGGATCCCGCCGGGCTGCGCGGGTTCGCTGCGCATGGGCGCGATCTCCTCGACCTCGTCGATGAAGACCAGGACCCGCTCCAGCTCGGCGATGCGGGTGAAGGCGCCGCGCAGCGCGGTGGCCAGGTTGCCCTCGTCGGCGAGCCGGGAGGGCAGGAGTTCCACGAAGGGCCAGCCCAGGCGGGAGGCGATCGCGCGGGCGAAGGTCGTCTTGCCGGTGCCGGGCGGCCCGAAGAGGGTGATGGCGCGCGGCGGCCGCACGCCGTGCTGCGCGGCCCGCTCCGGTTCGGCGAGCGGCAGCACCACCCGCCGTTCGATCAGGTCCTTCTCCGTCTCCATGCCCGCGACCGCGTCCCACAGGTCGGCGGGCAGGAAGCGGCCGCCCAGTTCGTCGAGGAGCCCGGCCGCCGGTCCGTGCAGGGGCTCGGTCTTCTCGAAGTAGGCGACCGCGGGCTGACGCGTGTACCCGGCGTTGAGGAGCCCCTCGCCGAGCAGGTCCTCCTCGGGCAGGACGTACGCGATCCGGCCGACCCGGGCCGCGATCAGCCGGCGCTCCAGCTCGACCAGCAGGGCGCTGGCCAGGCCGCGGCCCCGCCAGCCCGCCGAGATGGCGATCCGCATCACCCACGCCCGCTCCCCCGCGACACAGGCCAGGGCCGCGCCGATCGGAACGCCCTGGTGGACCGCGACCACGGCGGGCTGGCGGCCGGTGAGCGCGCTGATGCACTCGGCGAGCGAGAAGACGGACTCCTGGCCCAGTTCGGCGGTGGTGTCGATCAGGTGGACGACCGCCGCGAGATCGCTCTCGCGGTAGTCGTGGATGAGCCAGTTCACCGGGTGCCGCCCCTCGTCGTACTGCGCCTGCGTGTTCCCTGCGGTGAGGCTAGGGCCGGGGCCCTCGGGCGATCACGTACCGCGGCGCACAACAAGCGGTCGGGAACCCTCCGCCGCGTCCATAGACTGGGCGCTTGCGCCCCGAACGAACGACCGAGGACCCGAGCACTCCCATGACTTCCGGCATACCTGGCCCGTCCGGCACCTCCGAGGCCGCGTCCTCCCGTGCCGGGAGCAGGTGGGACGGGACCCCACCGGTCGGGTCCGCACCGGGCGGGGCCCCGGCGGTCCGGGCCGTGCAGGCGGTCCGGCCGCGCGCCGTCCGTCGCGCGGCCGGGTGGCTGGTTCCCGTCCTGTGGACCCTGGGGCTCGGACTGTGGGGGATCACCCGGCAGAACAGTGTCTGGCGCGACGAGGCGGCGACCTGGCAGGTGGCCCGGCGCTCGACCGGCGAGATCTGGCACATGCTCGGCAGCGTCGACGCCGTGCACGGGCTGTACTACCTGCTGATGCACGGCCTCTTCGCGGTCTTCGGGGCGAGCCCGGTGACCCTGCGGCTGCCCTCGGTGCTGGCGGTCGCGGCCGCGGCGGGCTGTGCGGCGGTCCTCGCGCGCCGGCTGACCCCGGGACGGGCCGGGTGCTGGGCGGGGCTCGGCGCCGGAACCGTCCTCGCGCTGCTCCCGGCCGTACAGTTCCAGCTCCAGGAGGGCCGGCCGTACGCCCTCGTGCTGGCCGGGGCGGCGCTCTCGACCCTGCTGCTGGTCCGGCGGCTGGAGGGCCCGCCGGGCGGGCGGAGCGGGTGGGCGCGCTGGGCGGCGTACGCGCTGGTGGTGCTGGTCTGCGCGCTGCTGAACTGGCTCTCCCTGCTGATCCTGCCCGCCCACGCGGCCACCCTGTGGTGGGTGCGGGCGCGCGGCGCGGTGGTGCGGCCGTGGGCCGTCGCGGCGGCGGGAGCGGTGCTGGGGGCGCTGCCGCTGGTCCTCTTCAGCCGGACCCAGTCCGGGCAGGTCTCCTGGATACCGCCGCTGACCTGGCCGATGCTGACCGGCCCCGCGGTCCTGCTCGCGATCGGCGGCGTCTGCGCCCTGGTGGAGCGGCCGCGCGCCGGGCGGCTGTCGGTCGCCTCCGTCGGGCTGCCGCTGCTGGTGGTGCCCTTCGGCGCGCTGGCCGGGCTGTCCCTGGTGCAGCCGCTGTTCCTCGACCGGTACGTGCTCTTCGCGATGCTCGGCCTGGCGCTGCTGATCGGCGCCGCCCTGAGCGCGGGCGTACGGGCCACCGCGCGCCGATCGCCGCGGGGGGCCGCGCTGGTGGTTCCGGTGGCGGTCCTCGGAGCGGCGCTGGCGATGCTGCCCATGGAGCTGGACCGGCGGGCACCGGCCAGCCGGGTGGACGACGTGCTCGCCGTGGCGGACGAGGTGGCCCGGCTGAAGGGCCCCGGGGACGCGGTGCTCTTCGTACCGGCCGCCCGCCGGGACACGGCGCTCGTCTCGCCCGGCCGCTTCGCGGGCCTGGCCGACATCGCGCTCGTACGGTCCCCCGCGGCGTCCGGGACCCTCAAGGGCGTGGAGGACGAGGACCCGGCCAGGCTGCGTGCGGCGATGCTGGCGCACCGGCGGATCCTGCTGGTCACGGACGCGGCGGCGGTGGCGAAGCCGTCGGGCGCGGAGCGGGACCGGGTGAAGGCCGCGGTGCTCCGGGAGGCCTTCGTGGCGGTCGCCGACCGGCAGGTGCGGGGGCGCAGGGTGACGGTGTACGAGCGGACCCCTGACGCACATTAGGGCGTCCGGGTTCCCGTTGCGGGGCACGAATTCACAGGGGATTCTTATGGAATCCGAGGCTCCGGCCAAAGGTTCGCGTTCCATCCTCTGACCATGATCCAGCGCATCCTTCCCCGACAGGCCCCCCGCGCGCGCCGCGCAGCCCGTGTCGTGCTGGCGATCGCCGCGATGTCAGCCCTGCTCACGGTCGACATCCCGGACGCCTCGGCGGCCCCGCCGCCGGGGGTGACCGTCCTGGCCCCGGCGGACGGCGCGGCCCGGCGGGTGGGCGCCCTCTTCGCGGGCGGAACGGACGGCGGCCACTACTGCACCGCCTCCGTGGTCCGCAGCGACGGCCACGACGTGATCGCGACGGCCGCGCACTGCCTGGGCGACGTGCGCAACACCGTCTTCGTGCCGGGCTACCGGGACGGCACCGCGCCGTACGGGGTGTGGCAGCTCACCGGTCAGTACGTCGACCCGAGCTGGCAGGACGCGCACGACCCCGACGCGGACATCTCCTTCGCGACGGTCGCCCCGCTGGACGGGCGCCGGATCGAGGACGTGGTCGGCGGCTTCCCGGTGATCGCCGAGCAGCCCGACGACGTGACGGTGACGGTCCTCGGTTACCCGGCGGCCGAGGAGACCCCGCTCCTGTGCTCGAACGACACCACGATGCAGAGCGACACCCAGCGCCGCATCGGCTGCCCCGACCTGACCGGCGGCACGAGCGGCAGCCCGTGGCTGGCGCACGGCGCGCTGGTGGGCGTGCTGGGCGGCTACCAAGCGGGCGGCGAGGTCCCGGAGGTCTCCTACAGCGCGGTCATGGGCGACGCCGCGCAGGCGCTGTACCGCGAGGCGGCGGGCCGCTCCGCCGACCCGGGCGTCCACCACTGGATCCGGGACACCTGGTGGTCGTAAGCCCCCCGGCCCCTCACGCGGTCTGCGGCGGCAGCGCCAGGGACTCGTCCGGCACCTCGAACCAGGTGCGCTCCTCGTCCGAGAGGGCCCGGTGGATGCGGTCCAGGGCGAAGGGCTCCAGCGGCGGCAGCGCGTCGACGGTGAACCAGCCCACCTCCAGCGACTCCGCGTCGTTGACCCGGGCCTCGCCGCCGGTGGCGCGGCAGCGGAAGGTGATGTCGGTGAACTGGCACTCGTCCCCGTTGGGGTAGACCACCGGGGACAGCTGCTGGACCAGCACGACCCGCTCCGGAACGCACCGGACCGCCGTCTCCTCGTACACCTCGCGCACCGCGGTCAGCGCGGGCTGCTCCCCCGGCTCGCAGATCCCGCCGATGACGGACCAGCGGCCGGTGTCCGTGCGCCGCCCGAGCAGCACCCGCCCGAGATCGTCGATGACGATGGCCGTCACACCGGGCAGCAGGAGCAGCCGGTGACCGGCGTGTTCGCGGATCCTGCGGATGAACTCGGGGGTACTCATCCCCCGACCCTACGACGCGTCGCGCCGGGCCCGGATCCCGCGCAGCAGGACCCAGCCGAAACCGCCCGCGGCCAGGGCGAGCAGGGCGTACTCCGCCAGCGGGCCGACGCGGGTGGCCGGGGTCTGCGAGGAGCGCAGCGGGATGGTGGCGACGAGCGCGTCCGGGGTGAACATCTTCGTCTGCCGGACGACCTTGCCGTCGGGCTGGATGACGGCGCTGACCCCGCTCGTGACGGGGACGAGGACGGTCCGGCTGTGCTCGACGGCCCGGACCCGGTCCATGGCGAGCTGCTGGTAGGTCATCTCGCTGCGCCCGAAGGTGGCGTTGTTGCTGGGGACGGCGATCACCTGGGCGCCCGCGCGGACGGTGGAGCGCACGGCGTCGTCGAAGGCGGCCTCGAAGCAGGTGACCATCCCGACCCCGCTACCGGCCATGTCGAAGACGCCGGGCTCCTTGCCCGGGCCGAAGTCGCGGCGGACCCGGTCCACGTCGGAGCTGAAGATCCGTACGAAGGAGCGCATCGGCATGCGCTCGCCGAACGGCTGGATCTTGCGCTTGTCGTACGTCGAGGTGGGGCCCTTGACCGGGTCCCACAGGATCATCGTGTTGCGCAGCGGGCCGGTCTCCGGGGCCAGCACCGAGCCGATGGCCACGGGCACCCCGATGGCCTTGACGGCCCGGTCGATCACGGCGTAGGCGTCGGCCTCCGCGAAGGGGTCCAGGTCGGAGGAGTTCTCCGGCCAGACCACGAAGTCGGGCTTCGGCACCCGGCCGGCCCGGACGTCGTCGGCGAGCTGGAGCGTGCGCTTGGCGTGGTTGTCGAGGACCGCGCGGCGCTGCGAGTTGAAGTCGAGCCCTATCGTCGGCACGTTGCCCTGGATGACGGCGGCCACCGCGGTGCCGTCCTCGGCGGCGTCGGATACCAGCGGCCGGGCGGCGAGGGCCGCGGCGAGCGGGAGGGCCACGCTGAGCGCGGCGACGGAGGCGGTCACGGCGGTCGACCGCGTCACGGCGCCCCCGGCGGCCTTCGGGCGGCGGGCGACGCGCAGCGCCTCGTACAGGCCGAACCCGCACAGGGCGACGGCGAAGCCGACCAGCGGGGTGCCGCCGAGGGCGGCCAGCGGCAGGAAGAACCCGTCGGCCTGGCCGAAGGCGATCTTGCCCCAGGGGAAACCGCCGAACGGGATCCGGGCCCGGACCGCCTCGCCCGCGACCCAGACGGCCGCGGCCCACAGCGGCCAGGCCGGCAGCCGCCGGACCAGCGTGATCCCGAGCCCGGTGAGCCCGACGAACACCGCCTCCAGCACCGCGAGCGCCAGCCACGGCACCGGACCGACCTCCTCACCGGTCCAGAAGAGCAGCGGCAGCATGAAGCCGAGCCCGGCCAGCAGCCCGAAGCCGAACCCGGCGCGCGCCCGGCGCACGCCGAGGCACCAGCCGAGCAGGACGAAGGCGAAGGGGGCCAGCCACCACAGGGGCCGGGGCGGGAAGCTCAGGTACAGGAGCACCCCGGCCGCCACCGAGCCGCCGGCGCGCAGCGCCCAGGCGATCCGGCGCGCCCGGCGGGCGGCCGGGGCTTCGGAGGGCTCGACGGAGGGGTCGGCGGGTGGTTCGACGGGGGGCTCGCTCTCGACCGCACGGGTGGCGCTGCTGCTCATCTGGCGGAGTGTACGTCGCCCACCTGGGCGCGGGGGTGCCCGGAGGGCCCGGGGGCCGCGGCGGTGGTCCGCACGCGGGCCCTCGGCGGCCCGTGCGAAGGGCTGTACAGGTCGAGTGGCCCGTGCGAAGGGCTGTACAGGTCGAGTGGTGGCTAGCGGGTGAGGGCGCGCAGGTGGGTGCGGATGACGCGTACGGCGTTCTCCGCGTCGTCGACCGTGACGGTGAAGATCTTGCCGTCACCCAGGCGCAGTTCCAGGCCCTCGCCGCGTCGGACGACGACGGCGGTGCCCTTCTCGGGCCGCCAGCGGTAGCCCCAGCCGCCCCACTGCTGCGGGGTGATCCGGGGGACGAACTCGGCCGCGGTCACCTCGGCGAGCCGGATCCGGCGGCGCGGCAGCCCTATGTGGCCGCAGCGGACCTCCATGTTCTCGGCATCGACGGTGACGGCGACGTGGACGAAGGCGAGGGTTCCGTAGAGGATCAGCAGCCCGGCCGCGAGGCAGCCGACCACCGACATCACCAGCGGGACGATCCCGGCGGTCCAGGCGGAGTCGACGGCGAGTTCGATGCCGAGCGCCAGGCAGGCCGCGCCGGCGGCGGCGATGAGCCACTGCGCGCGGTTGGAGGCCCGGCCGGTCCAGAGCGGGCCCGGAGGGTGGTCCGTCATGTCCAGCAGCGTACCCACGTTCCGCCCCCGCGCCACCGCCCCTCGGCCCTTTGGCGCAAGGACGGTGTGCGGGGTTGCGCAGGGGCAGGCCTGCGGCGACCTGCCGGTGGTTACGCTGCTCCGGTGAACCAGGACCGGAGAGATCTGCTGCGGAACGCGGCCGTCGACGTACCGGCGTGGGCAGGCGGGCGGGCGCGGGCTGACGCAGGGCACGGACGGGCGCACCCCGTGAGCCCGCACGACGGCGACCGCATCGACCGCGCCGTCGGGGCCGTCCTGGGCTCGGCCGTCGGGGACGCGTTGGGCGCCCCTTTCGAGTTCGGGCCCGAGGGCGCGTTCTCGGCCCGCTTCCCGACGCCGGGCGGGGGCGGCGAGATGTGCGGGGGCGGCGGCTGGGAGCCGGGCGAGGCGACCGACGACACCCAGATGGCCGTCCTGGTGGGCGAATCGCTGCTGGAGCACGGCGGGCTCCGGCTGCCCGACGTCTTCGACCGGTTCCAACGGTGGGCGGCGGGCGAACCGAAGGACATCGGACTGCAGACGGAGGACGTACTGACGAACGGCGAGCCCTGGGACCTCGCCGCGGCACTGCACTTCCAGATCAACGCCCGGGCCGCGGGCAATGGTTCCCTGATGCGTGCGTCGACTTCGGCGGTGTACTTCGCCGCCGCGGGCCGGACCGCCACGATGGACGCCGGCCGCCGGATCGCGGCGCTCACGCACGGCGACGCGGCGGCCTGGGAGGGGACGGCGGTGCTGCACGAGCTGGTCCGTACCGCCCTGGCGGGAGCCGACCCCCTGGCGGCCCTGCCCGAGGTGCTCGGCGCGGTGGACCCCGGCCACCGGGAGCGCTACGCCCGGGTCCTCGCACCGGACTGGCGTCCCGCGCTGGCGACCGAGTTCAACGGCGCGGTGTGGCCCTGCCTGGGCACCGCGGTGTGGGCACTGCGGACGACGGACGGCTTCGAGGAGGCGCTGCGGGCGGCCGTGGACGTCGGCGGTGACACGGACACGGTGGCGGCGGTGACCGGAACCCTGGCCGGAGCCGTCTACGGATCCGAGGCGATCCCCCGGCGGTGGACGGGCCCCCTGCACGTACCGCTGCCCGGATTCGCCGGCAGGGTGCTGGACGCCGCCGCGCTGCGGGAACTGGCCGCGTCGCTCACGACCGCCGGGCGGCCGGGACATCAGCCCGCAGGCTGACTCGCGGCTCCCCCGCGCGGGCGGCGGTACCGACGCGGGGGTGACGACCGGCCGCAGAGGACCGAAGAGGCTGGTGCCATGACAGCGACCGACGGACTCCGACCGAACCCGACCGCACGGAACCCGATCGCACCGGACACGACCGCGCACGGCACCGCGCGGCCGGTCCCGCCCTGGGCTTCGCTCATTGCCCACGCGATCCCACTCCTGCTGCTTCCCCAGTGCCTGTGGCGGTTGCCGTTCGCCTTCGGCTTCGAGATGGGGCTGGAGACGGACGGGGCGATGCCGTCGTCGTGGTGGATTTCCGTCCCCTACGTCTTCGGGCTCAGCTTGATCACGGAGGGGTTCGCCCTGCTGTCCTTCGGACTGGTGCGGGGATGGGGCGAGGTCGCCCCCTCATGGCTGCCGTTCATCGGCGGGAAGCGGATCGCTCCCCTTGCGGCGATCGTCCCCGCCACCCTCGGCGGCCTGGGCGCGACCGCGTTCTGGGCACCCGTGCTGCTGAGCTGGTTCGGTGTGGGGGACGCCGCCGGTTTCCGCGGTGACGGCTGGGAGACGCTGGCCCGCCTCTGCATCGCCCCCGGGATGCTGTGGGGACCGCTCGTCCTGCTCTTGACCTGGGCCTACTCCACGCGCCGGCGTCGAACCTAGGGAGTGTCCCCTAACGCGCGGCGGCGTCCTGTGGTTCCGCGGCGAGGAGGCGTCCCTCCGCGTACCCGAGGGCGGCGGACGGGAGGCGTCCGGGGCGGCCGCTGTGCAGCACGGTCAGGGTGCCGGTGCGCGGCAGGCCGGGCTCGGGGCGGACGCCGATACGGCGCAGGGCCTGCGCGGCGACGGGCTCCGCCGACCCGTGGAAGACGAGCGCCGCGCCCCCGGTGCGGGTCGCGAGCGCGGCCCGGATGGCGGTCTCGACGAGTTCGTAGTGCGTGCAGCCGAGGACCACGTCGGTGACGTCCGGCGGGGTCAGCGCGGCGGCCGCGGCGACGGCCCGTACGACGGCTTCCTCGTCCCCGTGCTCGACCGCGTCGGCCAGACCGGGGCAGGGCACCTCGGTGACCGGGACGCCCGCGGCGAAGTCGCGGATCAGCCCGCGCTGGTAGGGGCTTCCGGTCGTAGCCGGGGTGGCCCAGATGGCGACCCGGCCGCCGCGGGCCGCGGCGGGCTTGATCGCGGGAACCGTGCCGACGACCGGAACGCCCGGCTCCAGCTCCGCCCGCAGGGTGGGCAGGGAGTGCACGGAGGCGGTGTTGCAGGCGACGATCAGGGCCCGGGGGCGCAGCGCGGCGGCGGCGCGCGCGACCGTCAGCGCCCGACCGGTGAGGTCGGCCGGGGTACGCGGTCCCCAGGGCATTCCGTCGGGGTCGGAGGAGAGGACCAGGTCGGCGTCCGGCCGCAGCCGTCGCACCGCGGCGGCCGCCGCGAGGAGGCCGATGCCGGAGTCCATGAGCGCGATCTTCACTTGGTCACCTTAATCGACCCCCGCCACGCCCCCACCCGGCACGCCCCGTTTCCGGCCGCGCAGGCCCCCGGGCGGAGGTCGGCCGGGGGTCCGCCCGGGGGCGGGCGGAGGTCGGCCGGAGCCGGGCGGAGGCCCGCCGGTGGCGGGCGGAGGTCCGCCGGTGGCGGGCGGAGGTCCGCCGGTGGCGGGCGGAGGCCGACCAGAGCCGGGCCGGAGCCGGGGCAGGAGCTGCGGGCCGGGCCCGCACCGAGCGCCCACGCGCGGCACCCGTGGCCGGGTCCCGCCCAGGGATCTGCCCGGGGGCGCCCGGCGGGGAGCCCAGCGAGGGGCCCGCCCCGAGCCCCGGCCGGGGCCCCGCCAGGCGCCCGTACCCGGGTACGCCCAGGGACCGTGCGCGGGGGCGCCCCGCAGGGGGCCGTCCGAGCCCCGGCAGGGGCCCGGCAAGGCGCCCCTGCCCAGGGACCGCCCCGGGACCGTATCCGGGGCGCCCCGCACGGAGGCCGAGCGACGGGCCCGGTAGGCCCGCAGGGCAGGGGCTCCGGCACAGGCCCGCGTACGTGGTGCCCCCGCAGGGGACCCGAGCCGGGGGGCCCGTACAGGAGAGCCGAGCGAGGCGTCCGCACAAAAGGGCCGGGGCCCACCCAGGCTGCCTCTCAGCCCCCAGGCTGCGACGGGGACTCGAAGGCCCCGCGCCCCGCGCCCGGCCTCGCGACCAGTCCGTACAGGAGCCCGCGCCCGGCACCCACCCCCCACAACGCGCACCCCCAGCCGCAGGCCGGCGGCCCGACGCCAGGCAGGCGCCCGACGGCCACGCCGAGTGCAGGACACGCAGGCCCGACGTCCGGCCTCCGAGGGAGGGCCCGACGGCCAAGCCGGGTGCCAGGCCCACGGGCCGACAACGCGATGCCCGAGCCGAGCGCCCGACGCCAGACCAGGTCAGGCCAGGCCAGGCCAGGCCAGGCACCAAACGGCCACGCCGGGTGCCCGACACGCGGGCCCGACGTCCGGCAGCCAAGCCGAATGCCCGCCGCGCAGGCCGACGCCCCGACGGCCAGGGCGGACGCCCTTCACCCGCGCCAGCAGCCGAGACTCCGCCCCGCAATCCCCCCTGGCGTGGATGCGCGACACCCGGGCCCCGTTTCGGCACACTGCGGGAATGGGCCCCCTCAGCATCGCCGCCTGTGCCTCGCTCGCCGTCTGGCTCTGGCTCACCTTCGGCCAGGGCATGTTCTGGCGGACCGATGTCCGCCTGCCGCCGCGCACCCCGCCCGCCCGGTGGCCCTCGGTCGCCGTCGTCGTGCCCGCCCGGGACGAGGCCGCGGTGCTGCCGCTGAGCCTGCCGTCGCTGCTGGCCCAGGACTATCCCGGCGAGGCCGAGGTGTTCCTCGTCGACGACGGGAGCACCGACGGCACCGGCGCGCTCGCGCGCGCCCTGGCCCGCGAGCACCCCGGACTGCCGCTCACCGTCTGCTCCCCCGGTGAGCCGGACGCCGGCTGGACGGGCAAGCTGTGGGCCCTGCGGCACGGGATCGGGCTGGCCCGCGCCACGGAGGCCGGGGCTCCGGAGTACCTGCTGCTCACCGACGCGGACATCGCGCACGAGCCGGACAGCCTGCGCGAGCTGGTCTCGGCCGCGGTCTCGGCCGACCTCGACCTCGTGTCGCTGATGGCGCGGCTGCGCATCGTCACCGTCTGGGAGCGGCTGGTCGTGCCGGCCTTCGTCTACTTCTTCGCCCAGCTCTACCCCTTCCGCTGGATCAACCGGCAGGCGGGGCGGACCGCCGCCGCGGCAGGCGGGTGCGTATTGCTGCGCACGGAGGCTGCCGTACGGGCGGCCGTACCGGAGTCCATCCGCCAGGCCGTGATCGACGACGTGTCCCTCGCCCGCGCGGTGCGGCGCAGCGGTGGCCGGATCTGGCTGGGGCTGGCGGAGCGGGTGGACAGCGTGCGTCCGTACGACGGGCTCGGGGACCTGTGGCGGATGGTCTCGCGCAGTGCCTACGCACAGCTGCGTCACCAGCCGTCGCTGCTGGTGGGGACGGTGGCGGGACTGGCCCTCGTCTACCTCGCACCGCCGGTGACGTGCTGCGCGGGGCTGCTGACGGGGCGGCCCGTGGCCGCGGCGGCGGGCGCCGCGGCCTGGCTGCTGATGGCCGGTACGTACCTGCCGATGCTGCGCTACTACCGGCAGTCGGCGGCGCTCGCGCCACTGCTGCCACTGACCGCGCTGCTCTACCTGCTGATGACGGTCGACTCGGCCGTGCAGCACTACCGCGGGCGCGGCGCCGCGTGGAAGGGACGCACCTACGCCCGCCCCAGCGACGCCTGAAACGGCTTCCGCTTGCGGCCTGAACCGGCGTCATCCGAGGTCACAGCCGTGTGACGGACATTCACCCGACGCACCGTCAGGCAGGTACGAGTACGAACAAGCCGGGGTGGAAGCGACGAATCGTGCACGTGAACGTCAAGTGAAAGCCGGCCCGCTGACCTGCGAAGATGCAGGTCAGCGCGGTGTTGACGAGCCCTCGCTATGGACCCGGTGAAGTCGTGGGCTTAACTTATGTGCCATGACCTCCCCCCGCTCCACTTATGGCGGCGGTTACTACTCCGCGCCCTCCTTCCCGGACACCCCCATCTACGACTCCCTCGTCGCCGAACGCGGCACCCCCCAGATCGCGCCCATCCGCGTGCCGGCCGCCTACGACTCCATGGGCGGTGGCTACCAGGGGCACAACGCCCCGCAGGGCAACAACGGCTACTCGGGCGGATACCTGCCGGCGCTGCCGTCGGCCCTGCCCGCGCTGCCCGCGGCCCCGTCGCCGCAGCAGCCGGCCTACGGGTACCCGTACCAGCAGCAGGGCGCCCCCCAGCCGATGCCGCTGCACCACGCGCCCGCCCCGTACATCCCGCAGCAGCAGCCCGTCGCCGCCCGCGGTGGGTACGCGCCCCAGCCGCAGCAGCCGCGGCCGGTCGCCACGGCCACCGGCTACGAGGCCATGCGCCCGGCGGCGCCGCGGCCCGCCCAGGCCCAGGCTCCGGCGCAGTCGGGGTACGAGGACCAGTACGGCCGCCCGTACCAGGGGCGCGGCTACTGACGCCGCGGGGGAAGGTCGGCGTCCGGTGGTGACGGCGCCGGTGAACTGACGGCAAGAGCGGCCGATACCCGCTGGTATGCCGGCGGGGGCGACTGGAATGATGCCCCCATGACCACGATGCGTGTCCAGGAACTCCACGTCCACCCCGTCAAATCGGTGGCGGGGACCTCTCCCGACGAGGTGGCCGTGGAGCCCTGGGGCCTCGCCGGGGACCGGCGCTGGGCGGTGATCGACAGCGAGGGCCGCATCGTCACCCAACGCGAGCAGCCGCGCCTCGCGTTGGCCACGGCCCGCCCGCTGGAGAGCGGCGGTGTCGCACTGTCGGCCCCCGGTCTGGCGACGACCGTGGTGGAACCGCCCGCGCCCGGGCCGCTGGAGCCCGTCGTGCTGTTCGGGAAGAAGATCGACACCGTCGTCGCGGACGGCGCCGGGCACGCCTGGTTCAGCGAGTACCTCGGGTTCGCGGCCCGGCTGGTGCACCTCGACGACCCGGCCGTACGGCGGCCCGTGGACCCGGATTACGCGCTGCCTGGCGAAACGGTGAGCCTGGCCGACGCCTACCCGCTGCTGGTGGCCACCCAGGCGTCGCTCGACGCGCTCAACGAGCTGGTGGCGCAAGGGGATCACTCCGCCGAGGGGCCGCTGCCGATGAACCGTTTCCGGCCCAATGTGGTGGTTTCGGGAGCCGAGGCCTGGGCCGAGGACGCCTGGACGCGCGTCGCGATCGGCGACGCGGTCTTCCGCGGGGTCCGCGAGTGCGGCCGGTGCGTGATCACCACCACCGACCAGCGCACGGCGGAGCGCGGCAAGGAGCCGCTCAAGACCCTGGCCAAGCACCGGCGGATCGGGAAGTCGCTGGCCTTCGGACGGATGCTGGCCCCCGTGGAGCTGGGGACGGTCCGGGTCGGCGACGAGGTCCGCGTCCTCGGTTGAACCGCCCGGCGCGAGCGGCGCACGAGGCGGGCCCGAGCCGGCCCGACGAGGCTGGGCGGGCGCTGGGCCGACCCGCCCGGACACGGCGCGGCGCGGACGCGGCTCCTGACGGGTGCTCGAGTGCGGCCGCGGATGCGGTCCCTGACGGGGCCTCGGCTGCGTTCCGAGTCCGTTCGACCGTGTCCGGACCGACACCTTCGGGGGGCTCTGCGCGGGATCGGGAACCGAGCGGCACCGCGGCGCCGTTGTGCCGCATGAGATGTGCGTGACCGGTCGTCCGGCTGACCACCGGATCGGGTGACACGCGGATCGAGGTCCCGGAATGCGCGTCCGCGGGACATGGGCGAGGCTTGGACGCGCAGACAGACGGAGGCGAGGGGGTGCCCGACCGTGTGGACGGCCATGGGAGTCTGGCGCTGGCGGCGCAATCCGCTGCGCCGGCGGACGGATCTGATCGAAGCGTGGGTGGCCTTCGCCGCCCTGGTGTGCGTCCTGGTGGTGGTGCCGGCCGTCGGGTGGACGGCGGGTCTGCGGGTGGACGGGACCTTGCAGCGCGCCGCGCGCGAGCAGCGGCAGGAGCGGTACCTGATCCCGGCGGTCGTGCTCCGGCCCGCCGCTGATTCTCCGGGCGGGGCGGCTTCCCCGGGTGGGGCGGCCGCCGATCCCGCCGCGCAGCGGCAGTCCCCGCAGCGGACGGAGATCGTCGCCGCGTGGACCGCGCCGGACGGCACCAGCCACCGGGGCACGGTCCCGGCGGCACAGGAACCACCGCGTCCGGGCGACCGGTTCCGGATATGGACCGACACCCGCGGCCGGGTGGTGGGGCGTCCGCTGGACCCCTCGACCGCCGCCGTGCACGCCGGGCTGGTGGGCCTGGCCGCCGCGATCGGGGCGGCCGCGCTCGTGGAGACGCTCCGGCGCATGGTCGTACGCCGCCTCGTACATCGGCGGTACACGCGGCTGGACAGGGCCTGGGCGGCGGCCGGACCGGACTGGGGCCGGGCGGGCGCGGGCAGCTGACCTGGCGTCCCACCGGGCCCGCGCGCGCTACGGTGGACCGGCCGGCGCGGGCAGGGTCGCGAACGCGGGCCGTCGAGGGCCGGTCAGCCGCTTCGGCGCGCACGAGGGTCACGAGCACGAGGGTGGGGGCACGGCAGCACGATGGCACAGGGCACGGTCCAGGTGACGCACGGCGGGCCTTCGCGATGGCGGCGCCGCTCCGGTGAGTATCCGACGCTGACCGCGGCGCTCGCCGCCGCGGGCGACGGGGACGTCCTGTCCATCTCCCCCGGCACCTATCGCGAGAACCTGGTGCTGCACCACGCCGTCACCCTGCGCGGGTCCGAGGGCGGCGGCCCGGGTTCGGTGCGCATCGCCCCGCCCGACGGGGTGGCGCTGACCGTGCGGGCCTCCGCGATCGTCCAGGACCTACACCTGGAGGGCCAGGACCGGGCGGCTCCCGCGCTGCTCGTCGAGGACGGCTCCCCCGAACTCACCGACCTGCGGGTGAGCACCCGGTCGGCGGCCGGCATCGAAGTGCGCGGCGGCGCCCGGCCCGTGGTGCGCCGGTGCACCGTCGAGAACCCGACGGGAGTCGGCATCTCCGTCATCGACGGCGGCGGCGGGGTGTTCGAGGAGTGCGAGGTGGTGTCCGCCGGCCAGACCGGCGTCTCGGTGCGCGGCGGCGGCCACCCCCGCCTGGAGCGCTGCCGGATCCACCACAGCACCGGCGCCGGCATCGGCGTGACCGGCGAGGGCTCGGGCCTGGACGCGCTGGGCTGCGAGGTCTACGAGATCAAGGGCACCGGCGTGCAGATCGCCGCCCGGGCCACGGCCCGGCTCACCGACTGCTCGGTGCACCGCACCTCGGCGGACGGGGTCACCCTGGACACGGACGCCGTGCTGGCGTTGGCGGGCTGCGACATCCACGACATTCCCGAGAACGCCGTGGACCTGCGCTCCCGTTCGGTGCTGACCCTCAGCCGCACCACCGTGCGCCGGTTCGGCCGCAACGGCCTGTCGGTGTGGGATCCGGGCACCCGGGTGGACGCCGAATCCTGCGAGATCCATGACAGTACGGGCGACTATCCGGCGGTGTGGGTCAGCGACGGAGCCGCCGCCTCGCTCGACTCCTGCCGCGTCCACGACGTGCCGGACGCCCTCTTCGTGCTGGACCGGGGTTCGCGCGTGGACGTGGTCGACAGCGACCTGTCCCAGGTGCGCAACACCGCCGTGTCCGTCAGCGACGGCGCCACCGCGCAGCTCGACGACTGCCGGATCCGGGAGGCGGCCACCGGGGCCTGGTTCCGCGACCACGGGAGCGGCGGCACGCTGGCGAACTGCACCATCGACGCGGTACAGACCGGCGTGATCGTCACCAAGGGCGCGGACCCCACGCTGGAGCGGTGCACCGTCAGTTCCGCCGCCGAGGCCGGGTTCTACGTGTCGGCGGGCGGCCGGGGCACCTTCCACGCCTGCCGGGTGAGCGGCAGCACCGGCTTCGGTTTCCACGTCATCGACGGCTGCCGGACCTCACTGACCCGCTGCCACACCGAGCGGTGCGCGCGCGGGGGCTACGAGTTCGCCGAGGAGGGCCCGCTCTCCGAGGACTGCACGAGCGACGAGGCGGCGGTGCGCGCCGGGGTGCTGGGGACGGCGTCCGCGGCGGGCGCGGGCCCCGCCGCGGGCACCGGCGCGGGAGCACGGGGCGGCGTACCCGCGACGGCTCGGGCGGCCGCCGACGCGGCGCAGGCCCCGGGCGGCGGTCCGGCCCGGTCGGAGGCGGTGGTTCCGGGGCAGCGCGCCGGGGACGCGGAGGGGACGCCCGGCAGCGCGGCTCGCGGCTCGGGCGAGGTCCTGGGGCAGCTCGACGCCCTCGTGGGCCTGGAGAGCGTCAAGCGCGAGGTCCGCGCCCTGACGGACATGATCGAGGTGGGCCGCCGCCGGCAGCGCGCGGGCCTGAAGGCCGCCTCCGTCCGCCGCCACCTGGTCTTCACCGGTTCCCCCGGGACCGGCAAGACCACCGTGGCGCGGCTGTACGGGGAGATCCTGGCCTCGCTCGGGGTGCTGGAGCGGGGCCACCTGGTGGAGGTGTCCCGGGTCGACCTGGTCGGCGAGCACATCGGGTCCACGGCGATCCGGACCCAGGAGGCCTTCGACCGGGCCCGGGGCGGGGTCCTGTTCATCGACGAGGCGTACGCGCTGGCTCCGGAGGACTCGGGCCGTGACTTCGGGCGCGAGGCGATCGACACCCTGGTGAAGCTGATGGAGGACCACCGGGAGGCGGTGGTGGTCATCGTCGCCGGGTACACGGCGGAGATGGACCGGTTCCTCACCGTCAACCCCGGGGTGGCATCGCGTTTCTCCCGGACCATCACCTTCGGGGACTACGGGCCCGAGGAGCTGCTGCGGATCGTCGAACAGCAGGCCGAGGAGCACGAGTACCGCCTGGGCGAGGGCACGACCGAGGCACTGCTCGCGTACTTCACCCAGCTGCCGAAGGGTCCCGCCTTCGGCAACGGCCGCACCGCCCGCCAGACCTTCGAGTCCATGGTCGAGCGGCACGCCGGCCGGGTGGCCCAGCTGGCCGAGCCCACGACCGACGACCTCACCCTGCTGTTCGCGGCGGACCTTCCGCTGCTGCCGGCTCCCTGCTGACCGCACGGCCGGGCCCGCCCTCCCCCGCCGAACCGGAGCCGAGGACGAGGCGGGCCAGCAGCGCGGCGCGTTCGGCGGCGAAGGCGGGATCGGCCTGGTAGTCGCAGTGGCCGAGGACGGGCGCGGGCAAGGGGTGCCGGGCGGTACGTCCGTACGCGACCGGGTCGGCCAGCGGCCCGCGGTCCACGTCCTCCACCAGGACCGGACCGCCGATCGGGTCGGTGGCGCGCCAGAGGTTGCGCCAGCACTCCACCTCGCGGTGCAGCGCGGTGAGCGGACCGGGCCCGAAGTAGGCGGGGAACCAGCGGCCGTAGAGCCTGGCCAGCGGTGACCCGTAGGTCAGCAGCGCGACCCGGCTCCGGACCTGCGGCGGCAGCTGCCAGACGGCGGCGGCCGCGAGCATACTGCCCTGGGAGTGACCGGAGATGACCAGGCGGCCGCCGGTCCGGTCGGTCCAGGTGGTCATCCGCCAGGTCAGGTCGGGGACGGCGCGCTCGGCGTAGCAGGGCGGGGCGAAGGGGTGCGCCGCGCGCGGCCAGAAGGTGCCCACGTCCCAGAGGATCCCGATGGTCCGGCGGGCGGAGGGGTCCTTGTAGGCGCGGCGGCCCAGGGTGACGAAGAGGACGAAGCCGAAGCCGACCAGCCAGGACCCGGCGTCCTGGGCGCCGCGGGCGGCGGCCTCCAGGAGGGGCGAGCCGTGCCGGGCGGCGTCGCCCGGGTCCCGGCCGCTGAGCCAGGCGCCGGCCACCGCGCCCGCGCCGAGGAGCAGCGTGACGGTGGAGATCGCGCCGACGAACCAGGGGGCCGAGTCGGTCAGGGCCGCCGCGGCCCGGGCGCCCGCGATCCGGCGGCTGCGCGCCCGGTCGGGCACCGCTCCCGGGTACTCGGCGGCGACGGTGGCGGCCATCGCGCGCCGGGCGCGGGCGCCGCGCGCCCCGAACCAGCAGGCGGCCAAGAGGAGTACGAGGAGCAGCGGCGGCAGGACGGCGGCCTGCCAGGACAGCAGCACGGGCGGCCCGGCCACCTCGCCGGCGCCCGGCGCCGTACGCCCCACCGCCCCCAGGGCTGTGCTTCCCGCCGCAGCGCTCCCCGGTCCCGGAGCGCCGGTGTCCGCCAGCCAGTCGCCCACGCGCTGCGCGACCCCGCCGGACAGCACCCCGCCGAGCGCGCAGCCGAGCATCGCCACGGCGGGGCCGCCGAGCCCGCGCAACGCGCCTCCCGTGCCCCGGCGGTGCAGGTGCGCGGCCACGGCGGCGAGGGCCAGCACGCAGCCGCCCTGGGCCAGCGCGAGCGCCCCGAAGACGGCGTCCCCGGGGAGGCGGCCGGTGGAGGTCCAGCCCGGCCGGGACCAGCAGGCGTAGCAGAGCACGGCGGCCAGCAGGGCCAGCGCGCAGCCCGGGAGTACGGCGACCACCGCGCGGTCGGGGCGGTGGTCGGCGCGGTGTTCGGTGCGCCCGCGCCGGCACACCACCCAGAGCACGACGGCGCCCCCGGTCACGAGGAGCGCCTGTGCGGCCCGCCCCGCCGCGGCGGGCAGCGCGGCTCCGGCCGCCTGGGCGTCGTAGCGCAGGGTCGGGACCAGCACGGCCGCCGCGACGGTGAGCAGTCCGGCGGCGGTGTGGGCGGCGCGCAGCCGGGCCACCAGCCGTCGCCCGTACCAGAATCCGGGCCGGCCGAGCGCGGGGGCGCCGCCCTCCACGCCGTCCTCGGCCTCGTCGGGCTCGGGTGCGGCCGGGGGCGGCGGCTGGGACTCGTACGCGCTCCACGTGCGGTTCGAGAGGTACCAGAGCAGCCAGGTCAGCCCCGCTGGGACCAGCGCGCCCAGGGCGAGGCGCCGTCCCGGCTGCGACCACCAGCCGCCGCGCTCGGGCGAGAGGACCGCGAGCCAGGAACGGGAGGCGGCGCAGCGCGCCGAGCCCGCGCACTGCCAGGCGAACAGGTCGAGGGAGACCTCGCAGGCGGCGGCGATCAGCAGGACGGTGAGGCTCAGCGCGACCGTCCGGACGAGGAGGCCGTACGCGCGCACCGCGCGGGCGGCTCCGGCGGGCGCGGGCGGCCGGGCCCAGTGGGCGAGGTTGGCCACCATGAAGGGCAGGAGCAGCAGCCACAGCGCGCGGGCGCCGTTCCCGGAGGTGAGCCGGGACCAGCAGTAGACCTCGGGCACCGGGCGGCCGGTGTAGCGCTCGGGGTGGGCCTCCGCGTCGGCGTCCTCGGTGCGCCGGAAGACGGCGGCGGTGGAGTCGCCGGTGACGCGGACGGTGCGGGGGTCGCCGAGGAGTTCCCCGGGGGCGGCGCCCGCGACTCCGTGGACCAGCAGTTCGAGGGCGAGCGGTTTCGCGGCCGTACCCGGCGCGTGTCCGGAGGCCGGCGAAGGGGCGGCGGGGCGGGGACGGGACGTGGGGATGTCCGGCACGGTGGCCTCCACTCTCGGGGCGGCTGCGGCCCCGGTCCAGCATCCCGCGAGCGGGACCGGCTGCCCAGCACCCGGAGGGCTGACGCAGACAACTGACGGCCGGACAGTTAGGGTGTCGCGCACCGGCGGCCGGCCGGACCGTGCCCGCCCATCGCCCTTCCCCCTCACCCGCCACAGGAGTTGCGTCATGGCTCGCCGACTGCGCCCCGTGGGGCTGGACTTCACCGACACCGCCCCGATACGCCTCGTGTACACGGCCGAGGCGGCCGCTTCGCCGGACGCGGTGTACCGGGCGCTGGCCGAGGAGGTGACGGGCTGGCCGTCCTGGTTCAGGGCGGTCACCCTCGCCCGGCCGACGCACGGCGGCGCGGGGCGGGAGATCGGACTCGTCGGCGGTGTGCGCTTCCAGGAGACGGTCATGGCCGCCGACGCGGGACGCCGCTACGCCTACCGGGTGGACCGGACCAACGTCCCCGGTGTGCGGGCCCTGCTGGAGGAGTGGCTGCTGAGCGCCTCCGGCTCCGGCACCCGGGTCCGGTGGACCTTCGCGGCGGACGGCTCGGCGCCCTTCCGGCTGGGTCTGGCGGCCGCCCGGCCGGGGCTGGGGCACTCGTTCCGCACGGCGGTCCGCACCCTGGACGGCCGGCTGGCGGCAGCCCGGTAGCCGTTCGCCGGTCCGCACGCCCGCGGTGCCGGGCTCAGGCGGCGGGTTCGTGCCAGGCGCCCGAGTCCAGCAGGGTCTCGATGGTCTTCGCGTACGGGGCGAGGTCCATGCCCTGGGCGGCGACCCAGCCGTCCGAGTAGTACTTGTCCAGGTAGCGCTCGCCCGGATCGCACAGCAGGGTGACGACGCTGCCCCTGCGGCCGTCGGCCACCATCTCGGCGATGATCTTCAGCGCGCTCCACAGGCCGGTGCCCGTCGAGCCGCCCGCCTTGCGGCCGATGGCCCGTTCCAGCGCACGGCAGGCCGCGACGCTCGCGGCGTCCGGCACCTTCATCATCCGGTCGATCGCGCCGGGCACGAAGCTCGGCTCCATGCGCGGGCGGCCGATGCCCTCGATGCGCGAGCCGCAGTCGCTGCTCGCGTCCGGGTCGTGGTGCGTCCAGCCGTCGAAGAAGCAGGAGTTCTCCGGGTCCGGCACGCAGACGCGGGTGTCGTGCTGCATGTAGCGCACGTAGCGGGCGATGGTCGCGGAGGTGCCGCCGGTGCCGGCGGTGGCGACGATCCAGGTGGGCTCGGGGTACCGCTCCAGGCGCAGCTGCTGGTAAATCGATTCCGCGATGTTGTTGTTGCCCCGCCAGTCGGTGGCGCGCTCGGCGTAGGTGAACTGGTCCATGTAGTGGCCGCCGGTCTGCGCCGCCAGCGCCGCCGACTCCTCGTACATCTTCATCGGGTCGTCCACGAAGTGGCAGGTCCCGCCGTGGAATTCGATCAGCCGGCACTTCTCCGGGCTGGTCGTGCGCGGCATGACGGCGATGAACGGGACCCCGATCAGCTTGGCGAAGTACGCCTCGGAGACGGCGGTGGAGCCGGAGGAGGCCTCGATCACCGGACGTCCGGGGCGGATCCAGCCGTTGCAGAGGGCGTACAGGAACAGCGACCGGGCGAGGCGGTGCTTGAGCGAGCCGGTGGGGTGGGTCGACTCGTCCTTGAGGTACAGGTCGATCCCCCACTCCTCCGGGAGCGGGAAGCGCAGCAGGTGGGTGTCGGCGGAGCGGTTGGCATCGGCCTGGACCTTGCGGACGGCTTCTTTCAGCCAGGCCCGGCAGGCGGCGTCGCTGCGGTCGATGTCAACGGTGGTGGCCGTGGTACCGGTGGTGCTCATGCGCCGTGCTCCTTCGTGCGTACTGCTTCCGCGCTCCCCCTGCTTTCGCAATGTACCCCCCTCACCTGCACAAACAGTCACTTTGGGGTTCCATGCGCTTTCCTTTTGGTTGCTTTCGGTTGCACGGGGGCGGACGGTGGGTGACTCTGGTGGGGCGTCACAGAGGGTGCAGCACCCGTAACACTCATGTCGGGGAGTCGCAGCCGTGATAAGTCATCCACGCAGGCACTGCGTCGTCGCACTGCAGGCCCTGCCACCGCGGATCGGCCAGGTCCGCCGCATCATTTCGGCACAATTGCGCCACTGGCAGCTCGACCCGCTCATAGACCGGGCCGCGCTCGGCGTGACGGAACTGCTCAGCAACGTCCACCGCCACGCCGAGCCGGACAAGGCCTGCCGGGTCGAGATCGAGCTGCGCCTCGGCAGGCTCACCGTCTCGGTCCACGACAACGATCCGCGGCTGCCCGTCAGCCGGGACGCGGACCCGCTGGAGACCTGCGGGCGCGGTCTCGCCCTGATAGCGGCGGTCAGCGAGTCCTGGGGCGCCCGGCCGCAGCCGGACAGCGCGGGAAAGGTCGTCTGGTTCTCGCTCCGGGCGGCCCCCGCCCCCGCTGCGCCCGCGCGTCCCGTAAGGATCCGTCCCGTGCCGCTCCGGCGGCCGACGGCGCCGCCGGTCACCGCCGAGCCGCTCGTGCAGCCGGTGGCGGCCGCGGTGGACCAGGGGGTGCCGGTGGCCGAACCCGCGCGGGTGGGCGCGCTGGGCGCCGTACCGGGTTGACCGTGGCCGGCCCTCGCGCCGGTCCCCCGGCAGCGGGACCGGGCGCGGTGCGCCGGGATCAGGCCGCCGCCCCCAGGGCGCCGAGCGGGTCGTCCAGGACCGGCTGCCACGCCAGCTCCGCGGCGCCGACCAGGCTGTTGTGGTCCAGGGTGCACGGCAGGATCGGCACGCCGCCGCTGCGGCCCCAGAGGCTGCGGTCCGCGACCACCGCGCGCAGCCGGTCCGGGTCGGCCTGGAGCAGCTCTCGGTGGAGCCCGCCCAGGATGATCCGGTCCGGGTTCAGGATGTTCACGAGCCCGGCCAGCCCCAGCCCGAGGCGGTCGATGAGTTCCTCCGCCGCCGCCCGTACCGAGGGGTCGGCGTACTCCGCGCGCAGCAGGTCACGGGCCTGCTGGAGGAGCGAGACCGCGGGCCCCGGGACGCGGCCGGCCGCCGTCAGGAAGGCCAGCGGGTCCGCTTCCACGTCCAGGCAGCCGCGGCTGCCGCAGTGGCAGGCCCGGCCCTCCGGGTTCACCGTGAGATGGCCTACTTCCAGGGCCAGGCCCGAACTCCCGCTGTGCAGGCGCCCGTCGAGGACCAGCGCGCCGCCGACCCCGCGGTGGCCGGTGGCCACGCAGAGCAGGTGCTGTGCGCTGCGCCCGGCGCCGTGGCGGTGCTCGGCGAGCGCGGCGAGGTTGATGTCGTTGCCGGTCAGGGCCGGGCCCTCGATCCCCGCCGCCCGGACGCACCGCGCGAAGATCGAGCGCACCGGCGAACCGGCGGGCCAGGCCAGGTGCAGCGGGTTGAGCGCCGTTCCCTCCGGCTCCGCGACCGCCGACGGCACGGCGAGACCCGCGCCGACGCACCGGCGACCGCTGCTCGCGAGCAGCGCGGCGCCCGCCTCGACGACCGCGCCGAGCACCTGGGCCGGGTCGGCGGAGACCTTCACCTGCCCGGGGGCGGTGGCCACGATGCGGCCGCCGAGGCCGACCAGCGCGGCGCGGAAGCCGTCCGGGTGGACCTGCGCGGCCAGGACGACGGGCCCGTTCTCGTCCACCGACAGCCGGTGCGAAGGGCGGCCCTGGGTGCCGCCGGCCCCACCGGGGCGGGAATCGACGCGGATCAGGCCGAGGGCCTCCAGCTCGGCGGCGACGGCTCCGGCGGTGGCGCGGGTCACGCCCAGCTCGGCCGTGAGGACCGCCCGGGTCGGGGCCCGCCCGGTGTGCACCAGCTCCAGCGCCGGGCCGAGCGCGCCGCGGCCCCGCTCCAGCTTGGTGCGGGCGGACGTCGTACCCGGCTCGGTGGCCGGACCGGTGGCCGCGTCCGTCCGCGCGTCCGGGCTCATGTCGGCGTCCGCGCTCGTGCCCCTGCCCGTGGCCGTCCTCGTGCCCGGAGCCGCGGCCCGGGTGGCGTCGGTGGTCGGGTCCGGGAGCGGGCCGGTGGTCACATCCCCCACCCGCCGCGGGGCCGTGTTGCCGTTCATGACAGCGATCCTCGCATGAGCGGCAGGCCGCGGACGCCGCCCTTCAGCCGAGGCCGCCGACGCGCAGGGTGATGTTCAGCCGCCCGGTCAGGCCCAGCGCGGGCGGAGCCGTGCCCGGCAGGACCTTGGGCACCGAGTGGAAGGCCCTGCGGGCGGGACCGCCGAACACGAACAGGTCGCCGCTGCGCAGTTCCACGTCCTGGTACGGGCGGCCGCGCGAGACGGTGTTGCCGAAGCGGAAGACGCAGCTGTCGCCCAGGCTCAGCGAGACCACGGGGGCCGGGGAGCGCTCCTCGGCGTCGCGGTGCATGCCCATGCGGGCGCCGGCGTCGTAGAAGTTGATCAGGGCGATGTCGTACGCCGGCGCTCCGCCCGGGGGTACGGGCTCCACCGCCGCCACGGCCGCGGCCTCCCGGCCCAGCTCCGCGAGCCAGGCGGGCATCGGCTTCACCGGCGCCCCGTCGCCGTCCACGACGGTGCGGGCGTAGCCGTACGGGTACCAGTGCAGCCCGAGGCAGACCTGGCGGGCGGTCATCGCGCCGCCGCCGGGGGTCCGGACCGTGCGCAGACCGGCGGGCGGGCGGGCCCACTCGCGGCAGGCGGCCAGCAGGGCGAGCTGGCGGTCGATGCCGAGCCAGTCGGGCACGTGGACCGCGCCGGGCGCGATCTCGGTCCGCTCGCGCGGGAAGAGTTCGGGGGTGGGTCGCGAAGGGGGGAGTGGCCGCTCCATCTCCCCATTGTCAGTGCTCGCTGGCACACTCGCCGCATGGAGATCATCGAGCACGTGAAGACGCTGGACCGGGACGGCCGGCTGCTCGCCGACGCGGCCGAACAGGCGGGCCCGGACGCCCCGGTGCCGTCCTGTCCCGAGTGGCGGGTGGCCGACCTGCTGCGGCACACGGGGGCGGTCCACCGCTGGGCGGCGGGGTTCGTCGCGGGCGCCCTGCCCGAGCCCGTGCCGTTCCCCGACGCCCCCGAGCTGACCGGCGCGCCGCTGGTGAGCTGGTTCCGCGAGGGGCACGCGGCACTGATACGGACGCTGACCGACGCCCCGGCGGACGTGCGGTGCTGGACCTTCCTGCCGACGGAGCCGCCCTCCCCGCTGGCGTTCTGGGCGCGCCGCCAGGCCCATGAGACGGCGGTGCACCGGATGGACGCGGAGGGCGCGCTGGGCACGGCTTTCACGCCGGTGGATCCGGCGTTCGCGGCCGACGGGGTGGACGAGGTGCTCACCGGGTTCCATGCGCGACCGCGCAGCCGGGTGCGCACCCCGGAGCCGCGGGTGCTGCGGCTGCGCACCTCCGACACGGGCGAGGCCTGGACCGTACACCTGTCGGGCGAGCCCGCCCGTACGGTCCGGGGGGACGCCGGTCCGGCGGACTGCGAGGTGACGGGTGAGGCGGCGTGGCTGTACACGGCCCTGTGGAACCGCACCCCGCTGGACGGTCCCGGCATCAGCGGCGACGCGTCACTGGCGCGGCTGTGGCGGGAGACGGCGGGGATCTGAGCCACCGACAGGTCTCGCTCGCGGGGCGGGGCGGAGTCGGGGGCGGCTCGGGGTCGGAGGTCAGCCGAGGGTGCTCGCGTACGTGGTCTGGGGGCGGAACCTCCAGTCCGGCGGGGCGTTCCAGGGGTTGGGCATGGCCGTGCTGGTCGCGTAGGCGTAGCCCGCCCCGCGGGTGAAGGCCGTCCGGAGGGTGGCGTGCATCGCGGGGGCGTCCGGGACGTCGTGGACCAGGTGCCAGAAGGCGGTGCCGCTCGGGTCGAGTTCGGCGCCCGCCCGGTAGCCGGTCCCCTCGTTGAAGACGTTGCCCCCGAGCCAGCCGCCTCCGGTGTAGGCGGCGTAGGTGTCCTCGAAGGTCACGAAGACGTCTGCGGTGCGGTGTCCGGGTTCGAGGTAGCAGTCGGCGATGGCCGTGCCGGGGTTGTCGACCACCAGGTCGGGGACGGTGGGGTCGACCGCCCGCATCGCGTCCTGGACGTAGCGGTGGTAGTCGGCGTAGAGGTCGCGGGTCGCGTTGGCCGGGCCGCAGTCACGGCTGACGACGTCGAAGAAGATGCCGTCCACATGGAGCAGGCCGTCGGGGGTCCTGAGGTAGTGGTCCACGGAGGCCCTGACCTCGGCCGGGGGCCGGTTGCCGTGGTCGGTGTGGACGTAGCCGAGGACTTTGGTGCGCTCTCCGTTGGCAGTGGTGCCGCCCCTCAGCACATCGGCCCGGGCCTGCCAGGGAGCGTCGAAGGGCGCGTCGCCGTTGCCGGGGTTGAGGACGACGACGGACGCGGCCGGGCCGGTGGCCGTCAGCTCGTCCAGCATCGGGTCGTCCGCCCACACGTACGCCGGCACCGCGACGTCCAGGCCGCGCACCCCGGGTAACCGGGGCCGGACCGGCTCGTTCGGGCCGGGGGTCGGAGCGGGGACGGGGCCGGACGCCCGCGGACCCGCCTGCGCGGCGGCCCCGGAGCCCTGCCCCGGGCCCGCCGCGGCCGAGCAGATCGCCGGCGCGGGAGCGGCGAGGGCGACGACCATCAGGACGGCGTAGAGGGACCTCGATGCGCGAGTCGTGGCCATGGCGTTTCTTCCTCCGGCAGGCGTTTGGGCGACTGGGCACCGACGCGAGGAAGACTAGACGCGCCGCCGAGCGGGGGCGGCAGAATCGGTTCGCTTGATGTGAGGAACAGACAAGCGACTTGTCACCTTGTCATGTGATCTTCATCGGGGCGGCGCCCCTGCGGTGTTCCTGCCCCGTGCCCCCGGTCGCAGGTCACTTGCCGGGCGGGACCGGAAGGCCCACCTCGTGGGCGAGTCGTCCCGCCGCGTGCTCGAAGAACGCCTCGCGCTCCTCGACCACCCGGTGGAACTGGCCGAACAGTTCGAACGAGATCAGCCCCACCAGCTGCGCCCAGGCCGCGACCAGGGCGGGCGCGGCCTCGGGCGGCAGCCCGGGGGCGAAGTCCTCGGCCATCCGCTCCGCCTCCGCGCGCAGCACCGGCGCGAGGGGAGGCAGGGCGAGGCCGGGGCCCTCGTAGGCGGCGCGGACGATCGAGATGAGGACGTTGCCGACCCGGGAGGCGGGAGCGACGGTGGAGTCGGGGGCGGCGTAGCCGGGGACCGGCGATCCGTAGATCAGCGCGTACTCGTGCGGGTGCGCGAGGGCCCAGGCGCGCACCGCCCGGCAGACCGAGAGCCAGCGCTCGCGGGGCGGAGCGGCGACGGTACGGGCGTGCGCGCCCTCGGCGGCTGCGCCGAGGCTGTCGTAGGCATCCACGATGAGCGCGGTGAGCAGGTCGTCGCGGCTGGGGAAGTAGCGGTACAGGGCGGAGGAGACCATGCCCACCTCGCGGGCGACGGCTCGCAAGGAGAGCTTGGCGGCTCCCTCGGCGGCCAGTTGGCGGCGCGCCTCGTCCTTGATGGCGGCGGTGATCTCGGTACGGGCCCGCTCCCGGGCCCCACGCACGGTGCTCATGGGGATCAGTGTGGCATGGAGGTGAGCGGCGCCCACAAACGCGACCCTCGCTCTCATTCGAGAGCACTGCTCTTGCTTTGATGCGGCGATCCGTGCACACTGATCTCAAGCGAGAGCGGTGCTCTCGAAAGGGAGGGGAGCACCCGCCCGTACAGGCCAGCCAGCCAATCTCGACCCACTAACCAACCGACCAGCCAGACCACCGGAGGCCGCCATGAGCACGCCCGCCCCCTACTACCTGAAGGCCAGCGCCTTCGAGACCCGGTTCAACGCCCTGTTCGGCAGGCTGGCCCGGCTGGGCATCAGTCTCGCGGGCACCGCGGAGCTGTCCGTCCGCGGCCGTACGTCCGGCGAGATGCGGCGCATCCCGGTGAACCCGTACACCGCTGCCGACGGCGTCCAGCACCTGGTCTCCGCCCGCGGCCACTCCCAGTGGGTGCGCAATATGCGGGCCGCCGGCGGCGGCGAACTCCGCGTGGGCCGCCGGGTCCGCACGTTCACCGCGGTCGAGCTGACCGACCCGGCCGAGAAGGCCGTCGTCCTGCGCGGCTACCTCGTGAAGTGGGGCTGGGAGGTCAACCGGTTCTTCCGCGGCGTGACCGCGCGCTCCTCCGAGGAGGAACTGCGCGCGGCCGCCGCCGACCACCCGGTCTTCCGCCTGACGGTCTCGGACTGATCCGCCCCCGCCGCCCTCCGGTGCCTACGCCTCTTCCTGGCCCTGCGTCTGCGTCTGCCCCTGCGTCTGCGTCTGCGCCGGTGCCTGCTTCACTGCCTGCGTCTGCGCCCGGGCGTGCGATGCCTCTGCCTGCGCCCGGCCCTCCCTGCGGTCCATCGCGTGCAGCGCCTTGCGGGCCAGGGGGTACGTACGCACCAGGTCGGCCAGGTTCGTCGCACCCTGGGTGATCCGGGCGAAGGCCCGCCACGCGGGACCGAAGCCGATGAGCGCGGCGTGCAGAATGCCCGGCCGGGTCACGAAGACGCCCAGCATCCGCCGGCCGACCCCCATCTCCACGCCGAGCCCGGCCTTGACGGCGAAGGCGTAGTTGAGGGCCTGGCGCCGCGCGTCCACCGCGTCCGGCGCCTCGGAGATCTTCACGGCCCACTCCCCCGCGAGCCGCCCCGAGCGCAGGGCGAAGGAGATGCCCTCCCGGGTCCACGGCTCCAGCAGTCCGGCCGCGTCACCCGCGACCAGGACCCGGCCGCGCGAGAGCGGCGACTGGGCCGTGCGGCAGCGGGTGAGGTGCCCGGAGGAGACGGAGGGCTCGAAACCGGCCAGGCCGAGCCGCGCGATGAAGTCCTCCAGATAGCGCTTGGTCGCCGCCCCCTCGCCCTTCGCCGAGATCACGCCGACGGTGAGGACGTCGTCCTTGGGGAAGACCCAGCCGTAACTGCCGGGCAGGGGGCCCCAGTCGATCAGGACCCGCCCCTTCCAGTCCTCGGCCACGGCGGGCGGGACCGGGATCTCCGCTTCCAGGCCCAGGTCGACCTGGTCCATTTCGACCCCGACATGGGCGCCGATCCGGCTCGCGCTGCCGTCCGCGCCGATCACGGCGCGGCCCAGGACGACTTCGCCGTCCGACAGCACCACGGCGACGGTGCGCCGGTCGGGCACCGCCGGGCCGTGCTGCTCGACGCGCGAGACGGCCGTGCCGGTGCGGACGGTCGCGCCCGCCTTCTCGGCCTCGGCGACCAGCCCGGCGTCGAACTCGGCGCGGTTGACGAGTCCGAACAGCATGTTCTTGGAACGGCGGGTGCGCGTCAGCTTGCCATTGAGGGAGAAGGTGACCGCGTGGATGCGGTCCTTGAACGGCAGCGCGAAGCCCGGCGGCAGCGCGTCCCGCGAGGGCCCGATGATCCCGCCGCCGCAGGTCTTGTACCGCGGCAGTTCGGCCTTCTCCAGCAGCAGCACCCGGCGGCCCGCACCGGCGGCGGCGTGCGCGGCCGAGGCACCGGCCGGTCCGGCGCCGACGACGATCACGTCCCAGACCTCGTCCGCCCCTTCCGGCTCCCCGGGCACCTCGGCGGTCGCTTCCGCCGCTTCGCCCGGCTCCCGCGCGTCCTGCCCCGCGTCGCCGGCCTTGTCCGTGCCGCCCGCGCGGTCCGCGCGGTCCGCGGTACCCGCCTCGTCCGCGCTACCCGCGTCGTCCGCGTTGTCCGCGCCGTGTACGTCGTCGCTGCTCACGATGTGCTGCTGCTCCTGATCACGCGTTGGTCCCGATGGTCCCGACGGTCCCGGTGTCCCGATGCCGGGGAAATCCTACGGCGCGGGTCCGGCTCACCCCGCTGTGGGAGGATCGGACCGTCATACGCCGTAACCCGGCGTACGCACGCACACCGTATGCCCCCGTTTCCGCCCTCACACGCACAACGACGTCGCACCCAAAAGGAGCGTGCCCATGCCGATCGATCCGATCGCCGAGACCGTCGCCTCGCTGATGCCCCGCGCCAAGCAGGAGCTGTCCGAGCTGGTGGCCTTCCAGTCGGTCGCGGACTGGGCCCAGTTCCCCCGGAGCGAGAGCGAGGCCGCGGCCAACTGGGTGGCCGACGCGCTGCGCGCCGAGGGCTTCCAGGACGTGGCCCTGCTCGACACCCCGGACGGCACGCAGTCGGTGTACGGCTTCCTGCCCGGCCCCGCGGGCGCGCCGACCGTCCTGCTCTACGCGCACTACGACGTCCAGCCGCCGCTCGACGACGCCGCCTGGATCTCCCCCGCCTTCGAGCTGACCGAGCGCGACGGCCGCTGGTACGGGCGCGGCGCGGCCGACTGCAAGGGCGGGTTCATCATGCACCTGCTGGCGCTGCGCGCGCTCAAGGCCAACGGCGGGGTGCCGGTCAGCGTGAAGGTGATCGTCGAGGGCTCGGAGGAGCAGGGCACCGGCGGCCTCCAGCAGTACGCCGAGGCGCACCCCGAACTGCTGACCGCCGACACGATCGTCATCGGTGACGCGGGCAACTTCCGCCTGGGCCTGCCGACGGTGACGGCGACCCTGCGCGGCATGACGCTGCTCAAGGTGAAGGTGGACACCCTGGGCGGCAACCTGCACTCCGGGATGTTCGGCGGCGTCGCCCCGGACGCGCTCGCCGCGCTGATCCGGGTACTGGACTCGCTGCGGGCGGCCGACGGTTCGACCACCGTGGACGGGCTCGCCTCGGACGCCGTGTGGGAGGGGCTGCAGTACCCGGAGGCGGACTTCCGCGCCGACGCGCGGGTGCTCGACGGAGTGGAGCTGATCGGCAACGGCACGGTCGCTGACCGGCTGTGGGCCCGACCGGCCGTGACGGTCCTCGGCATCGACTGCCCGCCGGTGGTCGGCGCCACGCCGTCCGTACACGCCTCCGCGGGCGCCCTCGTCAGCCTGCGGGTCCCACCGGGCGTGGACGTCACCGAGGCCATCAAGCTCCTGGAAGCGCACCTGGTGGCGCACACCCCGTGGCAGGCGCGCCTCGCCCTCGAGGTCGTGGGCCAGGGCCAGCCGTTCCAGGCGAACACCGACAGCCCGGCCTACACCTCGATGCGCGCGGCCATGGAAGCGGCGTACCCCGGGCAGGAGATGCAGATCAGCGGCATGGGCGGATCGATTCCGCTGTGCAACACGCTGACCTCCCTCTACCCCGAGGCCGAGATGCTGCTGATCGGGCTGAGCGAGCCGGAGGCGCAGATCCACGCGGTCAACGAGAGCGTGTCCCCGGAGGAGTTGGAGCGGCTCTCGGTCGCCGAGGCGCTCTTCCTGGTGAACTACGCGGAGTCCAAGCGCGACTGAGACGCCGGTCCGGTCCCTCCGGCTGTCCGCCCAGGGCGCAGTGCGCTCTGGGCGGAGTCCGCTGCGAGTGAAGTCCCCCGCGGTGCGGGCGCGGTGGAGCGTACGTTCGCTCCGTGAACACCTTCGCCACACCCGACCTCGTGGAGGTCGTACCGCAGCGGCTGTACATGCTCCGCTACCCCATCGGCCAGGCGTACCTGTGGCGTGACGGGGAGGCGTTGACCCTGATCGACTCCGGGCCGGCCGGCGCCGCCGCCGGGATCGAGGAGGCGGTCCGCTCCCTCGGGCTGCGTCCCGAGCGGCTGGAGCGGATCGTCCTGACCCACTGCCACCGCGACCACGTCGGCGGCGCGGGCGAACTGGCCGAACGCCGGGGCGCTGCCGTGGTGGCGCACCGGCTCGACGCGCCGGTGATCCGCGGCGATGCGCCCGTCCCCGAACCGGTGCTCCTGGACTGGGAGATGCCGTTGTACGAGCGCGGGCTCACCCTTCCCGAGGCCCCGCCGACCCGGGTGGACCGGGAGGTGGAGGACGGCGACGCGCTGGGCTTCGGGGACGGGGCGTACGTCGTGCACGCGCCCGGGCACACCGACGGCAGCATCGGCGTCCATCTCCCGCGCCACGGCGTGCTGTTCACGGGGGACGCGGTGGCGGCGGTGGGCCAAGTGATGCTCGGGGTGTTCAACGTGGACCGCGGCCGCGCCCTGGATTCCTTCCGGCGGCTGGCGTCCCTGGCCCCATCCGTGGCCTGCTTCGGACACGGCGACCCGGTCACCGAGGGCGCCGCGGCCGCCCTGAGGACGGCCGCGCAGCGGGCTTCCGGCTGAGCGCGGGCGGGCGCGGCCCGGGCTTCAGGGCGCGCCGACCGGGACCCCCGCTTCCAGGTTGAGCACGGTCGCCCTTTCCCGTGCCCGCAGGGCCCAGCGCAGCCGTTCGAACCGGTGCCGCGGGAGCAGTCCGGCGGCTTCCTCCTCGGTGACGAAGCGCCAGGCCCGCAGTTCGGGCCCGGGCAGCCGGACCTCCGCCGCCACCTGTGGGGACAGCCGGCCCCCGTCGAAGATCAGCCGCAGCCCGCCGTAGGCCGGGGAGCAGGGCGGTTCCCAGTCGACGACCAGCAGTCCCGGCGGCTGCGCGAGGAAGACGCCCAGTTCCTCGGCGACCTCCCGCACCCCCGCCCGGGCCGGTGCCTCGCCCGCTTCGACGACCCCGCCGGGGAACTCCCAGCCGGGCTTGTACGTCGGATCCACCAGGAGCACCCGGTCGTGCTCGTCGAAGAGCAGCACCCCGGCGGCGACGGTCTCGGCGGTGGGCTCGGGGGTCTGCACGATGTCACAGAGGGCGAGTTCGTCGGAGCGCAGCGCCTCGGCGATGCGGTGCGCGGTCTCCCGGGGCGTCAGGGCGCCGTTGTCGATGACGTGCGCGTCGGCGGTGAGCCAGCCGAGCGCCCGCCGGTAGGGCTCCAAGTGGGCGTAGGACCACGCGCGGGCCTCGTTCCGGCCGGCGATCCGCTGCCGCAGGATCGTTTCCTCGGGGGTCAGCAACACATGCCGGACCGCAATCCGGCGCGCGGCGAGGGCGCCGAAGATCTCGTCCCGGTACTCCTGCCGCAGCAGGGTCATGGGCACCACCAGCACGCCGCCCACCTCCGCGAGCAGCGCGGCGGCCGTGTCCACGACCAGGCGCCGCCAGCTGGGCAGGTCCTGGTAGTCGGACACCTCGTCGAGCCGCTCGCGCGGCAGCAGGAGCCGGAGGGCGTCGCCGACAGTCTCGGGGTCGTACAGGGTGGCGTCCGGCAGGAGCCCGGTCAGTTCACGGGCGGTGCTGGTCTTCCCGGCCCCGAAAGTGCCGTTGATCCAGACAATCACGATTACCCCTCTTCCCGATGCGCCCTCGGCTCGTCCGAACCCCCAGTGGCTTGCCCGCCCCGGCCCGTCGCGGAAACCCGGTTATCGGCCGAGGTGCTTATCCTCGAGGTCAGCGCGTCGCGCCCGGACGCGTGACCGCCGCGCCCACCACCACCGGAGGTTCCCCACCGTGCCGCATTCCCGCCGTTCGCCCGAGTCCCGCTACGGCCGGCGGCCGACGATGAAGGACGTGGCGGCCCGGGCGGGGGTCGGCCTGAAGACCGTGTCCCGGGTCGTCAACGACGAGCCCGGGGTAACCCCCGACACCGAGAAGCGGGTCCACGACGCCATCGAGGAACTCGGGTTCCGGCGCAACGACAGCGCACGCGTGCTCCGCAAGGGCCGTACGGCGACGGTCGGGCTGGTCCTGGAGGACCTCGCCGACCCCTTCTACGGGCCGCTGAACCGGGCCGTGGAGGAGGTCGCGCGCGCCCACGGCGCTCTGCTCGTCAACGGTTCCAGCGCCGAGGACCCTGAGCGGGAGCGGGAGTTGGCGCTCGCCCTGTGCGCGCGCCGGGTGGACGGGCTGATCGTCATTCCGGCCGGGGACGACCACCGCTACCTGGAGCCGGAGATGCGGGCCGGGGTAGCGACGGTGTTCGTGGACCGCCCGGCGGGCCGGATCGACGCGGACGTCGTGCTCTCCGACAGCTTCGGCGGCGCCCGCGACGGGGTGGCCCACCTGATCGCGCACGGCCACCGCCGGATCGGCTTCATCGGCGACCATCCGCACATCCACACGGCGACCGAGCGACTGCGCGGCTACCGGGCGGCCATGACGGCGGCGGGGCTCGCGGTGGACGCCGGCTGGGAGTCCCTCGGCCCGACCGCCCCGGAGCGGGTCACGGCGGCCGCAACGGCCATGCTGACGGGACCCGGCCCGGTCACCGCCGTCTTCGCGGGCAACAACCGGGTGACGGTGACCCTGGTCCGGGTCCTCGCCTCGGTGGCCGCGCGGGGAGCGCCGCCGGTGGCGCTGGTGGGCTTCGACGACTTCGAACTGGCCGACCTGCTCCGCCCGGCCGTCACCGTGGTGGCCCAGGACCCGGCGACCCTCGGCCGGGTCGCGACCGAACGCCTCTTCCAGCGCCTGGCCGGCGCGGAACTGCCCCCCGCCCGGATCGAACTCCCGACCCGCCTGATCGCGCGCGGTTCGGGCGAGATCCGCCCCGGCGGCGCCGGCTCCCCCGTCACCGGATGAGGCCCGCGAACGGCGCGTGTGTTCCGTTCTGTTCGGTGAAGTCCGGGACCGCGGGGCCCGCGCCGTCCCAGCCTGGTGGGCGAACTTCAGGCACGGTCGTCGGTCAGCCCCTCAGCGGCCACATCGGCGCCGTCAACGGCCTCGCCTTCTCGCCCGACGGGAGCCTGCCGGCCACCGCGGGACGCGACGGCACCCTGCGGCGGTGGGTGGTCGGGGGCGGGTGAACGCGCGGGGCCCGGCCGGAGCGCATCCGGCCGGGCCCCGCCGTACACGGCTCAGGCGTGCAGGGTCGCCGAGCGGCGCGGGATCGCGAAGGCGTCCAGTTCGGCGCGGGTCAGCCCGGTCAGGGCGGTGACCTCCTCGGCGCCGACCGCGCCGCAGTCGAGGCCGCGGACCAGGTAGCCGGCCAGGGCCTTGGCGGTGGCGGGCTCGTCCATCACGTCGCCCTCGATCTTGGCGACGTACGCCTTCAACCGCGCGGCGGCGGCTTCGAGGCCCTCGCGGTAGAAGGTGAAGACGGCCGCGTAGCGGGTCGGCAGGTGTGCCGGGTGCATGTCCCAGCCCTGGTAGTAGGCGCGGGCCAGGGCCCGGCGGGTGAGGCCGTAGTGCAGCTTCCAGGCCTCGTGGACGTGCTGGGTGCTGCCGATCGGCAGGACGTTGGTCGAGCCGTCCGAGACGCGTACGCCGGTCCCGGCGGCGGCGACCTGCATGATCGCCTTGGCGTGGTCGGCGGCGGGGTGGTCGCTGGACTGGTAGGCGGCCGAGACGCCGACGCAGGCGCTGTAGTCGAAGGTGCCGTAGTGCAGGCCGGTGGCGCGGCCCTGGGCGGCCTCGATCATCCGGGCGACGGTGGCGGTGCCGTCGGAGGCGACGATGGACTGGCTGGTCTCGATCTGGATCTCGAAGCCGATCCGGCCGGGGCGCAGGCCGCGCGCGGTCTCGAAGGCCTCCAGCAGCTTGACGAAGGCGCTGACCTGCTCGGCGTAGGTCACCTTGGGCAGGGTCAGGACGAGTCCGTCGGGCAGGCCGCCGTGCTCCAGCAGGCCGGAGAGGAAGATGTCGGTGGTGCGGATGCCGCGGTCGCGGACGTTGGACTCCATGCACTTCATCCGGATGCCCATGTACGGCGCGTTCGTGCCGTTGGAGAAGGCTTCCGAGACGAGGCGGGCGGCGCGGGCCGCGGCCTGGTCCTCCTCCTCGTCGGAGCGGACGCCGAAGCCGTCCTCGAAGTCGACGCGGAGGTCCTCGACGGGCTCGGCGGCGAGCTTGGCGCGCACCCGGTCGTAGACCGGTACCGCCAGTTCGTCGCTGATGCCCAGTACCTTCGCGAAGGTCGGCGCGTCCGGCGCGTGCTCGTCGAGCGCGGCGAGGGCCTGGTCGCCCCAGGAGCGGATGGTGTCCGCGGCGAAGACGTCGCCCGGGACGTAGACGGTGTGGATGGGCTGGCGGGTGCCGGGGTCGCCCGGGTAGTGGCGCGCTAGTTCCGCGTCCACCGGGGCGAGGGAGGCGCTGATGCCCTCGCTGACCGCGCCTGCGAGGCTGGTCGCCACCTTCTCCTGCTGACCCATCGTGCACTCTCCTCTTTTCCGCTACACGGAAGCATTGATCCGCATAGCAGAATTTAGTCAGCGCATTCCGCTCCGTCAATGGTTGCCCCAAACAGCACGGGGCCGCGTGGCGAGAGTCACCACGCGGCCCCGGGGCAGCACGTCTGCGCAGGTCAGCTCCGGTCAGCGGAGCTGGGACCGGCGGCTCAGCCCTTGCGGGCCTTGATCTCGTCGGTCAGCTGCGGGACGACGGCGAAGAGGTCGCCGACGACGCCGTAGTCGACCAGGTCGAAGATCGGGGCCTCGGAGTCCTTGTTGATGGCCACGATGGTCTTCGAGGTCTGCATGCCGGCCCGGTGCTGGATCGCGCCCGAGATGCCCGAGGCGATGTACAGCTGCGGGGAGACCGACTTACCGGTCTGGCCGACCTGGTTGGAGTGCGGGTACCAGCCGGCGTCCACGGCGGCGCGGGAGGCGCCGACGGCCGCACCGAGCGAGTCGGCGAGCGACTCGATGATGTGGAAGTTCTCGGCGCCGTTGACGCCGCGGCCGCCGGAGACCACGATCGCGGCCTCGGTCAGCTCCGGGCGGCCGGTCGACTCGCGCGGGGTGCGGGAGACGACCTTGGTGCCGGTGGCCAGCGCGCCGAAGGTGACGGCGAGCTCCTCGACGGTGCCCGCGGCCGGGGCGGCCTCGACCGGAGCCGAGTTCGGCTTGACGGTGATGACCGGGGTGCCCTTGGAGACGCGGGACTTGGTGGTGAACGACGCGGCGAAGGCGGCCTGCGTCGCGACCGGGCCCTCGTCACCCGCCTCCAGGTCGACGGCGTCCGTGATGATGCCGGAGCCGATGCGGACGGCCAGGCGGGCCGCGATCTCCTTGCCCTCGGCGGAGGAGGGGACGAGCACGGCGGCGGGCGACACGGCGTCGTACGCGGCCTGGAGCGCGTCCACCTTCGGTACGACGAGGTACTCGGTGAACTCGGGGGCGTCGGCGGTGAGGACCTTGACCGCGCCGTGCTCGGCGAGCACGGCGGCGGTGGCGGCGGCGCCGGCACCCAGCGCGACGGCGACGGGCTCGCCGATGCGACGGGCCAGCGTCAGCAGTTCGAGGGTGGGCTTGCGGACGGCGCCGTCCACGTGGTCGACGTAGACGAGGACTTCAGCCATGGGGTTGCTCCTGCGAAAGCGAAGTAGTCGGGGGAGGTGGGGCGTGGCCGTGGTGCGCGGCCGAAGCTCTTAGATGAACTTCTGGCCGACCAGGAACTCGGCCAGCTGCTTGCCGCCCTCGCCCTCGTCCTTGACGATCGTGCCGGCGGTGCGGGCCGGGCGCTGCGTCGCGGAGTCGACCGCGGTCCAGGAGCCCTCCAGGCCGACCTCGTCCGCCTCGATCTCCAGGTCGGACAGGTCCCACGCCTGCACCGGCTTCTTCTTGGCGGCCATGATGCCCTTGAAGGACGGGTAGCGGGCCTCGCCCGACTGGTCCGTCACCGACACGAGGGCCGGCAGGGACGCCTGGAGCTGCTCGCTCGCGGTGTCGCCGTCACGGCGGCCGGTGACGGCGCCGTCCTCGACCTTGACCTCCGAGAGCAGGGTGACCTGCGGGACGCCCAGGCGCTCGGCCAGGATCGCCGGGAGGACGGCCATGGTGCCGTCGGTGGACGCCATACCGGTGATGACCAGGTCGTAGCCGGCCTTCTCGATCGCCTTGGCGAGCACCAGCGAGGTGCCCATGACGTCGGTGCCGTGCAGATCGTCGTCCTCGACGTGGATCGCCTTGTCGGCGCCCATGGAGAGCGCCTTGCGCAGCGCGTCCTTGGCGTCCTCGGGGCCGACCGTCAGGACGGTGATCTCCGCGTCGTCGGCCTCGTCGGCGATCTGCAGCGCCTGCTCGACGGCGTACTCGTCGAGCTCCGACAGCAGGCCGTCGACGTCGTCGCGGTCGACGGTCAGGTCATCGGCGAAGTGCCGGTCGCCGGTGGCGTCGGGCACGTACTTCACACAGACAACGATCCTCAAGCTCACGCCGGCTCTCCTACTGCATCGTCTTTTCTGGTGCTGCCTTGATGCAGGCAGCATAGGCGCCTTGTCGGGCCGATCCCGGTCGGGGCGGTCCGCGCTCCGAAGGGAATGTTACTCGTCAGTACACCCCTGGTCTTCCCCGGTTGCAAGGCCGCCGAACTGTGACCTTGCCAACGCCGGACCAAGGCGCCCCAGCAGGGACGATTCAGTCCCGCAACGCGTTGAAGCGTCCCTGGTGGTAGAGCAGCGGGCGGCCCTCCCCGGCCGGGTGCCCGGCGACCGCCTCCGCGATGATCACCCGGTGCGCGCCCGCGGGGACGCGGGCCACGATCCGGCAGACCAGCCAGGCCAGGACCCCGTCCAGCAGCGGGACCCCGTGCGGCCCCGCGGCCCAGGCGGTGGCCGGGCCGAAGCGGTCGGCTCCGCTCCGGGAGAAGAGTCCGGCCAGGTCCCGCTGGTGTTCGCCGAGTATGTGCACCCCGACGTGCTCGGAGTCGCGTATCGCGGGCCAGCTGGAGGACCCGGTGCCGATGGTGAAGGACAGCAGCGGAGGGTCGGCGGAGACGGAGTTGAGCGAGGTGGCGGTGAATCCCGCCGGGCGCCCGCCGGTCTCGGAGGTGATCACCGCGACGCCCGCGGCGTGCTGCCGGAAGACCGAGCGCAGCAGGTCGGGCGAGCCCGGGAGGACGCCCGCGGCGCCGACGGCGCCGTTCTCCTCGCGAGCGGTCGGGCCCGCGGCGGTGATGCCCGTGGTGGTGGGGTCCGTCGCGCTGGTGTCCTTCGCGGTGGTGTCCGTGGTGGCGGTCAGCGCCGTCATCGGTGTGTCTCTTCCTTCTGCCGCGTCGTCTGCCCCGGCCGGGTCGCCGGAGGGGGGTGGGGCGGTCAACGGCCCCGACAGCGCGCGCTCGCGTACCGGGCGGGCCCGGCGGGGACCCGTCCGTAAAGCAGGAGTTCGTACCGCATGCCGCCAGCCTGGCGATCTCCGGCGCGCCCAGTCAAGCGACAGCGGCCAGATGTCGGGCGCGTCACGCTGCGTGGGGGCGCGCGCACCGGTTCACATCGCCGCGCCCAGGGCCGCGATCACGTCCGCCTTGCGGGGCATCCCGGCGGCCCGCCGCACGATCCGGCCCGCCGCGTCCAGCACGAGCACGGTCGGGGTCTTCTCGACGGCCAGCTCCCGGACCAGGGCGAGGTGGTCCTCCGCGTCGATCTCGATGTGCGCGACGCCCTCGACCATGGCGGCCACCTCGGCGAGGATCCGGCGGGTGGCCCGGCAGGGCTGGCAGAAGGCGCTGGAGAACTGGACCAGGGTGGCCCGCTCCCCCGGCTCGGCGCCCAGTTCCGCGCGTCCCAGCCGCCGTTCGCCCCGCGTCTCGTGCTCCGGTCGCCCGTCCTGGCCCCGCATGTGCTCTCCCGTCACCGCCGCCGTCCGCTCCGTACGGTCTTGCGAGCACCCCCGCGGTACGCCACATTCCCGGCGTGACAAGAATCTCTCCTGGTCGGGGCATCTGGACTGGCTACCGGGGCAGGTATGGGGCACGATCCCCATGGCTACGTACCTACGATGGCGTAACTTACGGCCGGGAGTTCTTCCCCAGGCAGAAAGCGGGGTCTCCCCACATGGCTGAGTTCGTCTACCCCCCGGTGATCGGCGCGGCGCACACGCTGTTCAAGGCGCTGGACGTCCGCATCGACATGAAGGGCACCGAGAACATCCCGCGCAAGGGCGGCGCGGTGCTCGTCTCCAACCACGTCGGCTACCTCGACTTCATCTTCGCCGGGATGGCGGCCCGGCCGTCCAAGCGGCTCATCCGCTTCATGGCCAAGGACTCGGTGTTCCGGCACAAGGTGTCCGGTCCGCTGATGCGCGGGATGAAGCACATCCCGGTGGACCGCACGCAGGGCGAGGCGGCCTACCAGCTCGCCCTCGACTCCCTGCGCGGCGGCGAGATCATCGGGGTGTTCCCCGAGGCGACGATCTCGCAGTCCTTCACGCTGAAGAGCTTCAAGTCGGGTGCGGCGCGGATGGCGCAGGAGGCCGGGGTCCCGCTGATCCCCCTCGCGATGTGGGGCACCCAGCGGATGTGGACCAAGGGCCGCCCGAAGGACCTCAAGCGCAGTCACATCCCCGTGACGATGCGAGTGGGCGAGCCGATGGACGCGCCGGCCGACCAGTTCGCCGGAGCCATCACGCGGCGGCTGCGCGAGCGCGTGCAGGAGCTGCTGGAGGCGGCGCAGCGGGCCTACCCGGCGAAGCCGGAGGGCACGGACGACGCCTGGTGGCTGCCGGCGCACCTCGGCGGTACGGCGCCCACCCCGGCGCAGGTCCGCGAAGCCGACTGAGCCCCCGGGCCCGCCGGATCCCCGCCGCCGGCCCGGTCGCCGCGTCCCCGCGCGGCCCCTCACGGCATCTCCACCCCCCGTCCACCGGCGCGCGGTAGCGTCTCGACCGGGGGTGGTGACCGCATGCGCGGATTCAAGCGGTACCTGGCCGCGGCGCTGGCCGGCCGGTTCGCGTCCGAGGGGATGGGGATCGCGCTGGTGCTGCTGGCGCTGGAGCGGACCGGGAGCGCCGCGGACGGCGCCTTCGTCCTGACCGCGTGGCTGGCCCCGCACGTGCTGGCCGCCCCGCTGGCGGGCGCGGCCGCCGCGCGGACCGCGCGCCCCCGGTTGTTCCACGTGGGCGCTCTCGTGTGCTTCACGCTGGCCGTGGCGGCCCTGTCGGTGCTGGTGGGCCGGGCGCCGGTGCCCGTGGTGATCGCGGTGGCGGTGGCCGGCGGCAGTTGCGGACCGATGGTGACGGGCGGGCTGTCGAGCCTGGTGGCCTCGCTGGTCCCGGCGGGTGGCGGGCGCGACCGCGCGTACGCCTGGGACGCGGCGACCTACAACGCGGCGGGTGTGACGGCCCCGGCCGTGGTGAGCCTGATCGCCGCGCTCGGCTCGGCGGGGCCCGCGATGGCCGCGCTGGCCTGCTCGGGGGCGGTGGCCGCCGTCCTGGCCGCGCTGCTCCCGTACGAGGACCCGCGCGCCCGCCCGCGGACCGCGCGGACGCGGCCCACCGCGGGCGGCGGTTTCGCCGCCCTGTGGCGGGTCCGCGAGCTGCGGGCCGTCTCCGCGGCGACCACCCTGGCCTTCGTCGGCATCGGCGCCCTGAGCACCACCGCCGTCCTGCTCGCGGGCGCCCTCGGCGCCCCCGGGGCCGGGGGCGTCCTGATGACCGCCTTCGCGGTGGGCGCGCTCTGCGGGTCCCTGCTGCTGGCCCGGCGGCGCGCCTCGGGGCGGGCGGACGATCCGGGCCGGCTGGCCCGCTGGGCCCTGACCGGTACCGGGGTGGTGCTGGTCGGAGCTGCCTTCGCGCCCACGCCGGCGCTCGCCGCGGCCTGCTTCGCGCTGGCGGGACTGTGCGACGGGCCGCTGCTGACGGCGACCCTGCGGATCCGGGCCGAGCACGCGCCGGAAGCGGTGCGGGCGCAGGTGTTCACCCTGGGGGCCGGGCTCAAGATCACCGCGGCGGCGGCGGGCGCCGCCCTGGTGGGCCTCGCGGCGGCCCGGCCGCCCTGGATGCTGGTCCTCGGCATCGCCGCCCTCCAGCTCGCCGCCGCGCTGCTGCACCGGCTGACCACGGGCCCCGCCGTCCCCGTCGACCCTGCGGCCGAGCCGCTCGCCGCGCGACCGCTCGCACCACCCGCACCGTCGGCGGCCGACGCTCCGCGCGAAGCGCCCCGCTAGGCCGCCTGGAGCCCCGTGGGCAGCAGATCCCAGAGGGCCACCCGGTCGGGGGCCGTGCGCAGGGCGTGCAGCACCGGCGCGGGCGGGGTGGCGTACAGGCCGGGGTAGTCGATCTCGCCCAGCTCCGGGCGTACGGGGAAGGCCAGCCGCTCGGTGTCCAGCGAGAACCGGGCGTCTACGCCCGGTTTGTTGCCGCGCGGGTCCAGCCGGGACCAGGTGTCCCGGCCCGGCAGCCGCAGGGCGATCAGGCCGTGGACCACGGCGCGGGAGCCGTCGTCGTCGCCGAGGAGCTGGTAGCAGAGCCCCGTCGGGATGTCCCGGGCGCGCAGCAGCGCGGTCAGGGCGTGGGCCTTGGCGTAGCAGATGCCGGTGCGCCGCTCCAGTACGTCGGAGGCCCGCCAGGTGACGCGGAGGTCACCGGCGTCGTTCGAGTGCGGGATGGTGTCGCGGACGAACGCGAAGGCCGATTCCGCGTATGTGTATGCGTCGCCGGTGGCGGCCCAGAGGGTGTCGGCGGTCTGCCGGACCAGCGGGTGGCCGTGGTCGATGGCCTCGTCCGCCGCAAGATAGGGCGCGAGGCCTGGGTGTTCCGGGATCAGTTCCATGATCGGGAGCATAGGTATACCCCGCCCCGGAAATCTATAGATTTACGAGACGGGGTATATCCATGCATGCGGTGCGAGCTCGTGACTTACCGCGCCAGCTCTTCCTTCAGCGCCTGGAGGAAGGCGTCCACGTCGTCCTCCTGGGTGTCGAACCCGCACATCCAGCGCACGTCGCCCGCCACCTCGTCCCAGAAGTAGAACCGGAAACGCTTCTGCAGCCGGCGCGAGACCTCGTGCGGCAGCCGCGCGAACACGGCGTTGGCCTGGACCGGGTAGAGGATCTTCACCCCGTCCAGCTCGCGCACGCCCGCCGCCAGCCGCTGCGCCATCGCGTTCGCGTGCCGGGCGTTGCGCAGCCACAGGTCCTTGGCGAGCAGCGCTTCGAGCTGCACCGAGACGAACCGCATCTTCGAGGCGAGCTGCATCGACATCTTGCGGATGTGCTTCATCTGCCGGACCGCGTCCGGGTTGAGGACCACGATGGCCTCGCCGAAGAGCATGCCGTTCTTCGTGCCGCCGTACGACAGCACGTCGACGCCGACCGCGTTGGTGAACGCGCGCATCGGCACGTCCAGCGACGCCGCCGCGTTGGATATCCGGGCCCCGTCGAGATGGACCTTCATGCCCAGCGCGTGCGCGTGCTCGCAGATGGCCCGGATCTCGTCCGGCGTGTACACCGTGCCCAGCTCGGTGTTCTGGGTGAGGGACACGACCTGCGGCATCGCCCGGTGCTCGTCCTCCCAGCCCCAGGCCTGCCGGTCGATCAGCTCGGGCGTGAGCTTGCCGTCCGGCGTCGCCACGGTGAGCAGCTTGAGACCGGCCATCCGCTCCGGCGCGCCGCCCTCGTCGACGTTGATGTGCGCGGTCTCCGCGCACACCACCGCGCCCCAGCGGTCGGTCAGGGCCTGCAGCGCGGTCACGTTGGCGCCGGTGCCGTTGAAGACCGGGTAGGTCTCGGCGTACGGGCCGAAGTGGCTCCGCATGACCTTCTGCAGGTGCTCGGTGTACTCGTCGTCGCCGTAGGCCACCTGGTGGCCGCCGTTGGCGAGGGCGATCGCGGCCACGACCTCGGGATGCGCTCCCGCGTAGTTGTCGCTCGCGAAGCCGCGCACCGCGGGGTCGTGGTGCCGGCGGGCATCGGTCCTCAGGGTTGCGGGGTCAGCCACAGACGCTGTCCGTTCACTTCGGTGGCGGACTTCTCCCAGACGCCGGTGATGGCCTCGGCCAGCTCCTTGACGTCGGTGAAGCCCGCGAACTTCGCAGTGGGTCGCTCGGCGCGCATCGCGTCGTGCACCAGTGCCTTGATGACCAGGATCGCAGCCGCCGCGCCCGGGCCGTCGTCGCCTCCCGCCTTGCGGAAGGAGTCGGCGAGGGCCAGCGTCCAGGCCTCGGCCGCCGCCTTGCCCGCGTTGTACGCGGCGTTGTTGGCCACCGGCTTGTGCGCACCGGACTGGCTCACCAGGACGTAGCGGCCGCGGCCGCTGCGCAGCAGGCCGTCGTGGAAGGCGAGCGAGGTGTGCTGGACGGTGCGGATGAGGAGCTTCTCCAGGAAGTCCCAGTCCGCGAGGTCCGTCTCGGTGAAGGACGAGCTGCCGCGCCAGCCGCCGACGAGGTGGACCACCCCGTCGACCGAGCCGAACTCCTTCTCGGTCCTGGCCGCCCACTCCTTGGTGGCGTGCAGGTCGAGCAGGTCGACGGTGTCACCGGTGACGGTGGCCCCGCCGTGGGCGTAGCGGGCGGCGTCGACCGCTTCCGCGAGGCGCGCCGCGTCCGCGTCGGCCGCTATCACCGTGGCGCCCGCCTCGGCGAGGCGGATCAGGGTGGCGCGGCCCGCGGGCCCGCCTGCTCCCGCGACCGCCACGACCGCTCCGCTGAGCTTTCCGTTTCCGTTCCCGGAGCCGTTCATCCGCTGTGCCTCCTCCGCGCGAGCGCTCACGCGGCGACCCGCTCTTCCTTCGTGCGGTCCTCGGCGTTCAGCGCCGTGATCCCCTTGGTCGAGGCGATGACGCCCTTGAGCTTCTTGGCGAGGGCCTCGTAGAACATGCTGAGGGGGAACTCGTCCGGAAGCACGTCGTCCACGAGCTTGCGCGGCGGCTGCGTCAGGTCCAGGGCGTCGGGGCCCTTGGCCCAGCGGGAGCCGGGGTGCGGCGCGAGGTAGGTCGCGACCAGCTCGTAGGCCTTGAACCAGTGAACCAGCTTGGGGCGGTCGATGCCCGCCCGGTAGAGGTCCTCGATCTCGGCGCACAGCTGGTTGGTCACCTGCGGGGCGCGCATCCAGTCGATCTTCAGCGTGTTGTCCGTCCAGCGCACGACGTCGTGCTTGTGGAGGTACGCGAAGAGCAGCTGGCCGCCGAGGCCGTCGTAGTTGCGGGTGCGGTCGCCGGAGACCGGGAAGCGGAACATCCGGTCGAAGAGGACGGCGTACTGCACGTCACGGCCGTGCTCGTTGCCCTCGGACTCCAGCTTCACGGCCTCCTTGAAGGCGGTGAGGTCGCAGCGCAGCTCTTCCAGGCCGTACATCCAGAACGGCTGGCGCTGCTTGATCATGAAGGGGTCGAACGGCAGGTCGCCGTGGCTGTGGGTGCGGTCGTGGACCATGTCCCACAGGACGAAGGCCTTCTCGCAGCGCTCCTGGTCGGTGACCATGGCGGCGATGTCCGCGGGCAGGGTGATGCCGAGGATGTCCACGGCCGCCTCGGTGACCTTGCGGAAGCGCGCGGCCTCGCGGTCGCAGAAGATGCCGCCCCAGGTGAAGCGCTCGGGCGCCTCGCGGACCGCGATGGTCTCCGGGAAGAGCACGGCCGAGTGGGTGTCGTAGCCCGCCGTGAAGTCCTCGAAGGTGATGCCGAGGAAGAGCGGGTTGTCGTAGCGCGTGCGCTCCAGCTCGGCGAGCCACTCGGGCCACACCATCTTGAGGACGACGGCCTCGAAGTTGCGGTCGGGGTTCCCGTTCTGCGTGTACATGGGGAACACCACGAGGTGCTGGAGCCCGTCGGCGCGCTCGGCGGCCGGGTGGAACGCGAGCAGCGAGTCGAGGAAGTCCGGCACGCCGAAGCCGTCCGCGGCGTACTTGCGCAGGTCCGCGACCAGCGCGCGGTGGTAGTCCAGGGAGTGCGGCAGCAGCGGCGACAGCTGCTCCACGGCGTCGATCATGCGCTCCACGACGGCCTCGGCCTCCAGACGCGTGGGCGCGACCGCGGCCTCGAAGTCGATCGACCCGTCCTTGGCCTGCCAAGGACGGATCTCCTCCACGGCGGCCTTGAGCTGGGGCCACGCCGGGTGGTCCACCACCCGCGTTCCGGCGGTTATCACGGCACCGACCGGTCCCGGCACAAGAGTTTCCGTCATGTCACTTCCTCCACAGGAGAACCTCACGTCAGGACAGGGTTGCATGCGAGGCCCTCCTGCTCAAGTGGCGATCCGGGAAATTATCCTGCGTCACCCCCGCCCTCGCCGCAATTCTTCCCGCTGGATGCCGTCCGGGCGATCGCTTCGCCTACGCCGTCCAGGGCATGGCGGGCCGCGGGCAGCAGGCCGGAAAGCGCCAGGAACCCGTGGAACATCCCGGGATGATGATCCTCGTGGGCGCTCGTGCCCGCCTCGCGGAGCGCACGGACGTACGCCGCCCCCTCGTCGCACAGCGGATCGCAACCCGCGGTGACCACGTGCGCGGGCGGGAGCCCGGCGAGGTCCGCGCGCAGCGGCGAGGCCAGCGGATCCGCGCCGTCCCCGCCGGGCCCGAGGTACTGCTCCCAGAACCAGCGCACGTGCGCGGCGGTCAGGAAGTAGCCCTCGGCGTTGCGCCGCGCGGAGCCGCTGTCCAGGGCGGCGTCCAGGGCCGGGTAGAGGAGCACCTGGAGGGCGACCGGCGGTCCCCCGCGCGCCCGGGCCAGCAGCAGCGCCGCGGCGGCGAGGTTGCCGCCCGCGCTGTCCCCCGCGACCACGAGGGCGCCGGGATCACCGCCGAGGTCGGCCAGGTGCCCGCCAGCCCAGCTCAGCGCGGCGTGGACGTCGTGGACGGCGGCGGGGAAGCGGGCCTCCGGGGCCCGCCGGTAGTCCACGGACACGACGACCGCGCCGGAGGCCCGGCACAGCTCCCGCACGGTGGTGTCGTGGGTGTCGAGGTCGCACAGCACCCAGCCGCCGCCGTGGCAGAACACCACGGTGGGCCGGGGCCCGGGCCACCGCCGCGGGTCGGGGCGGTACACGCGCACCGCCAGCGGCGGCGCGCCCTCGGGCCCGGGTATCTCGCGGTCCGCCACGGAGCCAACGGCGGGCGGCGGGCCCGGGGACTCGGGGACGTCGGCCAGGATCCGGCGGGCGGTGGCGGCGTCGGTGACCCGGCCGCCGATGTCGGGGAAGAGGTCGGAGAGGGCGTCCACGAAGGGGCGGACCCCGGGATCGAGTCGGTCGGGGTCCGGGAGCGGTCGCGGCGGCGGGACGGACTGCATCAGGGGCACCTCCAGAGGGGGTCGCGCGTGGGTCACTACCTCACCGGGGCGCCGCTCACACCTCCCGGAAGCGCGGGATGACCTTCTCGCCCCACTGCCGCAGGGTTTCCAGACAGGCTTCCTGCGGCACCGTGCCCATCTGGATCAGGCACATCACCTCGTCCGCCCCGGCCTCGCGGAGCCGTTCGACGTGGGCGATCGCGTCCTCGGCGCCGCCGTAGGCGTGGTCCGCGTGGAAGGTGGCCGTGGCGGTGGGCCGGACCGGGACGTCGAGTTCGTGCAGCCGCGCCACCACCTGCTCGGCGGCCCCGCGCAGGGCGGCGCCCTCGTCGGCGCCCGCGACCACCGCCTCGTCCGGGACGCCCGCGCCGCCGTACCAGTGGCCGATGGACTGGGCGAAGAAGCGCTGGCCCCGCAGGCCGATCCGGCGGGCCCGCGCCGGGTCGTCGAGCACGATGGTCGGGCAGAGCACCGAGAAGTGGTCGTTGACCTCGCTCGACACGAACCGCGAACCGTCCCGTCCGGCGATGGCCGCGTCGTACGCCGCGCGCATCGAGGCGACCGACTCCGGCCCGGCGAAGCCCATCACCAGGGCGCCGACGCCCAGTTCGGCCGCCTGCCGCAGGGTCTCGGCGCGGCTGCACGCGAGGAACAGGGGCGGGTGCGGGGTCTGCCGCGGGCGGGGCAGGACGGGATGCGGATCGATGTCGATCAGGTCGCCGTGGTACTCCAGCTCGTCCTCCTGCCAGGCCCGGCCGATGATCCGCAGCGCCTCCTCCACCTCCTGCGCGGTGCGGTCCCGGTCCACGCCGCACAGCGAGGTCTCCTGCAGGGTGCCGCCTCGCCCCGCGCCCAGGTCGAGCCGGCCGCCGGAGAGCAGGTCGAGCATCGCGGCCCGCTCGGCGACCCGGACGGGGTGGTTGAAGTTGAAGGGCATGCACACGACGCCGTGGCCGATGCGGATGGTGTGCGTCCTGGCCGCGACCCAGGTCAAAAAGATCTCCGGAGCGCTGAGGTGGCTGTACCACTTGAGCGAGTGGTGCTCGACGGCCCAGATCCGGTCGAAGCCCATCCGCTCGGCCAGGACGGCCTGCTCCACGGAGTCCCGGATGACCTGGTGCTCGCGCTCCACGGTCGGGTCGGCGAGTTGCGCTTCGAAGATCACGGAAAACTTCACGGTGCCTCCAGGGGTGCCTGCCGTGCCTGGACATACTCCTATTAGGAATATGACTAGTAGTCATATCTCGAAGAGGCAAGAGGCGCGCCCGGGTCGGGCCGCGGGGACGCGCCGGGTCAAGGCAGCGGGGACGCGCCCACGGCAGGGTGACGGCGCGGCAGCCCGGACGCCGTGCACAACCCTTGGCGGGAACCGGCCGGAGGGTCCTGCCGGGGCGCCGCACGGGCGGTCCCAACGCACCGTCGGCGCACTAGCATGCGTCCTCACCACGCGGCCGGTCGGGACACCGCGACCGCGCGGGGAGCCGCCGTCGACGGAAGCGAGAGAACCTTGACTTTCCTCACCATCGGTCATCGCGGGGTCATGGGTGTCGAGCCGGAGAACACCCTCCGGTCGTTCGTCCGCGCGCAGCGCAGCGGCATGGACGTGATCGCGCTCGATCTCCGGCTCAGCAAGGACGGCGCGCTCGTCGTCCTGCACGACCCCGAGGTCGACCGGACCACCGACGGCGCGGGGGCCGTCGCCGATCTGACCCTCGCGGAACTGCGCGGGCTCGACGCCGGCCAGGGCGAGCGGGTGCCGGTCTTCGAAGAGGTGCTGGACGCGGTCGGCCTGCCGCTGGTGGCCTCGGTGCGGGACCGGGCCTGCGCCCAGGTGCTGGCGGAGGTGCTGCTGCGGCGGGACCTGACCGGCCGGGTGGAGGTCTCCTCCGGGGACGACGCGGTGCTCGCCGGGATCGCCCGGCTGGTACCGGGGGTACGGACGGTGCTGAGCGCGAGCCGCTACGGCGAGGACGTCGTGGAGCGGGCATCGGCCGCGGGCGCCGGGACCCTGGCGCTCGACATCCGGCGGCTCACCCTGGAGACCGTCGAAGCGGCGCACGCGGCCGGTCTGCGGGTGATGGGCTGGACGGTGAACACCCAGGAACGGCTCAAGCTGGCACGGGCGTTGGAGCTGGACGGCGCGGTGACCGACCTGCCGGAGATCCGGCGGACGGGCCGCTTCACCGCCTGATCCGGCTCCGGCCCCGGCTCAGCCTGTGGGGCCGCGATGCGCCGAGGGGCTGCGCCGCCCGGCTCAGAGCTGCTTGACCAGCAGTTCGAACGCCAGGTCGGCGCGGCGCGGTATGCCGAAGCGCTCGTTGCCGTAGGGGAACGGGGTCAGCTCGCCGGTGCGCCGGTAACCGCGTCGTTCGTAGTAGGCGATGAGTTCCTCGCGCACGTTGATCACGGTCATGCGCATCTCCTTGGCGTCCCACAGCTCGCGCACCCGGCGCTCGGCCTCGGCCATGATCTCCTTGCCGAGGCCGGCGCCCTGGAGCGCGGGGCGTACGGCGAACATCCCGAAGTAGGCGTGGTCACCGCGGTGTTCGAGGTGGCAGCAGGCGACGATCTCACCGTCGCGCTCGACCACGAGGAGGACGCTGCCGGGGGCGGCGATGACCTCGCGCACGCCCCGCTCGTCGGTGCGCTGCCCGTCGAGGTGGTCCGCTTCGGTCGTCCAGCCGCCGCGGCTCACGTCGCCGCGGTACGCCGACTCCACGAGCGCCACCAGAGCCGGTACGTCCGAGTCGACGGCACTGCGGAAGCTGAGGGCCGTGGTGCGGGTGGGCTCGGCGGTCGACATCGGGGCGGCTCCGTTCGAAAAGCTGGCATATGACAAGCCTGGTCCGGCAAGGAGAGCCTAACCCGGGGCGGCGTGCGGGCCCTCCGGGCAGGGCATCTCTTCCCCTGACGCCGACGAACCGGGGGGTTCCGCCGTGCACGGTCCCGCGATGTCCCTTTCCGCTTCCGCCACCGTTTCCGCGTGGCTGCTGGTGGCGCTGTGCGCCCTGAGCGGGGCCTACTGCCTGCTGCGGGCGCGCAGAGCGGAGCGCGCCGCGCGGGGGGCGGCGGGCGGTGAGGCCGCGATGGGGTTCGGCATGGCGGTGATGGCCGCGCCGACGGGAACCGGAGCGTGGGGCCCCGGGGTGCTGCTGGCCGTCTTCTGCGCGGCCGCGCTGCACGCGGTGTGGCTGCTGCGCGGCGGCGTCCACCACGTCCACCACCTGGTGGGCTCGCTGGCCATGGTCTACATGACGGTGACCATGGGTGCGGCCGCGGCACCGGATACGGGCGCCGCGCACGCCGGGAGCCACGGCCCGGGGCACGGCGAGGGGCTCGCTCCGGGGCTGCCTCTGGTCACCGGCCTGCTGCTGCTCTACTTCGCGGGGTACGTGCTGCTGGGCGGAGCCCGGCTGGTGACGGCGGGCGGAGCGGCGGCGGTGGCGGGCGGTGCGCCGGGCCCGGCGGCGCTCGCGGGGGCCCCGCGGGGCGCCGGACGCGGGGCCGCCGAGCTCACCCGGGCGTGCCGACTGGCCATGGGGATAGGGATGTTGGCCATGCTGCTCACCATGTGAGGCGCCCTGTCCCGGGGCGGGGCACCCGACGTGTCGTGCGTCACCAATGAACGGCGGCCATACCGGTGGGCAGGCCCGCCCACCTAAAATGCGCCCATGATGGTCCCCGCCGTTCTCCTGTTGCTCGGCGCCCTGACCGCTCTCCTCGCGCCCCGACTGCTGGCCCGTGCCGAGTGGCCCGAGCGCGAGCCGGTGGTGGCCCTGTGGGTGTGGCAGTGCGTGGTGGCCGCGGTGCTCCTCTGCTGCGCCCTTTCGATGCTGCTCAGCGCGGGAGCCGCCTGGCTGGCGGTGCGCGGGCCGCTCTTCGCGTCCGCGCCGCGCGGGGTCGTCGACGCCTACGGGCTCGGGGCGGGCGGTGGACGCTGGGCCGCCGGGACCGCGCTGGTGCTCGCCGGCGGTGCGCTGTGGACCGGGGCGATGCTGACCGCGGAGGTGCTGCGGGCGCGCTCGCGCCGGCGCGCCGAGCGGGCCGAACTCCTGGTGCGGGCGCCCCTGCTGCCCGGCGAGGAACCGGACAGCGGGCGCCTGGTCGTCCTGGAGGGGCGGCGGCCCGACGCCTGGTGGCTGCCGGGCACCGCGCCCCGGCTGGTGGTCACCACGGGCGCGCTCGGGCGGCTCAAGGGTCAGCAGCTGGACGCCGTGCTCGCGCACGAGCAGGGTCACGCGGCCGCGCGGCACGACTGGCTGCTGCACTGCTCGCGGGCGCTGTCGGGGGCGTTTCCGCAGGTCCCCGTCTTCGCCGCCTTCGAGGCGCAGATGCACCGGCTGGTCGAGCTGGCCGCCGACGACGTGGCCTCGCGGCGGTACGGGCGGCTCACCGTGGCGCTGGCGCTGGTCGGCCTGAACGAGGACCGCGGGGTGTTCGGGCCCTGCCCGACCCCGCACGCGCACGTCCCCCAGCGGGTGCGCCGGCTGCTGGCGGCCACGCCCCGGCTCTCCGCCGTACGCCGGCTGCGGCTGACGGCACTGGCGGCGCTGGTGCCGGCGGTTCCGGTGCTGGTGGCGTTCGTACCGGGGCTCAGCGCCCTCGCGTAGAGCGGAGGGCCGGCGGGGCGGCTCTCGGCCGCCGGAGGGCGACATCCGGTCGGGAACGGCCGGTGGTGGGCGATCCCCCGCGTCGCCCACCACCGGTCGGCCCGTGCGCTGAGTATATTGGCTCGGAGCCAGTCAACGCAGGAGTAAGCATGGTCCCGCGCAGCGCATCGGTCAATGAAGAATTGCGCAGACGTTCCCGGGAGCGGCTGCTGCAGGCCACCGTCGAACTCGTCGGTGAACGGGGTTACGAGGCCACGACCCTCGGGGACATCGCGGTCCGGGCGGGGGCGGCGCGCGGCCTGGTGTCGTACTACTTCCCGGGCAAGCGCCAGTTGCTGCAGTCGGCGGTGCACCGCCTCATGTACCGGACCCTGCGCGAGGCGCTGGAGCGCGAGCCGAAGCCCGCCGGAGCGGACGCCGGGCGGGAGCTGCTGGCCCGGGCCATCGACGCGGTCCTCGGGCTGGCGCTGGAGCAGCCGCTGCTGATGCGCACGCACATGGCGGGCATCCTCTCGAACGAGGGGTTCGTCCAGTGCCCGGAGCAGCGGCAGCTGGCGGAGCTGCTGCGGGAGACCGTGGCCCGCCGCGGCGCGGGTGATCCGGACACGAATCCCGACCGCGACTATCCGCTGCTGCGGGCGCTGCTGATGGGCGCGGTGTTCGCCGTCCTGCTGCCGGGGGCGCCCATGGCCGCGGCCCGGCTGCGGGCGGAGCTGTTCCAGCGGTACGGGCTGGAGTGGGAGATGGGGGTCCCGCCGGACGGGGGCCCGCCCGACGGAACGTTCCTCTAGGTTCAGTGGTAGTCGGGCTGCGACTGGACGTTCAGCCGGTCCGTCCAGACCCACTTGGCGCTCTCGGTGCGCCAGTCGTCCAGGCGCAGCACGTCGAGGCCCTTGGTGATGTCGTTCGCGTAGATGTGGCCGTTGTAGTAGTACGCCGACCAGGCTCCGCCGAGGCTGAGTGCGTCGGTGCTGAGCGGGCCGCGCTCGAAGTAGGCGATCTCCTTCGGGCGGGTGGAGTCGGTGAAGTCCCAGACGGACACGCCGCCCTGGTACCAGGCCTGCACCATGATGTCCCGGCCGCCGCCGACCGGGACGAGCGAGCCGTTGTGGGCGACGCAGTTCTCGGTGTCGGCCTGGTGGCGCGGGATCTTGTAGTAGCCGCGGAAGACGAGCCTGCGCTGGTCGCCGCGTCCGGTGATGTCGTAGATGCCGTCGGCCCCGCGGTTCGGGCCGGTGGCCTCGTTGCAGGTGGCGGCGCCGCCACCGCCCAGTTCGTCGGTGAACACCACCTTGTCCGCGCGCTCGTTGAAGGTCGCCGAGTGCCAGAAGGCGAAGTTCACGTTGTCCTGCACGCGGTCGATCACGCGCGGCCGCTCGGGTTCGCTGATGTCGAAGAGGATGCCGTCACCCATGCAGGCGCCCGCGGCCAGGTCCTTCGAGGGCAGCACGGTGATGTCGTGGCAGCCGGTGGTCTTGGACACCCCGGGGTTGGCGGGAGCGCCCGGGTTGCCGCCGTCGGGGAAGAGCACCGGGAAGCCGACGACCGCCGACTGCCGGGGGTCCTTCTTCGGGACCTTGACGACGGAGATGCCGTCGTGCGGCGGCTGGCAGTCCGGGAAGGCCTCGCTCGGCGAGTACGAGGAAACGTAGAGGTAGATGTCCCCGCGCTTGCCCGGCACGAGCGTGTGGGTGTGGGAACCGCAGGCCGTCTCCACGGACTTGATGTACTTCGGGTTCTTCTTGTCGCGGATGTCGAAGATCTTGATGCCTTCCCACGACGACTTCTCGGTCGCGGGCTGCGAGACGCTGTTGCAGGAATCGTCGCTGCGCGAGGAGTCGGTGGAGAGGAAGAGGAGGTCGCCGGAGACGGAGATGTCGTTCTGGCCGCCGGGGCAGAGCACCGTGGTGACGGTCTTGGGGGCGTTCGGGTTGCCGATGTCGTAAATGGTGAAGCCGTCGTAGCTGCCCGCGTAGGCGTACCGGCCCTGGAAGGCGATGTCGGAGTTGATCGCGGCGGGGTTGGCGCCGGGGATGTTGGCCAGCGGCGTGATGTTGCGGCTGTGGACGATCTCGTCGCGTCCGGGGATGTCGGAGGAGACGGTTCCGGTGGCCGGGGGGCCGGCGGCGCTGCGGCCGGGCGCCGCCGGGGTCAGGTCGCCGGGATCGGGGGTGGCGGAAGCGGGGGCCGCGACGGCGAGCAGCGCCACGAGGAGTCCGGCCGCTGCGGCGGCCGCGGCGAGGGTCCGCGGGCGCGCTCTGCGGGGACGGGACGCGACGGCCAGGGCGGGTGAGGCGAGTGAGGCGAGTGAGGCGAGTGAGGCTAACGGGACTGACGAGGTCAATGTGTCCTCCCTTGGGGGTGTTCCGACCCCTCTCGGCGGGAACGGAACCGGTACCCCCGTCTCCGGCAGTATGTTCCTCTGCATGCCCATGACAACAGAGCGCATGACGGCACGCGTGCTCCACCGGTGCGCCGGGGTGGTCCTGGCCACCGTGTCCGCCTTCGGCCTGACCGCCTGCCAGGGAGGCGGAGACGACGAGTCCGCCGCCGGACCGGTGGTGATCGCCCCGGGCCGGCCGGGCGAGCAGCCCCGCACCCTCTCCCCCGGCCAGGCGGCGCGGGAACGGCCCGACGACAGTCCGAACGCCGCCGACCGGAGCTACGTGCGCCGCATGACCGAGCACCACCGGCAGGCCCTGACGATGAGCGCACTGGCGCCGCAACGGGCCTCGGCCGAGCCGGTCAAGCGGCTCGCCGAACGGATCGCCGCGGCCCAGGGGCCGGAGATCAAGGTCATGGAGAGCTGGCTGGCCAGGTACCCGGAGCGGGGCACGGCGACCGCGGGGACCGGCGTCCCGGCACCGGGCACGGCGACCGCGGGGACCGGCGTCCCGGCACCGGGCGCGGCGACCGGCGGACCGGCGCCGCACGACCACGGCGGGGCGCCGATGCCCGGCATGGCCACCGAGCAGCAGCTCCAGGAGCTGGCACGGGCCTCGGGCCCGGACTTCGACCGGCTCTTCCTGCGGCTCATGATCGCCCACCACCAGGGGGCGGTGACCATGGCCGGTGAGGCCCTCGCGGGCGGGAACAACGGGGCGGTCGAGGAGATGGCGAACGAAGTGGTGGCGCAGCAGAGCGCCGAGGTCAGCCGGATGCGCGCGATGGGCTGACGGTCCGCGGCGGCGGTGCCATGCTGGATCCCTCTGCGGAAGGAGACCCTCCGTGCTTCGTGTCGCCGTGGTCGGTTCGGGCCCGAGCGGGGTCTACGCCGCACAGGCGCTGGTCCAGCAGCGCGAGGTGCCGGGCGTGCGGGTCGACGTACTGGACCGGCTGCCGTGCCCGTACGGCCTGGTGCGCTACGGCGTGGCTCCGGACCACGAGAAGATCAAATCGCTCCAGGGGAGTCTGCGGACCGTGCTGGAGGACGAGCGGATCCGCTTCCTCGGCAACGTCGAGGTGGGCGGGGACCGGCTGACCACCCGGCGGCTGCTGGAGCTGTACCACGCGGTCGTGTACTGCGTGGGCGCCGCCCGGGACCGGACGCTCGGGATCCCGGGCGAGGAACTGGCCGGGGTGCGTTCCGCCACCGAGTTCGTCTCCTGGTACAGCGCACACCCTGACACGGCGGCGGACGACTTCGACCTGGCGGGCGTGCGGTCGGCGGTGGTGATCGGAGCGGGGAACGTCGCCGTGGACGTGACGCGGATCCTGGCCCGCGCGGTCACGGACCTACGGCCCACCGACATGCCGGAACCGGCCCTCGGAGTGCTGGCCGGCAGCGGGCTCCGCGAGGTGGCCATGGTGGCCCGGCGCGGGCCCTCGCAGGGCAGGTTCACCACGAAGGAGCTGCGCGAACTCGGCACCCTGCCCGGCGTGGACACGGTGGTGCGGGCCGGCGAACTGGCCCTGGACCCCGCCTACGCCGATCCGGCGGCCGCGGCCGCGCTGCCCGCCGTGAACCGGCGGAACGTGGAGGTACTGCGCGACTGGACGGCCCACCGGCCGCGGGAGGGGGCGCGGCGGATCACCCTGCGGTTCTTCCTGCGGCCCGTGGAGGTCCTGGGCGGGCCGGACGGCCGGGTCAGCGGGGTGCGCTTCGAGCGGACCGCCCCGGACGGGCACGGCGGGGTGTCGGGGACCGGCGCCTACGAGGACCTCGGCGCCGAGCTGGTGCTGCGGTCGGTCGGGTACCAGGGCGTGGCGCTGCCCGGACTGCCCTTCGACGTGGCGCGCGGTACGGTCCCGCACGCGGCGGGCCGGGTCCTGCGCGACGGCCGGGTCTCCCGCGGCGAGTACGTGGCCGGCTGGATCAAGCGCGGCCCGACCGGGGTGATCGGCACCAACCGGCCCTGCGCGAAGGAGACGGCGTCCTCGCTGCTCCAGGACGCGGGCACGCTGGCCGGGCGGGAGCTGCCCGGGGACCCGTTGGACGCCCTGCGCGCCGCGGGCCTGAGCCCGGTGCTGTGGCCGGGCTGGCTGGCGATCGAGACGGCGGAGTCCTCGCTCGGGCTGTCGCTGGGCCGCCGCTCGGTGAAGATCCCGGACTGGCCGGGCCTCCTCGCGGCGGCGGCCACGGCGGAGTAGCCGTCGAGCCGGTGCGCCCGCCCGGCCGGGGCCGGGGCCGGGCTTCGGCCAAGGCTACGTTTGCGGCTGGGTCCGGGGCTTCTGGAACAGGGCGCTCCAGAGGAAGGGTTCGCCGAAGCGCGGGGAGGCGGGCGGCTCGTCGTTCATCCGGCGCAGTTCGAGCTCCGTCAGGTCGGCGAAGATCGCGCGGAGCGACTCCGCCGTGTAGGCGAGGCCGCCGTGCAGCCGGGCCTGGCCGTAGAACTCGGCGTCGGAGAGCTCGGATCCCATGCCCGCCTCGCCGGCGGCGAAGCAGGTGAGCGAGAAGTGGCCACCAGGGGCCAACGCCCGGTCCAGCAGCGCGAGGTAGCTGATCCGGCGGTGCGGCGGCAGGTGGTGGAAGCAGCCCGAATCGACGATCAGGTCGTAGGTCCCGCCCCAGCCTGCCGGGTCGGGGTCGAAGATGTCGCCGTGGTGGAACCGGACGTCGAGACCCGCCTCCGCCGCCCGCTCCCCGGCCCAGGCGAGGGCCGCCGGGGACAGGTCGACCGCGTCCACCTCGAAGCCGAGCGAGGCGAGGTGAAGAGCGTTGCGGCCGGGCCCGCAGCCGAGTTCGAGCGCGCGGCCGGGCCGGATCAGGCCGCGGTCGAGCGCCTCGGCGAGGTGCTCGTCCGGTGCAGCCACGAAGAACGGCACGGACCTGCTCCGGTCCGCGTAGAACCCGTCCCACCAGTCGGCCGCGCCGGCCGTCCAGCGGTCGGACTCCGGCGCGAACAGGCCGTCCATGAGCCGCAGCACGTCGTCGATGGTGCGGATGTTCCGGTCCATCCGGTCCCCCTTTCCCCGAGAGCACGACCGTAGGCCGAACGGCGACGAAAGGCCAGGTCAGGCCCTTCGCGGGGAGGCCGGTGGGGCCGCTCTGACGGCCCGCCGCCCGCCGCGCCACGCCCCCGTCCGGGCGTCGGCCGAAAGATCACGGAAGGGGCCACGGAGGGGCCGCACGGGCCCTTCGGAGGCCCGGCCGGGGAGGGTTTCCGAACGCACGCCCCCGCCTGCCGCGCGGACAGGGAGGAGAGCACCCGGGGCGCGTGCCGGCCGGGGGGCACCCGAGCGACGTCCCGGCCGCCCGGCCGCCCCGGCGTCCCGCCGCCCCGCGCGGGGCGGCCGAGGCGCCGGACCGGTCAGCCCGCCGTGCGCTCGGCCTCGGCGGAGGCGGCCGTCAGGATGCCGTCGAGGAGGCCCGGGAAGAGGGCGTCCAGGTCGTCCCGGCGCAAGTCGTTCAGCTTGGTGGTGCCCCGGTAGGTCTGGCGCACGACGCCACTCTCGCGCAGGACCCGGAAGTGGTGCGTGGTGGTCGACTTGGTCACCGGCAACTCGAAGTACGAGCAGGACAGTTCGCCGCTGCCCCCCGCCAGTTCGCGGACGATGGACAGCCGCACCGGGTCGGACAGGGCGTGCAGCACGCTTTCCAGCCGGATCTCGGCAGGGCTCGGGTGGTCGAGGGAACGGGCGGTGGCACTGGGCTCCGTCATCTGTACTCCTCCACTCGCTGGACACCACGATGGTACGAGAACCATCGTAGTACATGGTTCGAGTGGAGAACCGGTGGACGGCGCCCCGCGCGGCCTCTCGGACGGGTCACGACCGGTGGTACTGGTTCGGGCGTCGGATCTCGGCCCCCAGCTCGCCCGCCGCCCGCCGCGCCCAGTGCGGGTCGCGCAGCAGCTCGCGGCCCAACAGCACCGCGTCCGCCTCACCGTTGGCCACGATCTTCGCGGCCTGCGCCGGCTCGGTGATCAGGCCCACGGCGGCTGTGTCCAGCCCGGCCTCCGCCTTGACCCGCGCGGCGAACGGCACCTGGTAGCCGGGGCCGACGGGTATCCGGGCGTGCGGGGCGAGGCCGCCGCTGGAGACGTCGAGGAGGTCCACCCCGTGCTCCCGGAGCACGGACGCCAGGCGGACCGTCTCGTCGGCCGTCCACCCGTCCCCCTCCAGCCAGTCGGTGGCGGATATCCGGAAGAAGAGCGGGAGTTCTTCGGGCCACTGCGCCCGCACGGCGTCCACCACCTCCAGGGCGAAGCGGATCCGGTTCTCGAAGGACCCGCCGTAGGCGTCGGTGCGGCGGTTGCTGTGCGGGGAGAGGAACTCGCCGATCAGGTAGCCGTGGGCGCCGTGGATCTCGACGACCTGGTACCCCGCCGCCAGCGCGCGCCGCGTGGCGGCCGCGAACTGCTCCACGACCTCCTGGATCTCCTCCACCGTCAGCTCGTGCGGCACGGGGTGGTCCTCCGCGAAGGGCACCGCGCTCGGGGCGCTCGCCCGCCAGCCGCCGTCCTCCGTGCCGATCGGGGCTCCGCCCTTCCACGGTGCGTCGGTGGACGCCTTCCGCCCCGCATGGGCGATCTGGACGCCGGGCACGGTGCCCTGCGCCTTCAGGAATCCGGTGATCCGGCGCAGCGCCTCGACCTGGGTGTCGTTCCAGATGCCGAGGTCATAGGGGGAGATCCGGCCCTCCGGGGAGACCGCAGTGGCCTCCTGGATGATCAGGCCGGTGCCACCGACCGCGCGGGCCGCGTAGTGCGCGAAGTGCCAGTCGCCGGCCACACCCGCCTGCGGGCCCGCGGGCTCGGCGCTGTACTGGCACATCGGAGCCATCCAGACGCGATTGGGCGCGGTCACCGAACGCAGGGTGTAGGGCTCGAACAGGCTGGCACTCATCTTGGATCTCCACGGGACGCGGCCGACGGATGCCGGGTCCGGCAGCCGGAGCGGCCGGGCACGGCACCTAAGTACGAGATACACCGTACTACGGAATCTCTCGTACTACGAGACCTCTCGTACGAGTTCTTCGAGTTCCGTCCGCAGCGCCTCCGCCAGCGCCTGGAGATCCGGCACGGCGGCGGCGTCGGCCACCAGCCCGAAGTGGACGGTGCCCCGGTAGCTGGAGACCGCGACGGCCAGCGCGTGTCCCTGGGCCAGCGGGGCCAGGGGGTAGATCCGGCGGACCGGACTGCCGCCGAGCGAGAAGCTCAGCCCCGGCAGCGGCACGCTCGTGACGAGGATGTCGAACAGCAGCCGCGCCGCCTGGGCCAGCAGCGGCCCGCCGAGCCGGTGGCCGAGCGGGTGCACGTGGTCGGCGAGCAGGGCGACGGCCCCCGCGCCCCGGGCCGGCCCCGCCTCCTTGTTCCGGTCCATGTCGGCCCGTACCGCGTCCAGGCGGCGCAGGGGCTCGCTCTCGGCCACCGGCAGCCGCAGCAGGTAACCGGAGAGCCGGTTGCCCGCGCCGGACCCGTCCCGGGAGCGGCGCCGGGAGACGGGGATCAGGGCGCGCGGCCCGGACGCCCCGCCCACCGGTTCCCCGCGCCCGGCCAGCCAGCGCCGCAGGGCCCCCGCGACGAGGGCGATCAGCACGTCGTTGACCGTGCCCCCGGCGGCCTTGCGGATCCGGTTCACGTCGTCGAGGTCGAGCGCGACCCCGGCCAGCGCCCTGCTCCCCGCCGCGCCGCCGCTCTCGGCGCTCAACCCGTCGGGAACGCCCAGGGGCAGCCCCGACCGGGCCACGGCGGCGCCGATCTCCAGGGCCTGGCCGACGTCCTGGGCGCGCGCCGCCAGGGTGCCGGGCAGCCGCCGCAGGGCCGAGCGGGGCTCCGCCGCGGGGCGGCCGGGGCGCGGCCCGGCCGCCCGGGCCGCGGGGCGCGCGGAGCCCCGTACCGGCAGCCCCTCGTCGAAGAGACCGGCGGCGAGCGCGAGCACGCCGAGTCCGTCGGACAGCGCGTGGTGGAACTTGAACAGTACGGCGAAGGTCTCCGGGTCCGGCCCGGCCAGCACGTGGGCCTCCCACGGCGGCAGCCCCCGCTCCAGCGGCCGAGCCATCAGCGGTCCGGCGGCGGCGTGCGGATCGGCGTCGCCGTGGAGGTCGGTGTGCGCGTGCCGGACGAGGAAGACGTGCCGGGCCGGGTCGAAGTCGCGGGCGGGTGACCAGGCGGCCGCGCCCACCGGCAGCAGGACGTCGTGGATCCGGCGGCGCAGCCGGGGCACGTCGGCGCAGCGCTCGGCGATCAGCTCCGCGGCGCGGGCGGCCGCGTCCGGACCGGCGGCCTCGAACACGCCGAGCGCGCCGAGGTGCATGGGATGGGAGGCGGATTCGATCCGCCAGAAGGCGAGGTCGAGCGGAGGGAGGTGCTCGATGGCCACGGATCGCCTCTCACAGGGCAGCAGAAGCCAGAAGTGAACCCTTTACGCCTCCGTACGATCAAGTAACCAGCAGACACGATCGCATTCCCGGCCACTATCGATCAGCAGGTCAGATGCCCCGCCACGCCCCGCAGCGCCTGCCGGGCCGCTGTCAGTGGTCGGGTGCAGACTGGCCGGAAAGGCAATGTCCCCGAGGACAACGACGTCCGGGAGGTGTCGGCCATGGCCGACGTACTACTGCTCGCAGGAACCCGCAAAGGACTCTTCATCGGCCGCCGGGGGTCCGACGGTCACTGGCGGTTCGAGGATCCGCACTTCAACGCGCAGGCCGTCTACGCCGTGGCCATCGACCGGCGCGGGCCCGCGCCCCGGCTGCTGGTCGGCGCGGACAGCCTGCACTGGGGGCCCTCCGTCTTCCGCTCCGACGACCTCGGGGCGACCTGGCACGAACCTGCCGCGCCCGCGGTCAAGTTCCCCCAGGACACGGGCGCCTCCCTGGAGCGGGTCTGGCAGCTGCATCCGGCCGGGCCCGAGGCCCCCGGCGTCGTGTACGCGGGGACCGAACCGGCGGCGCTGTTCCGCTCCGCCGACCGGGGCGAGACCTTCGAGCTGGTGCGCCCGCTGTGGGAGCATCCGACCCGTTCGGCCTGGGTGCCCGGGGGCGGCGGAGAGGCCGTGCACACCGTGATCACCGACCCGGCCCGCCCCGAGGCGGTCACCGTCGCGGTCTCCACGGCCGGAGTCTTCCGCACCGAGGACGGCGGGGAGAGCTGGACGCCGTCCAACCACGGCGTCTCGGCCGTCTTCCTGCCCGACCCGCAGCCCGAGTTCGGCCAGTGCGTCCACAAGATCGCCCAGGACGCGGGCGACCGGAAGCGCCTCTACCTGCAGAACCACTGGGGCGTCTACCGCAGCGACGACGCGGGCGCGCTGTGGACGGACATCGGCGGCGGCCTGCCCTCCGACTTCGGGTTCGCGGTGGCCGCCCACCCCCACCGGCCGGACACCGCCTACGTCTTCCCGCTCAACGCCGACTCCGACCGGGTCCCGGCCGGACACCGCTGCCGGGTCTTCCGCACCCGGGACGCGGGCGCCACCTGGGAGCCGCTGAGCGCGGGCCTGCCCTCCGGCGACCACTACGGGACGGTGCTGCGCGACGCACTCTGCACGGACGACGCCGACCCGGCGGGCATCTACTTCGGCAACCGCAACGGCGAGTTGTACGCCAGCGCCGACGACGGCGACAGCTGGGAGCTGCTGGCCGGACACCTGCCCGACGTGCTGTGCGTCCGGGCCGCCGTGATGGAGCGGCCGTTGGCGTGAACGGACGCCGCGTGCGGATCAACTAGAGTGACGCGGCGTGGCAGCACGACCTTTGAACGAGATCGTCGAGCCGGGCTGGGCCCGTGCTCTGGAACCGGTGGCGGAGCAGATCGCCGCGATGGGCGAGTTCCTGCGCGCCGAGATAGCGGCGGGCCGGACGTACCTGCCGAGCGGCGCGAACGTCCTGCGCGCCTTTCAGCAGCCCTTCGACGAGGTGAAGGTCCTCATCGTCGGGCAGGACCCCTACCCCACGCCGGGGCATGCGGTCGGGCTGTCGTTCTCGGTGGCCCCCGACGTGCGCCCGGTTCCCGGGAGCCTGGACAACATCTTCCGGGAGCTGCACAGCGACCTCGGCGTGCCCCGGCCCGTGAACGGCGACCTGACCCCGTGGACCCGCCAGGGCGTCCTGCTGCTCAACCGGGCCCTGACCACGGCTCCGCGCAAACCGGCCGCCCACCGCGGCAAGGGCTGGGAGGCGGTGACGGAGCAGGCGATCCGCGCCCTGGTGGCACGGGGCAAGCCGCTGGTGTCGGTGCTCTGGGGCCGGGACGCCCGCAATCTGCGGCCCCTGCTGGGGGAGCTTCCCGCCTTGGAGGCGGCGCACCCGTCCCCGATGTCGGCCGACCGCGGGTTCTTCGGGTCCAGGCCGTTCAGCAGGGCGAACGACCTGCTGGTCCGCCAGGGATCACAGCCTGTGGACTGGCGCTTGCCGTCCGTCAGTTGATCGTATCTGACCTTCACCGGATAAATGCGGACAGATGCCGCCCGAGTGGGCCCTGCCCGAACAGCCGGTACGGGAAAGCCAGTAGCATGCGGCGCCATGAGCTCCCCCACTGGGCCCGCGAATGGCCTGCCCGTACGAATGCCGCGACCCCGCCAGACCGGACGGCACCGCCGGCCCGAGCCCGCGGTGGCGCCCGAGGGCGCGCCCGCGCTGGTACTCGCCGTGCCCGGTGCCCCTTCGGCCGCCTCGCGGGGGTACGCGGAGGAGATCCTGAGCATCGGGCGCTCCGAGCTGCCCGGCCTGGACGCGCACGTCGGTTTCCTGGACGGCGATGACACCGAGGGCGCCGAGTTCCCCGCCCTGTCGGCCGTCCTGACCGCGATCGGGCACCAGCGCGCGGCGCGCGCCGAGTTCGCCCGCGCGACCGGCCAGGACGTGCCCCCGCCGAGCGGCCCCGACGCCGTGGTGGTTCCGCTGCTGGTGGGCCCGGACGGCGATCTGCTGCGCCGGATCCGCCAGGCCATGATGGACTGCGCCGCCGCCGTGGAGCTTGCCGACGTCCTCGGCCCGCACCCGCTGCTGGCGGAGGCCGTGCACGTGCGCCTCTCCGAGGCGGGCCTGGCCCGGGCCGACCGGGCCCGGCTGTTCACGGTGACCACGGCCGCCGACGGGATCATCCTGGCCACCACCGGTGGGCCGGAGGCCGTCCAGGCCGCCGGGATCACCGGGATGCTGCTGGCCGCGCGCCTCGCGGTGCCCGTCATGGCCGCCGCCCTGGACCAGGAGGGCTCCGTGGCCGCCGTCGCCGACGAGCTGCGCCAGTCTTCCGGCGCCGTCCAGCTGGCGCTGGCCCCGTACCTGATCGGCCCGGAGGCCGCCGACGGTCTCATCGACACCGCGTGCAAGGAGGCGGGCTGCGCCACGGCCGACGCGCTCGGTGCCTACCCGGCGCTCGGCAAGCTCGCCGTGGCGCAGTACAGCCGCGCCGCGGGGATCTCCCTGGAGACCCCGGTGCACTGATCCGTGCCCGCACGCGACGAGGGCCCGCCCCCGGATCATCGGATCCGCGGGCGGGCCCTCGCGCTGCCGGAGCGGGATGGGCCGGGCCGTCGGCCGGGACCCGGCGTGACCGTCAGCCGAAGACCACGCAGGTGGCCGCCGGCACCGGGACGGACCCGGCGCGCCGCGGCAGGCCGGTCAGCGGGTCCACGTCGAACCAGGTGACGTCCCCGGAGTGCTCGTTGGCCGCGTACAGCCGCTGCCCGGCCGGATCGAGCACCAGGTCGCGGGGCCAGCGGCCGCCGCACGGGACAGTGCCCGTGAGCCGCGGCTCGGCGCCCTCCCCGGGGAGGGCGAAGGCGGCGATGAAGTCGAGGCCGCGGACGGCCGCCCAGAGGAACCGGCCGTCGGGCGAGACCCTGACGGCCGAGGGTGAGGGCCGTACGGCCCCTGAGCCGCCCTCTGGGGCGACCGGAACCTCGCCGACCGGTTCCACTGCCCTGGTGGCCGCGTCCCACCGGCAGACGGTCAGCAGCGGCCGCAGTTCGTTCAGTACGTAGAGCAGCGCGCCGCCGGGGTGGAAGGCGAGGTGGCGGGGACCGTTGCCCGCGGGCAGGACGGCTTCGGAGTGCACCCGCAGTGCTCCGGTGACCGGGTCGAGCGCGCACACCCGTAGCGAGTCGGTGCCGAGGTCCACGCTGAGCACCCAGCGCCCGCCGGGGTCGGGCAGCACCTGGTGGGCGTGCGGCTCCGCCTGGCGGTCGGCGTCGGGGCCCGAACCGTGGTGGCGCAGCACCGAAGCCGGTCCGGTGGGGCGCCCGTCGGCGGCGAGGGCGAGCGTACTGACGCTGCCCGAGGTGTAGTTGGCGGTGACCAGGTGGCTCCCGGTGACGCTGAGGTGCGTGGGGCCGGAGGCGTCCACGGCGACCGGGGAGCCGATCGGTACGAGCCCTTCCGTGTCGGAGGGCCGGAAGGCGCCGACGGCGCCGTGGTTGGTCTCGCTGACCGCGTAGAGCATCCCGCCGTCCGCGCCGAGCGCCAGGTAGGAGGGGTCGGCGAGGGCGCCGGTGGTGGCGATCGGGGTCAGGGCGCCGGTCGCCGGGTCGACGGCGGCGGTGGTGACGCCGCCCCCGCCGGTCGAGGTGAACGAGCCGATGTACGCACGCCGCCCCCGCGTCCCGCCGGGATCTCCGGCCGGGGCGCCGGGACCGCCCGCGCCGCCGTGGCCGTCCGCCGTACCCGCACCCGCACCCGCATGTCCGTTGCCCCGGTCCGTACTTGCCACGGTGTTCTCCCTCTCCGCCGGTTCGTCGGGCCGACGGTAACAGAGGGGTCTAGACCAGATCCCGCCCCATCGCCCGTTCCCGCGCCCCGGTGTGCTGGACGTACGCCGGGCTCTGGCGCCGGTCCTCGTAGGTGCGGTGGAAGACCGGTGTCGCGGAACCCGACATGGGGGGCACGATCCAGGACCAGTCCGCCCCCACCTCGCGCCCCTTGCGCTCCTCCCGGTCGATGTGGGACAGGAAGCGCCGGGACTCGGTGTGGTGGTCGGCGATGGTGACCCCGGCGCGGTCGAAGGAGTCGAGCACCGCCCGGTTCAGCTCCACCATCGCCCGGTCCTTCCACAGCGAACGGTCGCTGGAGGTGTCAAGCCGCAGTCGACGGGCAACCTCGGGCAGCAGGTTGTAGCGGTCCTCGTCGCCGAGGTTGCGGGAGCCGATCTCGGTCCCCATGTACCAGCCGTTGAAGGGCGCGGCCGGGTAGTGGATGCCGCCGATCTCAAGGCACATGTTGGAGATGGCCGGGACGGCGTGCCAGCGCAGCCCCCAGTCCGCCCAGCCGTCGCCCTCGGGGTGGCGGATGGGGACTTCCAGCACGGCGTCCTCGGGGAGGTCGAACCACCGCGGCTTGTCGTCGCAGCCCTGCACCACCAGGGGCAGCAGGTCGAAGGCGCCGCCGCGGCCCCCCGTCCAGCCGAGCCGGCACAGGGCGCGGGTCAGGGACGCGTTGCGCGGGTCGCCGACGGGGATCGAGTCCTCGTCGCCGTACCCGGCGTAGCGGATGAGCTGCTCGCTCCAGATGAGCGGGCCGGGGCGCCGGGGGGTGTCGGGGGCGAAGACGGTGATCGTGGGCCGCACCCGGCCGCCGTTGGTCGCGTCCCGCAGGTGCTCGAAGCACTCGGCGGCGATCTCGTCGGCGCCGGTGAGGCCCCTGCGGTCGCGCACCCGCAGGGAGTTCCAGTACAGCCTGCCTATGCACCGGTTGCTGTTGCGCCACGCGACGCGGGCACCGTGGACGACCTCGTCGTGGGTGTGCCGGTAGGTTCCGGTCTCCGCCAGCTGGGTCCGTACGGCGTCGAGGCGGCGGGCCGGATCGCCGGCTTCCGGATTCTCCCGGTGGAACAGCTGAATGAATTCTCGTGCCTCTTCCCACACCTGGCGGGCCGTCGACGGCTGATGCAGAATTTCCATTTCGCCTGGTTACCCCCTGTACCCGCAGATCCACCCTGTACATGTCAGATGCATGTGCGATGGCCCACCACCCTTTCTACGGGTCGCAGGTCAGCGGCGTCCGGCAGGTCACCCGGGAACCTTCGTTCGAGTGAACCGCCCTCATCCGCCTGCGGAATCAGGGGTTGTGCCATAGGGTCCGCGACGATGCCGCGGCGCTCACCAGCCTCAGCCGGCGCCGATCAGCGGCGAGGGGCGTTCCGAACGCAGCGGGTGGGCGAGTTCGGCGAGCGCCCGTTCCAGCCCGTGCAGATGGGCGAGCGCGGGCTCGGTCAGAGCCGGCGCGGTCGCGGCGGCCACGGGCTCCCGGTCGTGGCGGAGCTCGGTCATGGGCGCGGTGAGGGCCTCGACGGCGGCCTCCACCCGCCAGCACGCGGCGGCCAGACGCGCGTCGTGGGAGGCCGCGGGGTCGGCCGCGACGGCGGCGAGGCCGCGCACCTCGCGGGCGCAGTCGTCCAGCAGCGCGATGACCCGGCGGGCGCGGGCCCGGCGGTCCCGGAAGGGGCTGAGCGGGTGCACCAGGGGGGCGAGCGCCATCCGGACGCGCGCCAGCAGCAGCTCCAGCTCGGCGGCGTGCGGAGCGGGGTCCGCGGTGGGCGAGCCCGCGAGGCGGGCGGCGGCGGCCGCGGTGGCGGCGTGCACGCAGCGCAGGGCGCGCTGGATCCAGGCGTCGTTGGTGGCGTGGGTGGTGACGGGCAGGACGAGGACCACGGCGAGCGCGGCGCACACCGCCCCGACCCCGGTCTCCACCAGGCGCAGGACCAGCAGGGCCGGGTTCAGGACGCCGAGGAGGCCGTAGAGCAGCCCGGCCATGACGGTGACGGCGAGCATCATCCAGCTGTACGACACGGCGGCGGTGTAGAAGATGCCGAAGACACAGAGCGCGACCAGCGCGGCCGTGGGCGCGGGGGCGCCGTGCAGCGGGATCGCGATCAGCAGCCCGACGACGATGCCGATCACCGTGCCGAGGACCCGGCGGAAACCGCGGACCAGGGTCTCGCCCCGCGAGGTGGTGTTGACGAAGATCCACCAGGTGGTGCCGACGGCCCAGTACCAGCGGTCCTCGGAGAAGGACTGGCCCAGCGACAGGGCGACCGCGCAGGCGGCCGTGGCCTGGAGGGCCTGGCGGGTGGTGGGCCGGGCGAGGCCGCGCCCGGGCAGCCCCGGCGGGACGGCGGGGGGCGGATCGCGCCGCTCGATGGGCCACAGCAGGAACCGCACGGCGCCGGCGGCCGTGAGCGCCAGCGCGACGGCGGCGTACAGCTCGGGCAGCTGGGCGGGGACGGCGTGCAGGAACTGGGTGATGAAGAAGCTCATGAAGGCGAAGATGCCGAGCGCGTGGCCGCGCGGACCCCAGCGGCGGGCGTAGACCCCGCCGAGGACGACGGCGAGGAAGGCCCCGTCGCGGGCTAGGGGGACGCCGTGCAGGGAGGTGGCCAGGGCGAACACCGGGAAACCGGCCACCGGCAGCAGGGCCGTCGTCACGCGCTGGGCGCGCACGCCGGGGTCGGTGACCGTGAACAGGGCGAGCAGTGCCGCCAGGCCCGCCGTGATGGAGGCGGGGAGTGACAGGCCGCAGCCTTCGGCGGCGGCGACGGCGAGGCCGACCCCGGTCACCGCGCGCAGTGAGGTGCGCAGTCTCAGGCGCCCCGGATCCGGAGCCACGAACATCCTCTTCACGGCGGTGTGCCGCCCCCCTTGCGATCGTGCGCTCGCCGGTCCCGCGGCGGCCCGGGGGTGGTGGGCGTGGGCGGACACGGCGAAGGCACCGTGCTCCGGAGCGGCCTCGTCGCCGTCCGGCGCCGCACGGCGCCGTAAGTACATGGATACGGCACAGATAACCATCCGGAGGCCCGTCGGCTCAACTCGATGCTGCTCGGGTGGGCCATTGGCCCAGCCGGATGCCCGCACGAGCGGCCACTGGCGGACCGGCGGCCCAGCGGGGGGCGGTCTCTCACACGGCGGAAGCGCGGACCTCGGCCACGGCCCCCGGGAGCCAGTCCGCGACCCGGGTGAAGCCGAAACCGAGGCGGGCGGCGCGGCCGTTGTCCATCGCGTAGCCGCGGTCGAAGGAGAACGGGGAGGCGGCGGCGCCCGCCACCGTGCGGTAGCGGGGGCGCGTACCGGTCGCGGCCGCGATCAGTTCGCACAGACTGGTGACGTCGAGCGCTCCGTGGGAGGCGGCGTTGACGGGCCCGGTGAAGGTGCCCGCCGCCGACCAGCGCAGGAACGCGGCGATCTCCTCGTGGTGGACGAAGGAGGTCGGGAAGGGGTCGGGGTGGACGTCGACGGGCCGGCCGGCCGCGATCCGCTCGACGTAGTGCGCGAGGCGCCCGGTGAAGTCCGCGCCTCCCCCGCCGAGCACGTGGGCGGTCCGGACGGACACCGTGTCGAACTCCGGCTCGCTCAGCAGGACCGCTTCGGCCCGGCGCTTGCCCTCGGCGTAGGCGGTCGCGGGATCCGGCGCGGCCGCATCCCGTGCCGGGGGCAGCGCGGTGAGGTCGAGGCGGTCCTCGGTGACCGGGACGCCCGCGGGGCCGGGCGGGGGGACGGCGAAGGTCGCGGGGTCGTACACCTCCATCGTGGAGGTCATCACGTACCGGCCGGTGCGTCCGGCGAAGACGCGGCGGGCGAGCGCGGCCTGGCGCGGGGTGTAGCAGACCTGGTCGACGACCACGTCGAAGGTGCGCGCGCCGAGGGCCTCGCGCAGCTGCCGTTCGTCGTCGCGGTCGGCCACGAGGCGGGTGGTGCCGGGCAGCGGTCCGGTGGAGCCGCGGTTGATGACGGTGACCTGGTTCCCGGCGTCCCGCTCCAGCTTGACCAGGTGCTTTCCGAAGTACCGGCTTCCGCCGATGACGCATATGTTTCGCATGCCGCCGACTCTGCCGCCGTCCCGTCCCCAGCGGAACCGCTTGCTCGCTGAACCCGTCGCAAGGAGAACTGATGATCGATGTGCAGCGGCTGCGCGTGCTGCGGGCCGTCGCCGAGCACGGCAGCTTCAACCGGGCGGCCGGAGCACTGCTGCTGACCCCGTCGGCGGTCTCGCAGCACATCGCGGCGCTGGAGCGGGCGCTCGGTCACGCGGTGGCGGTGCGCACCACCCGGGGCGCCACCCTCACCGAGGCCGGCCGGCTGCTGGTCGAGGCGGCGGAGGCGATCTCCGACGAACTCGATCAGGTCCGGCGGCGGATCGCCCGGCTCGGCGAGGCCCCTCCCCGGCTGACGCTCGCCACCTTCACGAGCGGCGGCCGTCACCTGCTGCCCGCGGCGCTGGCGCGGTTCGTGGCGGCGCGGCCGGACATCGAGCTGACCGTGCTGGAGGCGGAGCCGCAGGAGGCGGCGGCGATGGTGCGCCGGGGCGCCGCCGATCTGGCGCTGGCCTACCGCTTCGACGGGCCGACACCGGCGGGGCCGGGCGGGCCGGGGGCGCGGCCGGTGCTCGACTGGACGCCGTTGATGGACGATCCGCTGTCGGTGGTGCTGCCGCGCGGCCACCGTTTCGCGGGCCGCGCCTCGCTGGAACTCGGCGAGCTGGCGGGCGAGCGGTGGGTGCTGGGCTGTCTGAAGACGGAGGCGTACCTGCGCCGGTATGCGGCGCAGGCCGGTTTCGAACTGCGGGTCGCCGCCTCCACGACCGACTACTTCTTCGCGCAGTCGCTGGTCACGGCCGGCGTGGGCGTCTCGCTCGTGCCGTCGGTCTCGTCGGCGCCGGGGCCGGGCGCGGTGGCCGTGGAGATCGACCCGCCGCGCCCCGCCCGGCACATCGGGGTGCTCACGCCGCGTCGGCGCGCGCCGCAGCCCTACGCCGGTGACCTCGTCCGGGAACTGGCCGTCGAGGCGGGGGCGGCGGACGGGGCGGGAGCGGCGGACGGGGCGCTTTCGGCCGCCCCGTCCGCCGCCTCCGTCAGGGAGTGAACGTCCACCGCTGCGCGGCGGTGCCCGTGCAGGGCGCACGGCCCAGCGTGGTGCCGTTGGCCGTGGCGGAGCCGGTCGGAACCAGGCACTGGCCGGCGTTGCGCAGGCTGCCGTCGGGCCCCTGCTGCCAGTTCTGGGCGGCGGGTACCGGAGCGGGGGCGCAGGCCCGTACCGTCACGGCGCCGGTGGCCCCGGCGGTGGTGTCGAGGCAGACCCCGCCCAGACCGGTGATCCGGCCGTCGCCCTGGAGGGTCCAGCGCTGGTTGGGCCCGCCGTGGCAGGTGTACAGGGAGGGTTCGGTGCCGGGCGCCGTGGCGCTGTGGGGAAGGTCCGCGCAGGTTGCCGAGGCCCCGTTGACGAGGGTGGCGTCGGTGGGCAGTGCGGCGGGCCGCCCGGTCAGGGTGATCTCGGCCGCGCTGGTCCAGGGCCCCCGGCCGCCCGCTTCGGTGAGCGCCCTCAGCCGCAGGTAGCGCCCGGTCTTCGCGGCGAGCGGTACGGTCTTGGCCGCCGCCGTGTCGGGAAGGGTCCCGGTGGCCACCGGGGCGCCCCAGTCCGTGGCGCTGTCGGAGACGTACACCTCGTAGCCGCCGATCCGGCCGTTGTTCCCGCCGTCCTGCCGGGGCAGGTAGCCGAGGCCGTCCACCGCGTAGCGGGCGCCGAGGTCGATCCGGATCTCGTGCGGCAGGGCCGCCGGGGTGCCGGAGGACCAGGCGGTGTGCCAGAGGGTGGCCGGGTCACCGTCGAAGGCGTTGACGGCGGCGCCGCTCTCGGAGCCCGTCTCCTGGCTGTCGGCGGAGATCAGGGACCAGCCGGCCTGCGGGACGGGGGTGGTGGAGGTGGGGACGGGTTCGGCCTTGGGGATCGTCGTACCGGTGGCGGAGACGGTGAAGGCGCCCGCCTTGGAACCGGTCTTGACCCACACCACGCCCGCGCGGTCGGCCGGGTCGTGGAACCAGCCGGTCGCGGCCGCGTCGTAGGCGCTCTTGGAGGCGAGGCGGGTGAGGGCGGCGCCGTCCGCGGTGACGGTGGCGGGGGCGGAAGCCACGTGGAGGGTGAACTCGTACCCGCGCGCAGCGGGTTTGCCCGCGTAGCTGCCGGTGGAGGCGCCGACGGAGACGGTGACCGTGCCCGGTCCCGCCGTGGGGGCGCTGACCTTGACCTGCTGGCGGGCCGAGGCGCCGTTCTGGTGGGCGCGGGTGATCCCGTCGTCCTCGTAGAGCGAGAAGGCGGAGTCGCCGCGCGGGGTGATGTCGTAGGTGAGGGTGGAGACCGGCTTCTCGCCCGTGTGGTTCATCCGGGGCCACATCGGCACGATGGCGCCGCCCTTGACGAACAGGGGGAGGGTGTCGAGGGGGGCCGCGTAATTGTTCAGCCAGCCCGGGCCGGCGTACGTCTTGCCGCTCCAGTAGTCGGTCCAGGTGCCCGCGGGGAGGTAGATCCCGTCGCGGACGGCGGTGTCGGAGACGACCGGCGCGACGAGGAAGGAGTCCCCGGCCATGAACTGGCCGCTGGTGAGGTTGCCGCGGGCCACCGGGTCGTCCGGGTAGTCCAGCACCATCGCACGGGTGCTGGGCACGCCGGTGTCGTGGGCGGCCGCGCTCATCGTGTAGAGGTAGGGCATCAGCCGCATCTTGAGCTGGAGGTACTTGCGGTTGATGGAGAGGTAGGGCTCGGCGAAGCGCCAGGGCTGCTTGTCCTGGTAGCCCGCGGAGGGGCCGGTGGCGCCCCAGCCGGACATGGTCATGAAGGCCGGCGTGAAGGCCTTCCACTGGAGGTCGCGGACGTAGGTCTTGGGGCTGCCGCCGAAGATGCCGTCGATGTCGCCCGAGGCGTAGTTCAGACCGGACAGGCCCGCGCCCGCGATGGCGGGGACGTGCCAGCGCATGTCGTCCCAGGTGCCGTTGGTGTCGCCGGTCCAGACGACGGCGTTGCGCTGGGTGCCCGCCCAGCCGTCGACGGTCCACACGTACCGGCGGGCGTCGGAGTTCTTCTCGATGCCGTCCACCGCTTGCTGGACGCCGGAGAACGCCGTCTTGTAGCCGCCGCCGATCCAGGCGACGTCCGTCTTGACGCCCCGCGTGCCGGCCACGGACACCTCGTCGGCGATGGAGCCGAGCCCGGTGGAGGTCCACAGTCCGGTCTGGAAGCCCTTGGCCTTCAGGGCGTCGACGGTGGACTTCAGGGGCGCGGTGTACCCGCAGCCGTAGCCGTCGTTCGGCAGGAACCAGCCGGAGGGCATGTCGGCGGCGCGGGCGTCGGTCGCGTACCCGACGACGTCCGGGGTGGTCTGGTGACGCAGCCGGTCGTGGTCGCCCTGATAGGCCGGGTTGGAGGCGTTGAAGCAGTCGGCGTTGCCCAGTTCGAAGCCCCACATCGGCGCGAGGAAGGGTTTGCCGCTGACGTCGGTGTAGGCGTCGAGCACCGACTTGAGGGAGTCGCCGGTGAAGTACCAGGCGTCGAAACGGTTCTCGTTGTGGGTCAGGGTGCTGGGGGCGTTGAAGGCGTAGGAGCCCGGCGCCCAGGTGTTGCGCATGACGCCGTAGTTGTTGGTCGACATGTAGAAGGGCGCGGGGCTGGCGTTGTTGTTCTCGCGCCACTTGTTGTCGACGGCCACCGGCACGGTCTTGCCGCGCAGCGCCCACTCCCCCAGTCGCAGACCGGTTCCGTAGAACTGCTCGTCCGCGCCGCGGGCGAGGTACTGGGTGGTCTGGCCGCCGCCCCAGCTGGTCGGCCGGGTCTCCTGCCAGACGAGGGTGGAGTCGTCGGCCCGGTAGACGGAGAACTGCAACGGCGCCTTGTTGACCCGGATCGAGACGGACCCGGTGGTGATCTTGTAGTAGCCGCCCGCGTCGGTGAACCCGGCGCTCACCGGGCCGAAGTCGGTGGTCCGGGCGAGGTCGGAGCCCGCCGGGTCGTTGGTGAAGGCGCCGTCCGGGGAGAGCCAGAGCCGGAAGACATCGGCCCGCGCGACCACCACCCGCACCTTGGCGCCGCTGGTCGAGGTCACGGTGAAGGTGTTCCCGGACCGGGTCAGCCCGGTGGCGTCGCCCGCCGTGGACGCGGGGGCGGCGCTCACGACGCTCGCGGCGGGCGCGGCTTCGGCCAGGGAGGCCGCCGGCCCGGCGGCGGCCAGGCCCGCCACGGCAAGGGCGCCGGCGAGCAGGGCGGCGAGGGGGGTACGGCGCCGGGCGCTGGTCGGGCGGGCGGTCCGGCGGGGGCCACGGACGGGCCGGGGACGCCGCAACAGGGGTGGGAGCGGTGGCAGGAGGTGGGGGGTGAGTCTCATGGGGCAGCTCCTCGTGCGGTCCGGGACACGGACACAGCTCTTTGGCATGCACCCGGCAACATAGCGCGCCCACCGGGCTCAGGTGAAGGAAGATGCTCGAAGTGACGCATTATCGCGCAACTTCGAGCACACCTTCCCTGCTCGGAGCACACCTCCGGACCGGAGCGCGCCGTGCGGGGCCGACCTCACCAAGCGCCCTTTTCAGACCGGTTGGTGGCGATCCGCGGCTTTGTGCCCGCCCTCTCCTAACGTGACGACCGGAGCGGTTCGCACGCAGCGGTCGGCGTCGGGAGTGGTACACGATGAATCACGGCACAGAGCCATGGCCGGAGCCCCCGCAGGCCCCGCAGGCGCCGCGGACGACGGGGCGGCCCGGGCCGCGGCGCCGCTGGGCGGCAGCCGTGGCGGCGCTCGTGGCGGCCGTCGTCGCCACCGGGTGCGCGCTCTCGTACGACGACCTGTTCTCGGACACGGGGGACGTCGTCCGCTTCGACGACGACCCGCCGCAGCCCCCGGCCCGCGCCGCCCGTCCGGCCCGCGCCCCGGCCGATCCGCTGACCCTGATGCCGACCGGGCCCCGGCCGGAACTGCGCATCGCCGCCACCGTCCCGGAGGACGGCACGAAGGTCATGGTCACGACGCTGGCCGGGCGGAAGTCCGGGTTCACGGGCCGGGTCTGGCTGTGGGTGCCGCCGCTCTACAAGGATCCGGCGTACGCGCGCAGCGGCTTCCCCGTGCTGATCGCCCTGCCCGGCGGCCCCGGCTACCCCACCAACTACTGGATGGACCCGGGCCTCAAGCTGGAGTCCAGCATCTCCGCGTGGTCCCGGGAGGGCAGCAGCCTGCCGTTCATCCTCGCCATGCCCGTCCTGAACCCGGCCACCGACAAGGGGGGCCTGTACTGGGACGGGAGCGACATCCCCGGTCAGCCCAAGATGGGGACCTGGCTCACCGAGGACGTCCCCGACCTGGTCCGCGCCACCTTCCGGACCATCGCCTCACGCGACGGGTGGGCCTTCATGGGCAGTTCCTCGGGCGGTTTCGCGGGGCTGAAGGCGGTGCTGCAGAAACCGGACAAGTTCAAGGCCGTGATCGCCGGAGGGCCCGACATCGTTCCCGACTCCCCCCTGTGGCACGGGCACCCGAAGGAGAAGGCGGAGAACAGCCCGCCGGAACTCGCGCGGCGCCTGGCGGAGCGCGAAGGCCCCGAGGTCTACCTGGCCTTCCAGGTCGGCACCAAGGGCAGCGACATCCGCAACCGGCCGCTCATCGAAGACTTCATCAGGGACTACGGGAAGGGGCCTGTCAAGACGAGGTTCCAGGTCGACCAGGGCGGCGGCCACGACGCCCGCAGCTACGTCCCCGGCATGCACGACGGCGGCCTGATCCAGTGGATCAGCGCGCACATGCGGGGACCGGTTCCCACCGGGTAGCGACGGCCGGCCCGCTACTTGCCCTCGGTGATCGCCGGGGCGGGCTCGTTCTTGTAGTTGACGGCGCCGAAGTTGTTCTTGACGAACTTCGCCCAGGAGCCGTCCTGCACCATTTTGCGCAGCGCGCCGTTGATCTTCGTCTGGAGCTCGGTGTCGCCCTTCTTGATGCCGATGCCGTAGTTCTCCTTGCTCAGGCTGAGACCGGCCAGCTTGAACTTGCCCTGGTTGCCCTCCTGCGCGGCGTACCCGGCGAGGATGGTGTTGTCCGTGGTCAGCGCGTCGAGCTGGCTGTCCTGAAGGGCGATGAGGCACTCGGAGTAGCCCGGGAGCTCCAGCAGGTCCGCCTTGGGCGCGAGGCTGTTCTTGATGTTCTCGGCCGACGTGGAGCCGGTCACCGAGCACAGCTTCTTGTGGTTGAGGTCCTCGGGCTTGGTGATGTCGGTCTGGGAGGCGCGGACCAGCAGGTCCTGGTGGGCCAGGAAGTACGGCCCGGCGAAGTCGACCTTGGTCTTGCGCTTGTCGTTGATCGAATAGCTCGCCGCGACGAACTTGACCTCGTTGAACTGGATCAGCAGTTCCCGGTCGGCGCTGTAGACCTGCTTGAACTCGATCTGACTGGGCTTGTAGCCCAGCTCCTTGGCGACATAACGGGCGACATCCACGTCGAAGCCCGAGAACGTGCCGTCCGCCGCCCGGTATCCCAGGCCGGGCTGGTCGAACTTGATCCCGATCGGGATCGTGTGCGGGGCGTCATCATGCCCGCCGCATCCGGAGGCGGTCAGGGCTAGAGCGATCGTTGCGGCGACCGCACCGGCCTGGGAAACCTTCATGCTGGACTCTCTCCGAAGGGAACGGCTTGCTTGGAGAAGCTAGAAAGCCCATGTGCACAGCGTCACTACATCTGAGGAAGAATTGAGGATAACGATCCGGGCGGGCCCGAAGATCCCCGTGACAGCATGACGGGGTACGGGGGCAACGCACGTGACCTGGAGGGGGAGTTCGATGAGCGGAGTACGCAAGAGTCTGGCCCGGGTGGAGGTGGCGCTGAAATGGGATCCCAGCGCGCCCGGTTCGCCCGCGAACGATCTCGACATCGTCGCGGCGGCGTACGCGGAGGGTGATCTGCACGGAACGCCCGAGTACGCCGTTTATTTCGACCACCGCGCCCCGGACGGCACCGTCACCTTGAACCGGGACAGCCGCACCGGCCAGGGGTTCGGTTTCGACGAGGTGATGACCCTCGAACTCGACCGGATGTCGGAGCGGCTGCGGCGCGTGGTCGTGGGCGTGGTCATCCAGAGCGAGGACGGCAACAAGACCTTCGGTGACATCGGAGGCATGGCCCTGCGGATCCGCGAGGGGTACGTCGACCTCGTCCCCGAGGGCCCGCTCGCGGGGGTGGCGGGCGCCACCGCGGCCACGGTCGCCGTGTTCTCCCGGGATGCCGCGGGCGCATGGTCCCTCGACCCGGCGGTGCACGGCCTGGCCGTCGGACCGGAGGAGTACCTCCGCATCATGGGCGGGGCCCCCGGCACCTCGGCTTGAACTGACGCGGACCGGGTGGCGGCCGCTCCTGCTGGGGGGGGCCCCCCCCCCGCCCGGGGGGGGGGGGGGCCCCCGGCCCCCCCGG
>NZ_JBEXPB010000031.1:0-79660 GCF_040611795.1 Streptomyces sp. NPDC006529 | reverse complement strand
GCGCGGGGTTGTGGTGGGTCTTTGGGCCCGCGCCGGGCTTTGCGGGCCCGGGGCCGGGCGGGGCCCGGGTGCCTCCGGCGGCGCCTCAAACGCCGGCGGGGCTGGATGTGCCCCCCCGGGGGCCGGGTGTGCCCCCCCGGGGACGGAACCGTTTCGTGGGTCGGGGGCCGCGCCCCATAGGATTGGGGGCGATACCCGAACCGATACACCACCCCAGAGGATCGCTGCATGCCTGGCATCACGCGCGAGGAGGTCGCCCACCTCGCTCGGCTGGCACGTCTGGAGCTGAAAAGCGAAGAGCTCGACCACTTCGCCGGACAGCTCGACGACATCATCGGCGCGGTCGCCCGCGTTTCCGAGGTCGCCGACCAAGACGTCCCGCCGACCTCCCACCCGCTCCCGCTGACGAACGTCATGCGCGCGGACGAGGTCCGTCCGTCGCTCACCCCCGCGCAGGCGCTCTCCGGCGCCCCCGCTCAGGAGCAGCAGCGTTTCAAGGTGCCGCAGATCCTGGGGGAGGACTAATCATCATGTCGGACATCAACATCATCAGGCTCACCGCCGCCGAGACCGCCGAGAAGATCGCCTCCGGCGAGCTCACGGCCGTCCAGGTCACCGAGGCGCACCTCGCCCGGATCGACGCCGTCGACGAGAAGGTCCACGCCTTCCTGCACGTCGACCGCGAGGGCGCCCTCGCCCAGGCCGCGGCCGTCGACGCCAAGCGCGAGCGCGGCGAGACGCTGGGCCCGCTGGCCGGCGTACCGCTCGCCCTCAAGGACATCTTCACGACCGTCGGGGTCCCGACCACCGTCGGTTCGAAGATCCTCGAAGGCTGGATCCCGCCCTACGACGCCACCCTGACGCGCAAGCTGAAGGAAGCCGACGTCGTCATCCTCGGCAAGACCAACATGGACGAGTTCGCCATGGGGTCCTCCACCGAGAACAGCGCCTACGGCCCGACCGGCAACCCGTGGGACCTCACCCGCATCCCCGGCGGCTCCGGCGGCGGCTCCGCCGCCGCGCTGGCCGCCTTCGAGGCCCCGCTCGCCATCGGCACGGACACCGGCGGCTCCATCCGCCAGCCCGCCGCCGTCACCGGCACCGTCGGCGTCAAGCCCACCTACGGCGCGGTCTCCCGCTACGGCATGGTGGCCTTCTCCTCGTCCCTGGACCAGGGCGGGCCCTGCGCCCGCACCGTCCTGGACGCGGCCCTCCTGCACGAGGTCATCGCCGGGCACGACCCGCTGGACTCCACCTCCATCGACGCCCCGGTCCCGCCGGTCGTCGAGGCGGCCCGCAACGGCTCCGTAGCCGGCATGCGCGTCGGCGTGGTCAAGCAGTTCGCCGGCGAGGGCTACCAGGCCGGTGTCGTCCAGCGCTTCAACGAGTCCGTCGAGCTCCTCAAGGAGCTGGGCGCGCAGGTCGTGGAGCTGGACTGCCCGTCCTTCGACCTCGCGATGGCCGCGTACTACCTGATCGCGCCGTCCGAGGCCTCCTCGAACCTGGCCCGCTTCGACGCCATGCGCTACGGCCTGCGCGTCGGCGACGACGGCACCCGCTCCGCCGAGGACGTCACGGCCCTGACCCGCGAAGCCGGCTTCGGCGACGAGGTCAAGCGCCGCATCATCCTCGGTACGTACGCGCTCAGCTCCGGCTACTACGACGCGTACTACGGCTCGGCCCAGAAGGTCCGCACGCTCATCACCCAGGACTTCGAGAAGTCCTTCGAGCAGGTGGACGTGATCGTCTCCCCGACCACGCCCACCACCGCCTTCGCGATCGGCGAGCGCACCGACGACCCGCTCGCGATGTACCTCGCGGACCTGTGCACCATCCCGACCAACCTGGCCGGCAACTCCGCCATGTCGCTGCCCTGCGGCCTGGCACCGGAGGACGGTCTCCCGGTCGGTCTGCAGATCATCGCCCCCGCCATGAAGGACGACCGCCTCTACACGGTCGGTGCGGCCGTCGAGGCCGCCTTCGTCGCGCGCTGGGGTCACCCGCTGCTTGAGGAGGCTCCGTCCCTGTGAGTGCACTGACGAAGGCCAAGGGCTTCAAGAAGTCCAAGTCCGGTACCTACCTGTCGATCGGTACGACCGCGTTCGGCGCGCTGAGCGTGGTCAAGCAGGCCCGCAAGGCCCGTGCCGAGAACGACACGCTGAAGCTCGTCGACGCCGTCGTGTCCGCCGCCGCCATCATCACCGGTCTCGCGATCCTGTACCGCGAGCTGAAGCGCCTGGGCGACGACGACGTCCTGCTCGGCTGAGAGGGAAAGTTTCACCGTGACCGTCACCGAACTCCTGTCGTACGAGGACGCCCTCGCGTCGTACGACCCCGTCATGGGCCTCGAGGTCCACGTCGAACTGGGCACCCGCACCAAGATGTTCTGCGGCTGCTCCACCGAGCTGGGCGCCGAGCCCAACGCGCAGACCTGCCCCACCTGCCTCGGCCTGCCCGGCGCGCTCCCGGTCGTCAACGCGATCGGCATCGAGTCGGCCGTAAAGATCGGTCTCGCGCTGAACTGCGAGATCGCCGAGTGGTGCCGCTTCGCCCGGAAGAACTACTTCTATCCGGACATGCCGAAGAACTTCCAGACCTCCCAGTACGACGAGCCGATCGCCTTCAACGGCTTCCTCGACGTCCAGCTGGAGGACGGCGAGATCTTCCGCGTGGAGATCGAGCGCGCCCACATGGAGGAGGACACCGGCAAGTCGCTGCACGTCGGCGGCGCCACCGGCCGCATCCACGGTGCGTCCCACTCCCTGCTGGACTACAACCGCGCCGGCATCCCGCTCATCGAGATCGTCACCAAGCCGATCGAGGGAGCGGGCGCCCGCGCCCCCGAGGTCGCCAAGGCGTACGTCGCCGAGCTGCGCGAGGTCATCAAGGCGCTCGGCGTCTCCGAGGCCCGCATGGACAAGGGCCAGATGCGCTGCGACGTGAACCTGTCGCTGCGCCCCACCCCCGAGTCCGAGTTCGGCACGCGCAGCGAGACGAAGAACGTCAACTCGCTGCGCAGCGTCGAGCGCGCGGCCCGCTTCGAGATCCAGCGCCACGCGGCGGTGCTCTCGTCGGGCGGCTCGATCCTCCAGGAGACCCGTCACTTCCACGAGGAGGACGGCTCCACCACCTCCGGCCGCATCAAGGACAACGCCGAGGACTACCGGTACTTCCCGGAGCCCGACCTCGTACCCGTAGCCCCGGCCCGCGCCTGGGTCGAGGAACTGCGCGCCGGCCTGCCCGAGATGCCCCGCGCGCGCCGCAACCGGCTGCGCGAGGAGTGGGGGGTCACCGAGCACGACATGCAGTCGATCCTCAACGCCGGCGCGGTGGACGCCATCGTCGCCACCACGGAGGCGGGGGCCGACGCGGCCGCCGCGCGCAAGTGGTGGATGGGCGAGCTGGCCCGCAACGCCAACGAGCAGGGCGTCGTCGTCGACGAACTGCCGATCACCCCGGCGCAGGTCGCCCGGGTCGCGGCGCTCGTCGCGGGCGGCGAGCTGAACGACAAGCTCGCCCGCCAGGTCATCGAGGGCGTCCTCGCGGGCGAGGGCACCCCGGACGAGGTCGTCGAGAAGCGCGGCCTCAAGGTCGTCTCGGACGACGGCGCGCTCGGCGCGGCCGTCGACGAGGCCATCGCGGGCAACGCGGCCATCGCGGACAAGATCCGCGGCGGCAAGGTCGCCGCCGTCGGCGCGCTGGTCGGCGCGGTCATGAAGACCACGCGCGGCCAGGCGGACGCGGCACGCGTCAAGGAACTGATCCTGGAACGCCTGGGCGTCTCGGAGTAGTCACCGCGGGCGCTCGCGCCCCGCGCGGCGCGCGACGGCCCCGCACCGGATCTCCGGTGCGGGGCCGTCGGCGTGTTCCGTCGCGTTACCGCTTGAGCAGCGGGCTGGCGATGACGACGACGTCCTCGCCGCACATGCGGTCCACCTTGAGCCGCAGCCGCAGGGCGCCGGTCACGTCGATGGTGCGGGCGACGGGCTTGCCCAGTTCCACCAGTTCGGAGAAGGCCGCGGGCTGCCCGTCGAGCGAGATGGTGACCCGCCCCTTCTCGACGGTGGACCCGTCGTCGATGCCGGCCGTGAACTCCAGCTGCTTCCACTCCCGGTTGAGGTCGAACTCGGTGGTCACGTCGTTGCTGCACCCCGTGTCGGCGACGAACGCGGCCCCGTACTGCTTGGTGTTGATCTTCGCCGCCGAGACGGTGAAGCCACCGAGCCCGTCGACCGGGGTCATGACGGTCAGATCGGCCGCGTTCACCCCCGGAGCGACCCCCGAGGGCGGCAGCGAGGCGGAACCGGTGGGCTGCGCCGTGGCGTCCGGCGTCCGCGACGCGCTCGGCGTGGGCGAGGGCGTCGGCTGCGCGGCGGAGCCGTCGGCCGCGGCGGACGCGCCGGTCGTGGCCGCGCCCCCGTCCCGGCCGGCCGTCCCCTTGTCCTTGTCCTTGTCACCGAGCAGTTGTACGCCGACCACCGCGAGGACGGCGATGACGAGCACCCCGCCCACCGCCCCCAGGATCCGTCCGGTCCGCTTGCGCTTGCGGGGTGGCGGGGGTGCGGGCACCGGGGTCACCGGGCCCGGGGGCGCGACGGCGCCCAGGCCGTGCGTGGCCACGTCGGGCGGGGCCTGCGCCGGGGTGTGGGCGGTCCCGGGGCCGGGGGCCTGCGGGGCGTACCCGGCCGCGGTGTCGGGGCCCTGCGTAGGGGTGTACCCGGCGGCGGTGTCCGGAGCCTGCGTCGGGGTGTACCCGGGCAGCGGATCCGGGGCCCGCATCGGCGTGTACGCGGGCGGGGGCGGGGCGGCTGCGACCGGAGGCTGCTCGACGGGACCGGGGCCGACCGAAGCCGCCACCGGCGGCGGGGTCGCGGGCCGCGGCGGGATGAACGGAGCCCGCGGCACCGGCACCGCGTCCTGGACCGAGACCGGCCGCGAGACCGAGGTGGTCGTGGAGACCACCGCGTGCCGCAGGTCCTTCATCCACCCGGCCAGGCTGACCGGCCGCTCACCCGGGTCGGCGGAGTGCAGCGCGACGATCCGGGCCCGCGCCTCCTCGTCCAGCACCGCGATCTGCGGCAGCGCCGCCATGGCCCGGGCCAGCTGCTCCGGGGTCGTGGGCGGGGACTGCCCGCTGAGCAGGAAGTAGGCGATCGCCCCGAAGGCGTACCGGTCGGTGCCCGGCGTCCGCTTGCCGTCGAAGACCTCGGGGGCGGCGTACCCGGGGGTGAACCAGACCTCGGCCGTCTGGTGGTCGGCGGTCAGCTTGCTGAGCCCGAAGTCCACCAGGGTGGCCTGCCCGTGCTCGTCGACCATCACGTTGCCGGGCGAGAGGTCGCCGTGGATGACGGTCCGCCCGGACGGAGTGGCCCGCCCCGAGTGCAGCCAGTCCAGGACGTCCGCGAGCTGTTCCAGGGTCCGCATCACCTCGCGCCGTTCGGCGTGGGTGGTGACGGCCCGCTCGGCCCGCCAGTCCCGCAGGTCCAGGCCGTCGACGTGGTTCATGACGAGGACCAGGGCGCGCCCGGTGAGCGTCCCCGACTCCCCGGGCCGGTGGATCGGCGGGCCCTGGAAGTGCTCGCGGACCCCGACCACCCCCGGCCGGTGCACGAAGCGCAGCAGCTCCGCCTGTTCGTTCCACTTCTGGCTGATCCGCTCGAAGAGGTCCGGCGTCAGGGTCGTCTTCGAGTCGAGCACCTTGACGACCACGGGTTCGGCCCCGCCCGCCAGCTCTATCTCCGCGAGGTACAGGACGGCCTCACCGCCGCGCCCGATGGACCGGAGCAGCCGGTACCGGTCGGGCGTGGAGTCGGGGCCGATGTGCAAGTTCCGGCTGGTCAATTTCCCCCCAGCTGTGTGAGTGGGGGTCAGCTTCCCGCGCCGGGACGCGAGCGGTCAATTCGTCGCGCGTGCCCGTGCGTTGGTGGACCCCGGCCGGGGCCGCGGCGCGGCGAGGAACGCGAGCCGGGCCGGCTTCGCGGGGAGGTACACCTCGGGCAGGTCGATCTCGGGGAGTTCCACCTCGGGACCCAGCACGAAACCGGTCCGCTCCAGGCGCGCGATGGCCTTCTCGTTGCGGGCGTCCGGCTCCGCGACGACACGGACCGTGCGGCCGTCGGCGAAGACGTACGCCATGAAGGCGGTCATCAGGGCCGCGCTGAAGCCGCGTTCGGCCGGTCCGTCGGTGGGGCCGATCAGCAGGTGCACGCCGGTGTCCCCGGCCTGCACCTCGTAGCACTCGCTGACCCGGTCGGCGGCGCAGTCGTAGGTCTGGAAGAGCGCCACCGGCGCTCCCTCGCGGTGCACGAGGAACGCGTGGTGCGTGTCGCGGCGGTCGACGTCCTCGTAGATCTCCTGGACCAGCTCGCGGCTCGCGCCGTTCATGCCCCAGAAGCGCGCCCGCTCCTCGCTGACCCAGGCGTGGATCAGCGCGGCGTCGGCCGCCGGGTCGACGGGCGTGATGGTGACCGTGCCGAATCCCTCGACGTGGTGGGTGTGGACAGGCTGCCGGGAGGAGGCGGCGGGGGAGGTCATATCGATTCCTTGGTGAGCAGGGTCCAGTCGGTGACGACGGGGACGAGGTCCCCCCGGACCCAGAGCGGGAGCTGGTCGAGGTGGTGCGCGGAGCCGGTGACCCCGTCCGCGCCGAGCGGGACGGCCCACAGGCTGTCCTCGCGCCGGGCCAGGTCCCAGACGTAACGGGCGGCCGACGCGCGGGAGCTGAGGTCGGTGACCCCGGGGACGGTGGAGGTGGCGTTCACGCAGTCGTGGTCGCCGCCCAGGCCGGGCCAGCTGGCTCCGGGATCGTGCAGCGCCTGCCAGGGCGCGAGCCGGTGCACCTCGGACCAGGCCGTCTCGGGAGCCGCCGCCGCGGCCGTCTCCTCCAGGGCGGCGCGCAGGTGCGCGGCGCGGTCGAGCCCGGGCAGCAGCGCCGTGGTCAGCAGGCCTTCGAGGGCGTACCCGACGCGCGGCAGCAAGTGGAGCCAGGGGTGGAAGACGGCCGGGCCGGTGGGCGGCCCGGTCAGCCCCGCGAGCGCCGGGTCGGCGGCGATCCGCCGGACGAGGGCGGTGCGCAGCGCCGCGAACAGGGTCGCGTCGGCGCTGTCGGCCGCCATGTGCCGGTCCCAGCGCAGCAGCCGCTCGCGCAGCCGCCCGGCCCCGGGGGAGAGGTCCGCCGGCGCGGGCAGCCGCTCCAGCACGGCCGCCGCGGATCCGAGGAAGGTGTCACGGTGTACGGCGGCCATCCCGGGGGCGGACCAGTCGGCCGAGCCGCCGAGCAGTTCCCGGATCCGGTGGGCCCGGTGCGGCGGCGCGAACTCCACGCCCAGCGGGGAGGCGATCCCCCGGGCGTTGGCCATGACCGCGACCCCCCGCACCGGTTCGGCGGGCGGCTCGGCCCAGCCCCGCCAGGCGTACGCCGGATCCCAGGCCGGTACCGGGCGCAGCCGGTTGTCCGGGTGGCGCAGCGGTACGGCGCCCGCGACCCGGTGCAGCAGGCCGCCCTCCGTGTCGGCGGCCTGGAGGACGTTGACGGGCTCGGCCCAGCCGTCGACCGCGCGGTCGACGTCGGCGACCGTACGGGCGCGCAGGAGGGCCGGGAGCGCGGCGAAGCCGAGGTCGGCGCGGACCCGGGCCGGGTAACGGAGGCTGAGGGTCTGATCGGGGGTGTCGACGACGACCGGGCCGCGCGCGGTCTCCAGGACTTCCACCTCGACCTCGGTGGGAGCGGCGCCGTCCGCGCCCGCGACCGTGAGGACCTCGGTGTGCCGGGCCACGGGCTCCGGGACGCCGTCCGGGCCGAGCGCCTCGACGCGCTCGCCGCCCGGACCACCGGTGCGGGTGAGCCGTTCGACGTACAGGTCCTGGTAGTCGGCCATGGCGTTGGTGATCGCCCAGGCGACGGAGCCGGTGTGGCCGAAGTGCGCCAGGCCGGGCACGCCGGGGACGGCGAGGCCGACCACGTCGAACTCGGGGCAGGCGAGCCGGATCTGCTGGTAGACGCCCGGGTCCTCGATGAAGCGGTGCGGATCGCCCGCGATGATCGCGGACCCCGTGGAGGTGTGCTCGCCCGGTACGAGCCAGCCATTGCTGCCCGCGGTGCCGGGGCCGTCGGTGGCGAACAGGGTGAGGGCGTCGTCGCCGAGGACGCGGGCGACCCGCTCGCGCCAGAGCTTGGTGGGGAACCCGGTGAACAGGACGTGGGTGGAGAGCCAGATTCCGAGCGGGACCCAGGGCTCCCAGGGGGCGGGGACCAGCGCGGTGCGCGCGAACCGCTCGTCGCGGGCCGCGCCCGCCGCCATGCCGTCGTTGACGCCGTCGACGTAGGCCCGTACCCATGCGGCGGTCGCGGCGTCGAGGGCCTCGAAGCAGCGGCGGGCGGTGTCGTCGAGCCGGGACTGGCGGGCGAACCGGTCCCAGGCGACCTCGGCGGCGCCGAGGAAGGCCGCGGAGGAGCCCTGCGAACGGCGCCGCTCCACCTCCAGCTGCCAGGCGCGGTCGCCGGCGGTGGTCCGGCCCTGGGCGTAGGACAGGCGCAGGGCGTCGGCCGCCCGGAGGTGGGGGACGCCCCAGGCGTCCCGGTAGCAGGCGTACGGCTCCGGGCCGACCGCTTCCCCAGGAGCCGAATCGGTCACGCTGCTCACACTGCTCCCCAGATGCATTAGGTTAGGCTCGCCTTACTATAAGGCCGAAAAGATGTGCCAGGGGAAGTCGGGGGGAAGGACGGTCATGGGCGTTGCCAAGGGCTGGGAGGGCGTGGTCCTCAAGCTGCTGCGCGGCAAGGACTTCACGTTCACGGTGACGGGGGCGGAGCAGGTCACGGAGCACTACCGCCGGGTCCACCTGTCGGACGGCGGCCTGCTCGCGGCGGTGGGGGAGTCGCTGCATCCGACGATGTGGGTGCGCGTGTGGTTCGAGAGCGAGGGCAAGCCCCACCAGCGCGCCTACACGCTGGTGGACCCCGACCCGGACGCCGGCACCTTCACGCTCGAATTCGCGCTGCACGACGGGGTCGCCAGCCGCTGGGCGCGCGATGCGCAGCCCGGCGACACCATCGACGCCACGGTGCAGGGCACCGGCTTCACCGCGCCCGACCCGGCGCCGCGGCGGCTGCTGGTGATCGGGGACGCGGCATCGCTGCCCGCCGTCAATTCGCTGCTGGAGGCCTTCCCGCGAACTCCGGCCACCCTCTGGTTCGAGACGCAGCACGAATCGGACGCCGGTCTTCCGCTCTGCGTGGACCCGGCGCACCACGACGTCCGGCGCGTCGCGCGCGGCGGGACCGCCCTCGTGGACGCGGTGAAGGCCGGGCTGCCCGACCTGGTCGACGACCCAGCCACGGCCTACGTGTGGCTGGCGTGCGACACGACGACCACGCGGACGCTGACGGCGTACCTGCGCAAGGAACTGGCCCTCCCCAAGCAGCGGGTGAACGCGCTGGGGTACTGGCGACCGGGTTAGCGACCTGCCGGGGGCCGGGGCGGGAGCCGGGGCCCTGGTCAGGGGCGGGAGCCGGGGTCAGGCCCGGGGCGCTCAGGCGCCGGTGGTGCCGTCGATGGCCTCGCGGAGGAAGTCGGCGTGGCCGTTGTGGCGGGCGTACTCGTGGATCATGTGCAGCATCAGCAGGCGCAGCGAGGCGTCCCCCTCCCACCGCTCCACGTAGGCCGTCACGTCGAGGGACTCGGCCTCGGCCTCGAAACGGCGGGCGAAGGCGACCTCCGCCTCCCACGCGGCGAAGGCCTCGGCGCGCGTGGAGGCGGAGGCGTCGTAGGCGGCCTGGAAGTCGTGCTCGTCGGACCAGACGTGGGGCACGTCCTCGCCCGCGAGCACGCGCCGGAACCAGTGGCGCTCCACCTCGGCCATGTGCCGCACCAGGCCGAGCAGGGTGAGGGTCGAGGGCGGTGACGCCCGCAGGCGCAGCTCCTCGTCGGTGAGGCCCTCGCACTTCATGGCGAGGGTGGCGCGGTGGAAGTCGAGGAACGCGCGCAGGGTTTCGCGCTCGTCGCCGGTCATGGGGGGTGCTGTGCGATCCATGGGAGCGATCTTGCCGCGCGGGCGGCCGGCGCGGAAGGGCCGCTACTTGCCGACCCACACGTACGGCACCGTGACCCCCAGCACTCCGAACCCGAGGCGCTCCAGGATCGGGCGGCTCTCGCTCGACGCGTCCACCTGGAGGTAGGGGATCCCCAACTCGGCCGCCGCGAGGGCGCGGTGGGCCACCAGGGCGCGGTAGATGCCCTTGCCCCGCCACTGGGGGACGGTGCCGCCGCCCCACAGGCCCGCGAACGACGCGCCCGGGGTGATCTCCATCCGCGCCGAGCTGACCGGCTGGCCGTCCGCCATCGCGACCACGGCCAGGATCGTCTCCGGCGCCCGGGTCACCTGCGTGACCAGCGCGTGCCGGATCCGCGGCCGGTCCTCGCCGAAGGCCTGGGCGTGGACGTCCATCATCAGGTCGACGCCCTCGACGTCCGTCACGTTCACCAGCGTCACCCCTTCGGGTGTCGGCACCTCCCGCGCGATGTCCGCCACCCGCGCCACCATCAGCGTCTCCGGCGGGTCCGGCACGAAGCCCGCGGCGAGCAGCCGCGCGCCCAGGTCCGCGGGGGCGTCGTAGTCGTACATCTTCCACTCGAACTCCGGCACCCCGAGGCCCTCGAAGTAGGCGACCTGCGCCGCGATCCGCGCGTCCGCCGTGTCCTCGTCGAGGTCCGACCAGAGCACGCCGTTCCAGCCCGGTCCGCGCGAGACGCGCCGTACGACGTCCCCGTCGCGCTCCACCAGGGAATGGTCCCCGTCCGGCTGCGCCCCCCGGCGGGCCTCGGCGTCGAAAAGGGCCCTTATTGCATCAAGATCCGTCGTCATCCGCGCAGCTCAGCAGTCCATCACCCCTCACCGCAACTGGATTAGTCTCCCTCCATGCCCGACGCGACCGACCACACCCGCCGTCCCGGGGCCGCGAGCGCCCCCGCCAGCGGACGCGCCCCCGCCCCCGCGGGCTCCGACGGGACCGTGCACACCGGCAAGGCGGGACCCGATGCCGCCGCCGACCGGGGCTGGCTCCTCGGGCACTTCAAGGACCCCGACGACCCCCGGCACAGCGCGGACGTCGAGATCAAGTGGGGCGTGCACCCGAAGGGGGAGGAGCGCGCGCAGTGGGTGACCGGTGAGGAGCGCACGGCGCTGCAAGTGCTCATCAGCGGGAGGTTCCGGCTGGAGTTTCCGGGGCGGACGGTGGTCCTCGCCGAGCAGGGCGACTACGTCCTGTGGGGGCGCGGAGTGGACCACTCCTGGTACGCCGAGGAGGACACCGTCGTCCTCACCGTGCGCTGGCCCTCCCTGCCGGGCTACCGGGCGGACGAGGGCCCCGGCCGGTAGGCCGCCGGCCGTCGCGCCCGGGCCGTCGGACCCGGGCGGGATGTCCTGGACACCCTCACCCACCCGCCCATCCTGTGACGATGCACACGAACGGGACCAACGATCACGAATCGCTGGGATCGTTGCGGTGTGGGCCGTCTCGGACCTACGCGTTCCTTCCGACGGGCTGTTCCCGGCACAGGATCCGAACCACCAGGGAGCACGTTCGTTGGCAGCCATCGCTCGGTGGTGCATGCGGCACCGCCTCGTCACCGTCCTGCTCTGGCTCCTGGCCCTCGGCGCGAGCGCCGCGGCCGCCGCGAGTGCCAAAAGCGCGTTCTCCCACGACTACGAGGTCCCCGGCACCGAATCCGGCCGGGCGCACGACCTGCTGCGCGAGGGCTTCCACGGCCAGGGCGGCGACACCGACACCGTCGTGTGGCGCACCCCCGTACACGAGAACGCCCGTACGCCCGAGGTCGAACGGCGCATGAGCCGGGCCCTCGGCGCGATCGCCGCACTGCCCGGCGTCGGCTCCGTCGTCAGCCCCTACGGACCCGAGGGCGCGGCGCAGATCAGCTCCGACGGGCGCACCGCCTACGCGGTGGTCACCTTCGACCGGCCGGCCGACGCCGTCCCCCCGGCGCAGGCCCGGGCCGTCCTGGACGCCGCGAAGAACCCCGCGACCGAACGCGACGGCCTCCACGTCGCCCTGGGCGGCCGCGCCATCGGCCTGACCGAGGCGCCCACGGCCCACCTCGCCGAAGTGCTGGGCGTCGCCGTCGCCGGGGTCGTCCTCTTCCTCGCCTTCGGCTCGCTCGCCGCCAGCCTGCTGCCCCTGGCGACCGCGCTCGTGAGCGTCGGCACCGCGTACTTCGGCATCACCCTGCTCGGGCACGCCCTGCCGGTCGCCGACTTCGCCCCGATGCTCGGCACCCTCGTCGGGCTCGGCGTCGGCATCGACTACGCGCTCTTCATCGTCACCCGGCACCGCAAGGGCCTGCTGCGCGGCCTGAGCGTCGACGAAGCCGCCCGCGCGGCCGCCGCCACCACCGGCCGCGCCGTCGTCTTCGCCGGCGCCACCGTCTGCATCGCCCTGCTCGGCATGCTGGTCCTGCGGCTCGACTTCCTGGTCGGCGTCGCCCTGGCCGCCTCGCTGACCGTCGTCCTCACCGTCGCCGCGTCCGTCACCCTGCTGCCCGCGCTCCTTTCGTACATCGGCATGCGCGCCCTGTCCCGCCGCGAGCGCCGCAGGCTCGCCTCCGACAGGCCGCGGCCGCGACCGCCCGCCGGGTTCGCCGCCCGCTGGTCCGCCTTCGTGGAACGGCGCCCCACACTGCTCGGCGCCCTCGCCGCGCTGCTCATGGCGGCCTTGGCCGTCCCCGCCTTCTCCCTCCACCTCGGCACCTCCGACCAGGGCAACAACCCGGCCGCCTCCACCACCCGACAGGCCTACGACCTGCTCGCGGACGGCTTCGGTCCCGGCGTGAACGGGCCGCTCACGCTCGTCGCCCGGCTCTCCGGCCCGGGGGACCGCGCCGCCCTCGACACCCTCGGCGAGACCCTGCGCACCACCCCCGGCGTCGCCGCCGCCGGCCCGGCCGTCTTCAACCGGAGCGGGGACACCGCCGTCCTGACGGTCGTACCCGCCTCCGCTCCGCAGTCGCGGGCCACCAGCGAACTCGTCGACCGGCTGCGCCAGGACGTCATCCCGCGCGCCCGGCACGGACACGGCATGGACGTCCACGTCGGCGGCGTGACCGCGGGCTACGACGACTTCGCCGACGTCATCGTCGGGAAGCTGCCGCTCTTCGTCGGCGTGGTCATCGCACTCGGCTGCGTCCTGCTGCTGCTGGCCTTCCGGTCCATCGGCATCCCGCTCAAGGCGGCCGCCATGAACATCGCCGCCGTGGCCTCCTCCTTCGGTGTCGTCGTCGCGGTCTTCCAATGGGGCTGGGGCAGCGAACTGCTGGGCCTCGGCAGCGCCGGGCCGATCGAACCCTTCCTCCCGGTGATCATGGTCTCCGTCCTCTTCGGCCTCTCCATGGACTACCAGGTGTTCCTGGTCAGCCGGATGTACGAGGAGTGGCTGGCCACGGGCGACAACCGGCGGGCCGTCCGGGTCGGCCTGGCCGAGACCAGCCGGGTGATCAACTCGGCGGCGGTGATCATGATCTCCGTCTTCCTCGCCTTCGTCCTCAGCGGCGACCGGCTGATCGCCATGTTCGGTATCGCGCTCGCCGCCGCCGTCGCCCTCGACGCGTTCGTCCTGCGGACCCTGCTGGTGCCCGCCCTCATGCACCTGCTGGGCGGCGCGAACTGGTGGATCCCCGGCTGGCTCGACCGCCGCCTGCCCAAGATCAGCATCGAGCCGCCCGAGTGCCGCCTCCGTGCGACACTGCCCGCGCAACGCAGCGAAACCGACGAACCCGCCGCCGCGCCCCGCTGACCCGGCGGAACCGGCGCCGTAGGAACCCGAAGGAATCCCGCATGTTCTCCATAGACCTCGCCGACGATGCCCGGCTGTTCCCCCTGGAAGCCCGGCACGCCGAGGAATTCTTCGCGCACATCGAGCGCGGCCGCGCCTACATCGGGGAACACATCGGCTTCCCCGACGCCGCCACCGACGTCGAGTCCGCGCGCACCCTGCTGACCAACTACGCCCAGAAGGCCGCCGCCGACACCGGACGCCTCTTCGGCATCCGGGCCGACGGCACCCTCGTCGGCGGGGTCCTCTTCCGGACCTTCGACGCGGCCGCGGGGAACTGCGAGATCGGCTGCTGGCTGGAGCCCGCCGCCGCCGGACGCGGCCTGATCACCCGCGCCTGCCGGATCCTGATCGACCACGCCTTCCGGGAACGGGGCATGCACCGCGTCGAGTGGCACGCGTCCTCGCTCAACACCAGGAGCCTCGCCGTCGCCCAGCGCCTGGGCATGACCCGCGAAGGCGTCCTGCGCGAGAGCCACCGCCACCGGGGCGTCCATCAGAACACCGAGATCTGGGCGCTCCTCGCCCACGAATGGGCCGCCGCCCCGACGGCCTAGCCCGACCTGCCCGGCCACCCGCCCGGCCACCTGGGAACCCGCCCACGAGCACACCCGCGAACCGAGCCGCGAACCGGCCCGCACACGCGCACACGCGGCTCTCAGGAACCTCTCAGATAGGCCGCCTACCGTGCCCCGCATGGACACCACGAAGACCCCCGCCCAGAACGCGCCCGAGTCCGACTCCAAGGAGTCGGCCGAGGCCACCGTCACCGGAACCACCCCCGCCGATGTCGAGGTCACCGATATCGCGGACGTGGCCGGCGACCCGGACGGGGACCTCGACGGTGACGAGTCCGACGAACTCCTGAACCAGGACACCGAGGACCGCCCCACCGGCGTCTTCGCCGCCGCCGCGGCCATCGCGGGCGCCGGGCTCTCCCTCGTCGCCCTCAGCGGCACCTGGGTCTCGCGGGTGATCTCCGAGCGCCAGGGCCTCATAGGCCAGATCGAGTCGGTCAACGCCACCTCGATGGAACAGAAGATCAGCGCGCTGTACAGCGACGGCTGGCACCTGACCGCCCTCGTCAACGGTGTCTTTTCCACGATCGCCCTCCTCATCGGCATGTTCGTGCTGGTCGGCCCCTCCTTCGGGGCTCCCGGCCGGGTCAATCCGCAGTGGGTCAAGGCCGCCTCCTGGGTCGCCGTCGCACTCGGTGTGATCGGCGTGCTGATCTTCGGCCTCATGTACTTCGACGTCCTCTTCGAACTCCCCAAGGCCCCGGCCGCCGGCTAGGAACCACGGGCGAAAACGCGCACGTTCCCCTGCCTAGGCGGGGGAACGCCCCTCCTTAGGCCCTCCGGGACCACGGGACCCCCCGCCTAAGGCCCCCGGGCCCGGCGAGATGCGGCATGCGCCCGATGCACCCGGACCCCCTGGGACGCGAATCTTGGATCACACCGGACGAGGTGCCCGAGAAACGCAACCAGGGAGTACGAGATGTTCGTGTACGAGATCGCCACCGCCCACCGCGACGACCTCATCCGTGAGGCCGCCGAGTACCGCCAGACGCGACTGGCCCAGGAGCGGGGCGCGCGCCGCCGCTTCTCTCTCAAGAAGGCCTCGGAGAGGCCGGTGAGGGAGCACCGCAACCGGTTCACCCCGGCCGCGTAACCCGCGTCCCGCACCACGTGATCCGACACGTGATGAGGAGCGCACCGATAACCAGTGCCGGTCACCCGGACCGCTGTGCGATGCTCGGCGGCGTGGAGACCAGATCTGTCAGCCCGGTGTTCGTCGGCCGCGCCGACGAACTGGCCGTACTCACCGACGCGTTGACCCGGGCCGCGGCCGCGGAACCGCAAGCGCTCCTCATCGGGGGCGAGGCCGGGGTCGGCAAGACCCGCCTCACCGAGGAGTTCCTCTGCGAGGCCGAGCGGCGCGGCGCCGTCGTCGCCGTCGGCGGTTGTGTGGAGATAGGGGCGGAGGGCCTTCCTTTCGCCCCCTTTTCCGCTGCCCTGCGCAGCCTGCGCCGTCAGCTCCCCGAGGCGCTGACCGCCGCGGCCGCGGGCCAGGAGGACGAACTCGCCCGGATCCTCCCCGAACTCGGCGACACCCCCCGGGGACCGCACGACGAGGAGAGCACCGCCCGGCTCTTCGAACTGACCGTACGCCTGCTGGAGCGGCTCGCCGCCGACCGCAGCGTCGTCATCGTCCTGGAAGACCTGCACTGGTCGGACACCTCGACCCGGCACCTCCTCGCCTACCTCCTGCGCACCCTCTCCAGCGGCCGCCTCGTCATCGTCGCCACCTACCGCGCCGACGACATCCACCGCCGCCACCCGCTGCGCCCACTGCTGGCCGAACTCGACCGGCTGCGCACCGTCCAGCGGATCGAACTGCCCCGCTTCAACCGGGCCGAAGTACGCCGCCAGCTCGCCGGCATCCTGGCCGCGCCGCCCGAAGAAGCCCTGGTCGCCTCCGTCTTCGACCGCTCCGACGGCAACGCCTTCTTCGTCGAGGAACTCGTCGCCTGCCGCGAGAGCGGCTGCCGCACCGGCCTCACCGAATCCCTGCGCGACCTGCTGCTCGTCCGCGTCGAGGTGCTGCCCGACGCCGCCCAGCGCGTGGTCCGCATCGTCGCCGAGGGCGGCTCCACCGTCGAACACGACCTGCTGCTCGCCGTCGCCCAGCTGACCGAGGACGCCCTGATCGAGGCGCTGCGCGCCGCCGTGGGCGCCAACATCCTGCTGGCCAGTGCCGACAACGACGGCTACCGCTTCCGGCACTCGCTCGTCCGCGAAGCCGTCAGCGACGACCTGCTGCCCGGCGAACGCGCCCGCGTCAACCGCCGCTACGCCCAGGCCATGGAGGCCGACGAAAGCCTCGTCTGCGCCTCGGAGCGGACCATCCGGCTCGCGAGCTACTGGTACTACGCCAACGACGCGGCCAAGGCCCTGCCCGCCGTGCTCGCCGCCTCCGTCGCCGCCCGCCGCCGGCACGCCTACTCCGAGCAGCTCAGGCTGCTGGACCGGGCCATCGACCTGTGGGAGAGCGCCCCGGCGGAGGTCCGCGCGGAGCTCCGCCCCGCGGACTACACGGAGGTGTACCCGCCGTGCGGCTGCGACCCGCAGACCACCCCGCTGCGCCGCCTCGACCTGCTGGCCGAGGCCACCGTCGCGGCCCGCTTCGGCGGCGAACGCGAACGCGCCCTGAAGATAACCAAGATGGCCCTGCGGATGCTGGGGGACGAGGACGACCCGCTGCGCTCCGCATGGTTCTGGACCGAACGCTCCAAGCTGGTCGCCAGTCTGGGCCGCGGCGACGGATGGGCCGAACTGAGCACCGCACAGGCACTCGTCGAGGGGCTGCCCCCGTCCCACGTGCACGCCGACGTGCTCTCCCGCGCGGCGGGCTGGGGGATGCTGCACAACCCCGGCCTGGACAACATCGCGGCCGCCGAACGCGCCGTCGAATACGCGCACAGGGTCGGCGCCCAGGAAGTGGAACTGCACTCCCGGATCACCCTCGGCTCCCTGCTCGCGGACGCCGGCGACGTGGCGGGCGGCCTCGCCCTGATGTACGAGGTCAAGGAACGGGCCGCCGAACTCGGCCTGGTCATGCTCTCGGGTCGTGCCCATATCAACCTCACCTCTCAGCTCGAAAACAACGGCCGCTCACGGGAAGCGGTACAACTGGCGGAAGAAGGGGTCCAGCTCGTCGGAGCCTCCCGGCTCCTGGACTCCGAGGCGTGGGTCCGCGGCAACATGGCGGAGAGCCTCTACAGCCTCGGCCGGTGGGACGAGGCCACCGAAGCCGCCCAGCGCACCCTGCGCGTCAGCCAGAGCGCCGCCCCGCGCGGCATGGCCTGCGCACGCCTGTCCTACCTCGCCCTGGCCCGCGGTGACCTGGATGCGGCCGCCGAGTGGCTGGCCGCCGCCCACGAGCACTTCGGCACGCACGACACCCAGCCCCAGCACCGGATCCCCATGTACCGCCTGGCGGTCGGCGTGGCCGCCCTGGAGGGCCGGATCGCCGACGTCCGCACCGAGGTCGCGGAGGCGATCGGGCACGGCTTCCCGCTCGGCCACCACCGCTACGCGTGGCCCCTGCTGCTCGCGGCTGCCTCCGCCGAGGCCGACGCCCGGGGCCTGCCGGCGGCCGCCGCGGGTCACGCCGAGGCGGTGGAGACCCTGCGCAGCGCCACCCGCGCCCTGGCCGCCCCGGTGCCGCTGTGGGCCGCGCACGCCGCCTTCGTCAGCGCCGAACTGCTCCGCGCCGAGGACCGCGACACCCCCGCCCACTGGACCGCCGTCGAGGCCGCGGTCCGGCCGCTGGATCGCCCGTACCTCCTGGCCCGGGCCCGCCACCGGTTCGCCGAATCGCTGCTGGCCGCGGGCGGCGACCGGGAGCACGCCGCCGGCCTGGTCCGCGCGGCCCACGCCACCGCCGAGCAACTGGGCTCGCTCCGGCTCCGCGACGACCTGGCCCTGCTCGCCCGGCGCGGCCGCCTCCAGCTCACCGCCCCCGACGAGCGTGCCGCCCCGGCCCACCCCGCGTCCGCGCCCGACCCGGCCGAGAGCCTCGGCCTGACCAGCCGCGAGCGGGAGGTCCTGCGCCTGGTCGCGGTGGGCCACAGCAACCGTCAGATAGCCGGGGAACTCTTCATCTCCCCGAAGACGGCCAGCGTCCACGTCTCGAACATCCTGGCCAAGCTCGGCGTCGCCGGCCGCGGCGAAGCGGCCGCCCTCGCCCACCGCCTGCGCCTCTTCACCCCCGCCCCCTCCTAGGTCGCCCCTTGCTCATCCGGCCTGCGCCGGTCCGTTCCGCGCCCGGGCCGGCCGGTGGTCGGTCAGCGCACCGTGAGGCTCAGGATCCGGTCGTCTCCCGGCTCCGACGTCCCGCGCCCGTCCGTCTCGCTGGTCACCAGCAGCAGCTTGTCCCCGCCGAGCGCCACCACCGTCCGCAGCCGCCCGTACGTCCCCTGGAGGAAGGCCTCCGGCTCCGCCAGCGGCTTCGTGCCCTCCAGCGGGATCCGCCACAGCCGGGCACCCTTCAGCCCGGCCATCCAGATCGACCCCTGGGCGTAGGCGATCCCGCTCGGCGAGGCGTCGTCGGTCTTCCACTGGGCCACCGGATCGATGAACCCCGGCTTGCCCGCCTTCCCCTCGGCCTCCGGCCAGCCGTAGTTGCCGCCCGGCTCGATCAGATTCAGCTCGTCCCAGGTGTCCTGGCCGAACTCCGAGGCCCACAGCCGCTTGTCCTTGTCCCACGCGAGCCCCTGCACATTGCGGTGCCCCGAGGAGTAGACGACCGAGTCGGCCTCCGGATTGCCGTGCACCGGCTGCCCGTCCGGCGTCATCCGCAGGATCTTCCCGCCCAGCGACTTCTTGTCCTGTGCGAGCCCGGTCTCCCCGGTCTCGCCCGTCCCCGCGTAGAGCATCTTGTCCGGGCCGAAGGCGATCCGGCCGCCGTTGTGCACGAGCCCCTTCGGGATGCCCCGGAACACCGTGTCCGGAGCGCCCAGTTGCTGGCCGGGCTGTCTCTGCTCGTCGTACCTGAGCCGGGCGATCCTGTTGTCGGACTCCGTCGTGAAGTACACGTACACCAGCCGGTCCGAGGCGTACGACGGGGACACGGCCAGTCCGAGCAGCCCGCCCTCGCCGCCCGGAGCCACCCCGGAGACCTTCCCGATCTCCGTCACCTTCCCCGTCTTCGTCCCGACCCGGGAGATCGTGCCCTTGTCCCGCGAGGCCACCAGCAGGTCACCGTCCGGCAGCGCGGCCACGCCCCACGGCGACTCCAGGCCCTTGGCTACCTCGCCGGACACCGTCACCGAACCCTTCGCGGGCGGCCCCGAGGGCGTGGGGGAGGCCGTACCGCCCCCCGACGGACTCGCCGCACCCCGCGCCGGTGGTGACGAACCCGCCGGCGCCCCGGACCCGGGCCCCCCGGCCGGACCGCATCCCGCCGCCAGCAGCGCCCCGCACCCGGCCAGCGCCACCGCCGCCCACACGCCCCGCCCGGCCGCGCTCCCGGAGGCCGCGCCCCCGGTGGCCCCGCTTCCCGCGGCCAAGAGCCCGGCGGACCCGCTCCCGCCCTCCGCGCCCCGCACCGCCTCGCTCCGAACCCCGCCCCGTACCGCGCGGCCCCGCATCGCTCCCGTACCCATCGCCCTGCTCCCTTCCGTGCCCCTCGCCCGTCGACCGTGGATCCCGGCGACCCCGACGATCCTGCCGGTCACCTGTCTCAACAGCCCGGAGAGTCGGCGAAGTTCCGCCACTTCGTACACTCGATCGAGTGGGGATGGGCGCCCTCCGAACGGGGAAGAGGGCAGATCATCCCACCGGACACCCCCTAATCCCAGGCTCCCACCGCCGCCGGCAGCCCCGCGATCTCCTCCAGGTCCCGCGCCGTCAGCCGGACCTCCGCCGCCCCCGCGTTCTCCGCCGCCCAGCAGGCCCGCTCGGCCCCCGGCACCGGCACCACCTGCGGCCCCTGGGCCAGTACCCACGCCAGCGCCACCTGGGCCACCGTCGCGGGCCGCCCGCCCGGCCCCTCGTGCCGCTGAGCTATCCGCCGCAGCCCCGCCACCAGAACCTGGTTGGCCGCCATCGCGTCCGCCGTGAACCGGGGGTGCCGGGCCCGCGCGTCCGTCTCCTCGAAGCCCTGCCCCGGCGTCAGCGTTCCGGTCAGGAAGCCGCTTCCCATGGGCATCGCGGCCAGCAGTCCCACGCCGCGCGTGCGGCACCACGGCAGCAGCTGCCAGGCCGCCTGCGGCGACCACACCGACAGCTCCGCCTGCACCGCGCTCACCGGGAACACCTGCTGCGCCCGCTCCAGATGGCGCAGTGTCACCGTGTACGCGCGGTCCCCGAGGCGCCCGGCCCCCGGCCCCGCGCCCGCCCCCAGCGCGCAGAACCCCAGCGCGCGCACCTTCCCCGCGCCCACCAGCTCCGCCATGGCGCCCCAGGTCTCCTCCACCGGAACGTCCGGGTCCACCCGGTGCAGCTGGTAGAGGTCTATGACGTCGGTCCGCAGCCGCCGCAGCGAGGCGTCGCAGGCCCGCCGCACGTACCCGGGCCGACCGTCGGCCACCACGTGCTGGTCTCCCGTCCGCAGGCCCACCTTGGCCGATACGAACGCGTCCGCGCGCCGTTCCCGCAGCACCCGGCCCACCAGCAGCTCGTTCGTGTAGGGCCCGTAGATGTCGGCCGTGTCCAGCAGGTTCGCGCCCAGGTCCAGCGCGGTGTGCACCGTCCGCAGCGATTCGGCGCCCTCGCGCCCCGAGGCGGCGTACCCCCAGCTCATCGGCATGCAGCCGAGCCCGATGGCGCCCACCGTCAGCGCCGACGCCCCGATCGACCTGCGCTCCACTCCTCGGTCCCCCTCCCGCTCCGCCACCCAAACTAACGGCTTGATCACCACCGCTTCGCATAGCCTCGTGATCATGACTTCAAAGACCGCGGACGTCTGGCTGCCCTTCCCCGCCGAAGAGATCAAGGGTCTCCCCGACCGCTACCGCTACCGGCACTGGGACGGCGAGGAGGAGTTCCCGGCCGATCCGGCCGCCTGCGTCTTCTACGTCACGCCCTACATGAAGTCCCCGGCCGTCACGGTGCGCCCGCTCGCGCACATGCCCGAGGTGCGCGCGGTCCAGACCCTGACCGCCGGCATCGACCACGTCCTGGGCGGCCTGGACGTCCTGCGGCCCGGCGTGCACCTGTGCAACGCCCGCGGCGTGCACGAGGCCAGCACCGCCGAACTCGCCCTCACCCTGGTCCTCGCCTCCCTGCGCGGAATCCCCGGCATGGTCCGCGGCCAGGACCGGGAGGAGTGGCGCTCCGGCTTCTACGAGGCCCTCGCCGACAAGTCCGTCCTCATCGTGGGCTACGGGTCCATCGGCGCCGCCATCGAGGACCGGCTCGCGCCCTTCGAATGCGCCCGGATCACCCGCGTGGCCCGCTCGGCGCGCACGGCCGCCCGCGGGCCGGTGCACGCCCTCGCCGACCTGCCCGGACTGCTGCCCGGCGCAGACGTCGTGATCCTTTCCACCCCGCTCACCGAGGAGACCCGGGGGCTGGCCGACGCCGGGTTCCTGGCCCGGATGCGGGACGGGGCGCTGCTCGTCAACGTCGCCCGCGGCCCGGTCGTCGACACGGATGCGCTGCTGGCGGAGCTGGACGCGGGACGGCTGCGGGCGGCCCTGGACGTCACCGACCCCGAACCGCTGCTCCCGGGGCACCCGCTCTGGCATGCTCGTAATGTCCTGATCACCCCTCATGTCGGTGGCAGCAGCTCGGCGTTCGAGCCGCGGGCCAAGCGGCTGGTGGCCCGTCAGCTCTCCGCGCTGGCCGCCGGGGAGCCGCTCTCGAACACGGTGCTGACGACCAAATGAGGCCGGCTCGCACACCTTGTGTAGCCGGGTGAACGCGTGCCGTGCGTGCAACTCCCTTGGTGGTGACGGAGAGTAGAAGCTCTATGTCCCTGAGTGACGAAAGTGGTGTATCGTCCGGAGCAAGGGGATGCAGCGCGTTCGTCTGGCGCTGGGGAGTGATCGGACACTTTGGGGGGCGACGGGCGATGTACGGCCAATGGGCGAAGGATCCGGCGCGGCACAGCCGCCGCAAGCGACGACAGCGCGTACCGAAACCAGCCACCGAGGCGGACCGGTGAGCGCCCCCGGCGCCCTCCTGACCCGGCCGCCGGCCGCCAGTGGCGGCAAGGGCCTGGCAGCGCAGCTCCTCCTCGCCGTGATCAGCGCCGGCTACGCCGTAGGGGCCGCCGTCGGCTGGGGTTCCAAGGAAGCCGCCGAGATCATGGGCGACTTCGGCCTCAGCGCCGCCGGGTTACTGGCCGCGGTCTCCTGCTACCACTACGCGAGGACCATCGGCCGCCGCGAACGCCCCGCCTGGCTGCTGTTCGCGTTCTCCTCGCTCATGGCCGCCGTCGGCAACCTCGTCTGGGGCTGGTACGAGGTCGTCCTCGGCCAGGAAGTGCCGAAGCCCTCGGTCGCCGACTTCGCCTTCCTCTGCTTCGCCCCGTCCGCCATCGTCGGACTCCTCGTCCTCGCCAAGCGCCCCGTCAACCGGGCCGGCTGGGTCTGCCTCGCACTCGACTCCTGGCTCATCGCCGGATCCCTGCTGACGCTCTCCTGGAGCCTGGCCCTCGCGCACGCCGCCCGGACCGCCCAGTCGGGCGCCCTCGGCAGCGTCCCGCGGGCCGCACTGTCCCTGGCCTACCCGCTGCTGGACATCGCGCTGGTCTCGATGGTGCTCGTGCTGCACTTCCGCCGGTCCGCGACCAACCGCTCGGCCGTCAACACCGCCATCGCGGCCCTCGCGCTCACCGTGCTCAGCGACGCCCTCTTCACCTCGCCGCTGCTGAGCGCCCACTACCAGTCCGGGCAGCTGCTCGACGCGGGCTGGTTCGCCGGCTCCCTGCTGCTGGCCTACGCGCCCTGGGGCGCCCCGCGGACGCACCCGGTACCCGAGGCACCCCGGAGCAGGCCCGTCCCGCGCGCCCCGCGTCCCGCGCGCGGCGGCGGAGCGGGACGCACGGCCGCCGCCCGGCGCGGCGCGGCCCGCGGCGGCAGCGAGCTGCTCTTCGCGCACGCGCGCGAGGTGCGCCCGGTCAGCCGCCCGATCACCGGCTCGCTGCCCGCGCTCACCCCGTACCTCGCCGCCGCCGTGTGCACCCTGGGGATCCTCTACAACGTGATCGAGGGCCGGAAGGTCGACCGCATGGTCGTCCTCACCGGCTGCACCGTCGTACTGGCCCTGGTCATCCGGCAGGGCATCATGCTCCTCGACAACATCGCCCTGACCCAGGAACTGGCCCAGAAGGAGAACCACTTCCGGTCCCTGGTCCAGGGCTCCAGCGACGTCATCATGATCGCCGCGCCCACCGGGATACTGCGCTACGTCAGCCCCGCCGCCGCCGGGGTCTACGGCCGGGAGGCCGAGGACCTGGTCGGCCGGGAGCTCTCCTCGCTGATCCACCCCGAGGACCTCGGCCGGGTGGTCCACGAGGTGCGCCGCTTCCTCGCCGCCCCGCCCGCCGAGGAGCCCACCACCCGCATCGAGTGCCGCTTCAGGTCCGGCGCGGGCGAATGGCTCAATGTGGAGTCCACCGTCAACCGGCACCAGGGCGGGCTCATCCTCAACAGCCGGGACGTCACCGAAAGGGTCCGGCTCCAGGCCCAGCTCCAGCACAGCGCCGAACACGACCCGCTGACCGACCTGCCCAACCGGGCCCTGTTCACCCGCCGGGTCCGCCAGGCCCTGACCGGCCGCCGGGCCGGGGACCACAGCACCGCCGTGCTCTTCATCGACCTCGACGGCTTCAAGGCGGTCAACGACACCATCGGCCACCAGGCCGGCGACGAACTCCTGATCGAGGCCGCCCGCCGCCTGCAGGACTCCGTCCGCGCCGGGGACACCGCCGCCCGGCTCGGCGGGGACGAGTTCGCCGCACTGATCATCGGCGACGGCAGCCGGGACCGCTCCGCCCGCGAATACCAGGTCCACGAGATCGCCGACCGGCTGCGCACCACGCTCTCCCAGCCCTACCGGATCGCGGGCAGTGATGTCCGGGTCGCCGCCAGTATCGGGGTGGCCTTCGCCGACCCCGGCATCACCCCTTCGGACCTGATGCGCAACGCGGACCTGGCCATGTACCGGGCCAAGGCCGGCGGCAAGAACCGGGTCGAGCTGTACGCGCCCCAGATGCAGGCGGAGGTGGTCCGCAAGGCGGAGCTGGCGGGGCGGCTGCGCACCGCGCTCCACGAGGGCGAGTTCGCGCTGCTCCACCAGCCCGTCGTCTGCCTGGCCAGCGGTGAGGTCACGGCGGTGGCCGCGCAGGCCCGCTGGCGCTCGGCCCAGGGGATCCTCTTCACTCCCGCCGAGTTCCTCCGGGTGGCCGAATACAGCGAGGGCGCGGTGGGTCCCGGCGGGCCCTGCGGGCCGGTGCCGACCGCGGTCCCGGACGCTTCCCGGGCAGCCGAGCTGAGCCGCTGGCTGCTGGAGGAGGCGATGGACCAGGCCGCCGAACGCCACCGGTCCGGACACGACGTACCGGTCGCCGTCCGGATGACCGCCCAGCGGCTGCTGGACCGGTCGGTGCCGGGCGGCTCGGTCGAATCCCTGCTCGCCCGGCACGGCCTGCCCTCGGGCGGGCTGGTGATCGAACTCGCGGACAGTGACCCCCGTGTGCCCTTCGACGAGCTGGAGCGCCGCCTGACGGCCTTGCGGCGGCTCGGCGTCCGGATCGCCCTGGACGGCTTCGGCAGCGGTTACGCGGCCATCAGCGCCCTCCGCCGGCTCCCGGTCGACGTACTCAAACTGGACCGCGGGCTGGTCGAAGGGGTGGTCGAATCGGCCAGGCTGCACAAGATCACCGCAGGTCTGTTGCGGATCGCAAATGATCTGGGAATGCAGTCGGTGGCGGACGGGGTGGACCTCCCCGAGCAGCTCGCCGCACTGCGCGCGATGGGCTGCACGCACGGGCAGGGAATGGCCTTCTCCGGGCCTCTCGACGAGTACCGGCTGCGCCGCGCCCTCGTGCGCGGTACGTTCCCTGTACCGGGCGGGGCGGCCCAGCCTGCCTTGGCCGGCGGCTCACTCGGCGGACCGATGGCCATCCATAGGGGCTCACATAATGAGACGCCCGTCCCACCCGCTTGACACCGACCTCCCGCCGGAGGGAGGGTCAGTGCCATGCGCACCCGAATTCTCGTACTTGGAAAGCGCGTCGGCTGAAGCAGGGTCACTCATGCCCCCGCTCAACGCACCCGACGCGCTCCCCTCGCTTGCCTCCCGGCACGAGGGGTTTTTTGTTGCACTGGCACACACCGAACCCTCGCAAAAACCCTCAGCTTCGAGAAGAGAATGCCGATGACCGAGCAGGCCACCGGGGCCCACCATCCGCAGCCGCGGGCCCGTAACGGCGGATCCCACACCGCCGCAGTTGAGCACGTCACGGGTGCGCAGTCCCTCATCCGCTCTCTCGAAGAGGTGGGGTGCGACACCGTCTTCGGCATCCCGGGCGGCGCCATCCTCCCCGCGTACGACCCGATGATGGACAGCCGGAAGGTCCGTCACATCCTGGTCCGCCACGAGCAGGGCGCCGGTCACGCCGCCACCGGCTACGCGCAGGCCACCGGCAAGGTCGGCGTCTGCATGGCCACCTCGGGGCCCGGCGCCACCAACCTCGTCACCCCGATCGCCGACGCGCACATGGACTCCGTGCCGCTCGTCGCGATCACCGGTCAGGTCTCCTCCAAGGCGATCGGCACCGACGCCTTCCAGGAGGCGGACATCGTCGGCATCACCATGCCGATCACCAAGCACAACTTCCTGGTCACCAGGGCCGAGGACATCCCGCGGACGATCGCCGAGGCGTTCCACATCGCCTCCACCGGCCGTCCCGGCCCGGTCCTGGTCGACATCGCCAAGGACGCGCTCCAGGCGAAGACCACCTTCAGCTGGCCGCCGACCCAGGACCTGCCGGGCTATCGGCCGGTCACCAAGCCGCACGCCAAGCAGATCCGCGAGGCGGCCAAGCTCATCTGCCAGGCCAAGCGCCCGGTCCTGTACGTCGGCGGCGGCATCATGAAGTCCGGCGCGACCGCCGAGCTGAAGGTCCTCGCCGAGCTGACCGGCGTCCCGGTCACCACCACCCTGATGGCGCTCGGCTCCTTCCCCGACAGCCACCCGCTGCACGTGGGCATGCCCGGCATGCACGGCGCCGTCACCGCGGTCACCGCCCTGCAGAAGGCCGACCTGCTGATCGCCCTCGGCACCCGCTTCGACGACCGCGTCACCGGCAAGCTGGACAGCTTCGCCCCCTTCGCGAAGATCATCCACGCGGACATCGACCCCGCCGAGATCGGCAAGAACCGCGCCGTCGACGTCCCGATCGTCGGCGACGCCCGCGAGGTCATCGCCGACCTGGTCCAGGCCGTCCAGGCCGAGCACACCGAGGGCCACGCCGGTGACTACACCGCCTGGTGGAAGGACCTCAACCGCTGGCGCGAGACCTACCCGCTGGGCTACGACCTGCCCGAGGACGGCATGCTGTCGCCGCAGCAGGTCATCGAGCGGATCGGCGCGCTCGCGCCGAAGAGCACGATCTTCGCGGCGGGCGTCGGCCAGCACCAGATGTGGGCCTCGCACTTCGTGAACTACGAGGAGCCCCGCACCTGGCTGAACTCCGGCGGCGCCGGAACCATGGGCTACGCGGTCCCGGCCGCGATGGGCGCCAAGGTCGGCATGCCGGAGCGCACGGTCTGGGCGATCGACGGCGACGGCTGCTTCCAGATGACCAATCAGGAACTGGTCACCTGTGCGCTGAACAACATCCCGATCAAGGTCGCGATCATCAACAACGGCGCGCTGGGCATGGTCCGCCAGTGGCAGACCCTGTTCTACAACCAGCGGTACTCCAACACCGTCCTGCACGCCGACGAAACCGGTCAGGGCACGGCGGTCGGCTCGCAGCTCGGCGAGTCCAGCGCCCCCCGCAAGGGCACCCGCGTCCCCGACTTCGTCAAGCTGTCCGAGGCCATGGGCTGCGTGGCGCTGCGCTGCGAGGACCCGGCCGACCTGGACCGGGTCATCGCCGAGGCCAACGCGATCAACGACCGTCCGGTGGTCATCGACTTCATCGTCCACGAGGACGCCATGGTGTGGCCGATGGTCGCCGCGGGCACCTCGAACGACGAGGTCCTGGCCGCGCGGGGCGTCCGTCCCGACTTCGGCGACAACGAAGACGACTGAGCGAAGAGCGAAAGAGAGAACGACCGACATGTCCAAGCACACGCTCTCCGTCCTGGTCGAGAACACGCCCGGCATCCTCGCCCGGATCGCCGCGCTGTTCTCCCGCCGCGGGTTCAACATCGACTCGCTGGCGGTCGGTGTCACGGAGCACCCCGACATCTCCCGCATCACCATCGTCGTCAACGTCGAGGACCTCCCTCTCGAACAGGTGACCAAGCAGCTCAACAAGCTGGTCAACGTGCTCAAGATCGTCGAGCTGGAGCAGCACAACGCCATCGAGCGCGAGCTCGTCCTGGTGAAGGTCCGCGCCGACAACGAGACCCGCTCGCAGATCGTCGAGATCGTCCAGCTGTTCCGTGCCAAGACGGTCGACGTGTCCCCGGAGGCCGTCACCATCGAGGCGACCGGCGGCACCGACAAGCTCGGCGCGATGCTGAAGATGCTGGAGCCCTTCGGCATCAAGGAACTCGTGCAGTCCGGCACGATCGCCATAGGGCGTGGCGGCCGGTCCATCACGGACCGCAGCCTGCGCGCGCTCGACCGCAGCGCCTGATCCACCGCTGAGCGAGCAGGCAGCCCCGCCACCCGCTCGCATGGCGGCAGTGACATCTGCTCGCATAGCGGCAGTGACATCTGCTCGCATAGCGAGACTTGAAACCTCTGATTCCGTTCCCCGCCGTACGGTGGGTGCAACACCAGCGCACCAAGGAGATATCCCAGTGGCCGAGCTGTTCTACGAGAACGACGCCGACCTGTCCATCATCCAGGGCCGCAAGGTCGCGGTCATTGGCTACGGCAGCCAGGGCCACGCCCACGCGCTGTCCCTGCGCGACTCCGGTGTCGACGTCCGCGTCGGTCTCCAGGAGGGCTCCAAGTCCAAGGCCAAGGCCGAGGAGCAGGGCCTGACGGTCGTCTCCGTTGCCGAGGCCTCGGCCTGGGCCGACGTCATCATGATCCTGACCCCGGACCCGATCCAGGCCGAGGTCTACGAGGCGTCCATCAAGGACAACCTCAAGGCCGGCGACGCGCTCTTCTTCGGTCACGGCTTCAACATCCGCTACGGCTTCATCCAGCCGCCCGCGGACGTGGACGTCGCCCTGGTCGCCCCCAAGGGCCCGGGCCACCTGGTCCGCCGCCAGTACGAAGAGGGCCGCGGCGTCCCGTGCATCGCGGCGGTCGAGCAGGACGCGACCGGCAAGGCCTTCGAGCTGGCCCTGTCCTACGCGGCCGGCATCGGCGGCACCCGCGCCGGCGTCATCAAGACCACCTTCACCGAGGAGACCGAGACCGACCTGTTCGGTGAGCAGGCCGTCCTCTGCGGTGGCGCCTCCGCCCTGGTCAAGGCCGGTTTCGAGACCCTGACCGAGGCCGGCTACCAGCCGGAGATCGCGTACTTCGAGTGCCTCCACGAGCTGAAGCTCATCGTGGACCTCATGTACGAGGGCGGCCTGGAGAAGATGCGCTGGTCGGTCTCCGAGACCGCCGAGTGGGGCGACTACATCACCGGCCCGCGCGTCATCACCGACGCCACCAAGGCCGAGATGAAGAAGGTCCTCGCCGAGATCCAGGACGGCACCTTCGCCAACAACTGGATGGCCGAGTACAAGGCCGGTCTGCCGAAGTACAACGAGTACAAGAAGGCCGACGAGGAGCACCTGCTCGAGACCACCGGCAAGAAGCTGCGCAAGCTGATGAGCTGGGTCGACAACGACGAGAGCTGAGCCCCGCGCGGCGGGGGCCGGGACGCGCCGTCCCGGCACCCGCCGCGTACCCGGCTCCGCCGGATCCAGGTCTTCCCGGTGCACTGCCTTGTCCACCCCGGCCAACCACGGACGGGTGATCCTTCCGGACAGGCGGAATAGCGGTCCCGCAACGCCATTACACTGCACAGACAACGCGTCAGGCCCACAGTGTCGTGCGTCTTCCACGCGGCTACCCCCTCCACGCCTGCGGCCGTCGGGACGGCCGTCCGCAATGGACTTGTGAGGACCCACGTGAGCTCGAAACCTGTCGTACTCATCGCCGAAGAGCTGTCGCCCGCCACGGTCGAGGCCCTGGGCCCCGATTTCGAGATCCGGCACTGCAACGGCGCCGACCGCGCGGAGCTGCTGCCCGCGATCGCCGACGCCGACGCGATCCTGGTGCGCTCCGCGACCAAGGTGGACGCCGAGGCCATCGCCGCCGCGAAGAAGCTGAGGGTCGTCGCCCGCGCGGGCGTCGGTCTGGACAACGTCGACGTCTCGTCCGCCACCAAGGCCGGCGTGATGGTCGTCAACGCTCCGACCTCCAACATCGTCACCGCCGCCGAGCTGGCCTGCGGCCTGCTCGTCGCCACGGCGCGCAACATCCCGCAGGCCAACACCGCCCTGAAGAACGGCGAGTGGAAGCGGAACAAGTACACCGGCGTCGAGCTGAGCGAGAAGACCCTCGGTGTCGTCGGCCTCGGCCGCATCGGCGTCCTGGTCGCCCAGCGCATGTCGGCCTTCGGCATGAAGATCGTCGCCTACGACCCCTACGTACAGCCCGCGCGCGCCGCCCAGATGGGCGTCAAGATGCTGACGCTGGACGAGCTGTTGGAGGTCGCCGACTTCATCACCGTGCACCTGCCCAAGACCCCGGAGACCCTCGGTCTCATCGGTGACGAGGCCCTGCACAAGGTGAAGCCGTCCGTGCGCATCGTCAACGCCGCCCGCGGCGGGATCGTGGACGAGGCCGCGCTGTACTCGGCCATCAAGGAGGGCCGCGTCGCGGGCGCCGGCCTCGACGTGTACGCGAACGAACCCTGCACGGATTCCCCGCTGTTCGAGCTGGACCAGGTCGTCTGCACCCCGCACCTCGGCGCCTCCACGGACGAGGCCCAGGAGAAGGCCGGCGTCTCGGTCGCCAAGTCGGTGCGCCTCGCGCTCGCCGGTGAACTCGTCCCCGACGCGGTCAACGTGCAGGGCGGCGTCATCGCCGAGGACGTGCGTCCGGGCCTGCCGCTCGCCGAGAAGCTCGGCCGCATCTTCACCGCCCTCGCGGGCGAGGTCGCGGTCCGCCTCGATGTCGAGGTCTGCGGCGAGATCACCCAGCACGACGTGAAGGTGCTCGAACTCTCCGCGCTCAAGGGCGTGTTCGAGGACGTCGTCGACGAGACGGTCTCCTACGTGAACGCGCCGCTGTTCGCGCAGGAGCGCGGCGTCGAAGTGCGCCTGACCACCTCGTCGGAGTCCCCGGACCACCGCAACGTGGTCACCGTGCGCGGCACCCTGTCGGACGGTCAGGAGATCTCGGTCTCCGGCACCCTCGCCGGTCCCAAGCACCTCCAGAAGATCGTCGGCATCGGCGCGTACGACGTGGACCTGTCGCTCGCCGACCACATGGTCGTCCTGCGCTACACCGACCGCCCCGGCGTCGTCGGTGCGGTCGGCCGCCTGCTGGGCGAGGCCGGTCTGAACATCGCGGGCATGCAGGTCGCCCGTGCCGAGGAGGGCGGCGAGGCGCTCGGCGTGCTCACCGTGGACGCCGAGGTGCCGGTCGAGGTCCTCGCGGCCATCTCCGAGGAGATCGGCGCGGTCTCCGCCCGCTCCGTCAACCTGGGCTGACCGACGCCCGACACGAAGGTGTGAAAGAAGGGCCCGGGGCAGACCCCCGGGCCCTTCGGCGTACGGGCGCGGGCCCCCGGCGGTTCAGCCGCTCAGCCGGGACGCCTTGAGGGCCATGTGGAGCAGCAGCCGGTCCTCGCCCGCGTCCAGGTCCAGGCCCGTCAGCTTCTCCACCCGGGCCAGCCGGTAGTACAGGGTCTGGCGGTGGATGCCGAGGGCCGTCGCCGTGCGGCCCGCCTGGCCGGCGCAGTCGAGGTACACCTCCGCCGTGCGGGCCAGCTCGGCGTGGGCCGGCTCCAGCAGGGCGCGGGCCGCCGGGTCGTCCCGCGCCAGCCCGGGGGCCGCCGCCAGCGCCGCCAGCATCCGGTAGGGGCCGATCTGCGACCACTCGGCGACCGGCCCCAGCAGGGGCTGCGCGGCCGCCGCCCGGGCCGCCGCCACCGCCTGCTCCCAGGCGCCGGGCAGCCCGGCCAGCCCGGCCCGGGGGACCCCGATCCCGGCGGTCGCGGACCCGCCCGCCGCGGCCGCGGCGTCCCCCGCGAGCAGCCGGGCCGCCGTGGTGTGCGCCGGGGTCAGCAGGTCCGCGGTCCGCAGCCGCACCAGGACCGCCAGCGCGAGGCCCGCGGGCCCCTCGGCGCCGTCGTCCCCCGGGGCCCGAGGGACCAGGCACACGGCCGCGGCCCCAGGCACCGAGGGCGGAGCCTGCCCGTTCCGCCCGCTCCAGGGGGTCACGCACACCACCGCGTGCGGGCCCTCCGCGTCCGGACCCAGGGCCACCCGGAGCGCGGCCACCGCCATGTCCCGCTGCCAGCCCCGCCCGGCGGTGAGCACCGCGCGGAACTCCCGGGACAGGTCGGCTCCCGCCTTCGCCTCCTGGGCCATCAGGACGCCGATCCGCTCGGCCACCTCCAGGGCCGCGGCCAGCTGGTCCGGCCCGGGCCCCGGATCGGCGTCCAGGAGCCACACGTACCCCTGGGCGATCCCGCGGTAGCGCACGGGCAGGCAGATCCTCCCGCGCAGGACCCCCGCCTCCGGCGCCGCGGGAATCCGTACCGGTCCGGTCGCCCGGGTGATGCCGAACCCCTCGAACCACGCCCGCACCGCCGCCGTCGACTGGCGGGTCAGGATCGAGCGGGTCCGCACCGGGTCCATCGCGAGGTCGTCCTCGCTGTCGTGCGCACCGAAGGCGATCAGGCGGAAGTCCCGGTTCTCCAGCGTCGCCGGGGCGCCGAGCAGCGCCGAGATCTCGTCCACCAGGTCCTGGTAATCGCCTTTCACCCGGCCATTCTCCCACCCGCCCGGCCGCCCTTCAGACATCTGTATGAGATCGCGGCCACGGATGCGTGACAGCTGTCGATGGCAGAGGATCGAGGCGGTCCCTAGGTTTCACGGTGGTCTTGCTTGCCATTCTTTTCACGTCTGCCACCCGTTGGAGGTGCCCGTGCTGGGTCCCGCGATCCTTGCCGCTTCGCGCAGCGACAAGATGCGCCGCATCGTTTCCGCCGCTCCGGTGACCAAGCCCGTGGTGAACCGGTTCATCCCCGGCGAGACGGTCGACCAGGTCATCCCGATCGTCGTGGACCTCACGCAGAAGGGCCTGGAGGTCACCCTCGACGTCGTCGGTGAGGACATCACCACCGTCGAGCAGTCGCACGCCGCCCGCGACGCCTACCTCCGGCTCGTCGAGCGCCTCGCCGAGCTGGGCCTCGGCGAGCGCGCCGAGATGTCGGTCAAGCTCTCCATGTTCGGCCAGGCGCTGGAAGGGGGCCACGAGCTGGCCCTCGCCAACGTCCGCCCGGTCGTCGAGGCCGCCGCCGCCATCGGCACCACCGTCACGCTCGACGCCGAGGACCACACCACCCTCGACTCGATGTTCGCCATCCACGAGGAGCTGCGCCGGGACTTCCCGCAGACCGGCTGCGTGATCCAGGCGTACCTCTTCCGCACCGAGGCCGACGCCCGCCGCCTGGCCGCCGCCGGCAGCCGCGTCCGGATCGTGAAGGGCGCCTACAAGGAGCCCGCCGAGGTCGCCTACCAGAACAAGGCCGAGACGGACAAGGCGTACGTCCGCATCCTGAAGACGCTGATGGAGGGCGAGGGTTACCCGATGATCGGGTCCCACGACCCGCGCCTGATCGCCATCGCCCAGGAGCTGGCCCGCCAGGCCGGGCGCAAGCCCGACGAGTACGAGTTCCAGATGCTGTACGGCATCCGCAGCGACGAGCACCTGCGGCTCGCCGCGGAGGGCCACCGGATGCGCGTCTACACGGCGTACGGCACGGACTGGTACGGCTACTTCATGCGCCGCCTCGCGGAGAAGCCCGCCAACCTCCTCTTCTTCGTCCGCTCGATGATCACCAAGAACTAGCCAGACCTAGCTCAAGGAGTTACCAGCCCCATGGATGCTGTGACCCAGGTCCCCGCGCCGGTCAACGAGCCGGTCCACTCGTACGCCCCCGGCACCCCGGAGCGCGCGCGCCTCGAATTCCAGCTCAAGCAGCTGGCCGAGAACCCGATCGACCTGCCGATGACCATCAACGGCGAGAAGCGGATGGGCGGCGGCGACCGCTTCGACGTCGTGCAGCCGCACGACCACGCCTCCGTCATCGGTACCTACGCCAACGCCACGCAGGCCGACGCGCAGGACGCCATCGACGCCGCCCTCGCCGCCGCCCCGGCCTGGCGCGCGATGGACTTCGACGACCGCGCGGCGATCATCCTGCGCGCCGCCGAGCTGCTGTCCGGCCCCTGGCGCGAGAAGCTGGCCGCCTCGACCATGCTCGGCCAGTCGAAGACCGCCCAGCAGGCCGAGATCGACACCCCCTGCGAGCTCGTCGACTTCTGGCGCTTCAACGTCCACTTCGCCCGCCAGATCCTGGCCGAGCAGCCGGTCGCGAACTCCGCCGGCGTGTGGAACCGCAGCGACCACCGCCCGCTGGAAGGCTTCGTCTACGCGATCACGCCGTTCAACTTCACGGCCATCGCGGGCAACCTGCCGACCGCCCCCGCCCTGATGGGCAACGTGGTCCTGTGGAAGCCGTCCCCGACCCAGACCCACTCCGCGGTCCTCCTCATGGAGCTGCTGGAGGCCGCCGGTCTGCCCAAGGGCGTCATCAACCTGGTCACCGGCGACGGCATCGCCGTCTCCGAGGTGGCGCTGAACCACCCCGAGCTGGCCGGCATCCACTTCACCGGCTCGACCAAGACCTTCCAGCACCTGTGGAAGTCCGTCGGCAACAACATCGAGAACTACAAGTCCTACCCGCGCCTGGTCGGCGAGACCGGCGGCAAGGACTTCGTCGTCGCGCACCCGTCCGCGGACCGCGCGATCCTGAAGACCGCCCTGACCCGCGGCTCCTTCGAGTACCAGGGCCAGAAGTGCTCGGCCTCCTCCCGCGCCTACGTCCCGGCCTCGATCTGGAACGACGGCTTCAAGGAGGAGTTCGCGGCGGAGGTCGACGGCATCACCATGGGTGACGTCCGCGACCTGTCGAACTTCATCGGCGCGGTCATCGACGAGCGCTCCTTCGCGAAGAACAAGGCCGCGATCGACCGGGCGAAGGCCGACCCGACCTGCGAGATCGTCGCGGGCGGCACGTACGACGACACGACGGGCTACTTCGTCCGCCCGACCGTCATCGCCTGTACCGACCCGGCGAACGAGGTCTTCACGACCGAGTACTTCGGCCCGATCCTGGCCGTCCACGTCTACGAGGACGACGCCTTCGACGCGATGCTGGAGCAGATGGAGTCGGTGTCGGCGTACGCGCTGACCGGCGCCGTCATCGCCCAGGACCGCTACGCGGCGGCCGACGCGATGGACAAGCTCCGCTTCGCCGCGGGCAACTTCTACATCAACGACAAGTCGACCGGCGCCGTCGTCGGCCAGCAGCCCTTCGGCGGCGGCCGCGCGTCCGGCACGAACGACAAGGCGGGCGCGGCCTCCAACCTGCTGCGCTGGACCTCGACCCGCTCCATCAAGGAGACCCTGGTCCCGCCGACCGAGTACGGCTACCCGCACATGGGCTGACGCCCCCCGGGCCGCTCCCGGCCCCGCAGAACCCCGCCCCCGCTCCGGTACCCCCAAGTCCGGAGCGGGGGCGGTCCCATTCAGACCTCGACCAGGACCTGGTCCAGGGACTTGCGGATCAGGTCCGGGACCTCGCAGTCGGCGGCGGGGTAGCCGACCGGGATGACCGCGAAGGCCTTTTCGTTCTCCGGGCGGTTCAGGACCTGGCCCAGGAAACGCATCGGGCTCGGCGTGTGGATCAGGGCCGCCAGGCCGCAGAGGTGGAGGGCGGACAGGAGCATGCCGACCGCGATGCCCACCGACTCGTCGACGTAGTAGTGCTTGTGCTTCGTGCCGTCCTCGCCGAGCCAGTAGCGCTGCTGGAAGACCACGATCAGGGCCGGGGCGTCGGTCAGGTGGGTCTTGACGGCGTCCGTGCCGATGGGGCGCAGGGCGGCGAGCCACTCGTCGCCGAGCCGGCCGTCGTACGACAGTTCCTCCTCCTGCTCGGCGGCCGCGCGGATCTGTTCCCGGACGGCCGGATCCTTGACCAGGACGAAGGTCCACGGCTGCTGGTGCGCCCCGGAGGGCGCCGTCGCCGCGCACGCGATGGCGTCCCGGACCACCTGCTCGGGCACCGGGTCGGGGGAGAAGTGGCGTACGGTCCTGCGCTCGTCCATCCGCCCGCGCAACTCGGCGGCGCGCGCGAGGGATTCCCCGGCCGGCATCCGCTCGGGGCGGTAGGGGGCGGGACGGTACGGCTGGCCGTGGATCGGGGTCCACTGCTGGGTATCGGGAGACATGGGGGGAGTGTGCCGAGCCAATGGTCCAGACCGCCAGAGCCGTGTCGGCCGAATCCGGCCGGTGGGTGACATTGCGTGTCTGCATAGCGGATACGGGGCGGGATGCGGGGCGGGGCCGCTTGGTACGGTCCCCGGATGGCTGACGAGGACGGGGCATCCGGACGGCACGTCTCGCTGCGGCACACCGCGCAGCTGGACGAGGGGGAACTGGGCGCGGTGCGGGGCCTGCTCGACGAGGCCTTCCGCGGGGATTTCGACGACCTCGACTTCGAGCACGCCCTCGGCGGGATGCACGCCCTGGTCCGCGAGGAGGGGCGGCTCGTCGCGCACGGGAGCGTCGTCATGCGCCGGGCGCTGTACCGCGGCCGGTCCCTGCGCACGGGGTACGTCGAGGCCGTGGCCGTCCGGCCGGAGCGCCGCCGCCGGGGGCTGGGCGCGGCGGTCGTGGCGGCGCTGGAGGGGGTGATCGCGCGGGCCTACGTCCTCGGGGCGCTCTCGGCGTCCGAGGAGGGGGCCGCGCTGTACGCGGGCCGGGGCTGGCGGGTGTGGGGCGGGGAGCTCGGCGTCCTCGGCCCCGGCGGGCCCGAGCGGCTCGCCGGGGAGGAGGGGTCGACGTACGTGTGGACCCCGCCCGGCGGGATCCTGCTGGACCACACCGGGCGGCTCGACTTCGACTGGCGGGACGGGGACGTGCTCTGAGCCGCCCGTTGGATCAGGCCGGCTCAGCCGCTGACGCTCGGGGCGCCCGTCTCTATGTGGCCCGTGTAGCGGCGCGACCAGGTGCCGTCGGAGTCCGCCAGGACGGTGAAGTCGTACCAGCCGTTGGCGTAGGCCACCACGTTGAAGTAGTCCTCGCGGGAGGAGTTCGCGGCCACCGCGTAGGTCCAGGGACCGTCCGTGCGGTAGGCGTTGGAGCGGATGGTGAAGGTGACCGGCGACGCGGAGGCGTTGGTCAGCTTGAAGTAGAGGGCGGTCTTGCCGGTCCCCGGCTCGGTCGCGTAGCGGGCGGCGACCTCGATCGACCTGCCCGCCTTCGTGGTGTCACCGGTGAAGCGGCGCAGGAAGCGGTTGGGGCCGACCATCGAGAGGTCGTACTTGCCGGAGCCGCTGCCGAGGCCGATGTTGAAGTAGTCGCTCGCTGAGCCGCCCGGGTCGACGGTGTACTCCCAGGACGCGGTGTCGCGGTACTGGTGCGGGCGGATCTGGAAGTGCGCCGCGCTCTTCGCCTGGGCGCCCTGGTTGGTCATCGAGAACCAGGCGAGGATCTTGCCCGCGGCGCCGAACTCGAAGCGGTCCAGGTTGCCGTTCACCTGGTACGGCAGGGCGCGCGCCGGGCGGGTCCCGGCTTCCTGCACCGGCAGGGCGTTGTCCTGGGGGACCGGGTTGGAGAGCGGGCCGCAGGTCGACTGCCCGATCACCTTCGCGGTGGACGGGAGGCCGCCGGGGACTCCGTACACGGGGTGGGCGAAGTCGAAGACGCCGGTGAGGTCGCCGGTCACCTTGCGGCGCCAAGCGCTGATGTTGGGACAGGTGGCGGGGGTGCCGAGGGCCGCGGTCCAGGTCTCCATGAACCGGAGGACCGAGGTGTGGTCGAAGACCTCGGAGCTGACCCAGCCACCGCGCGTCCAGGGGGACATGACGATCATCGGGACGCGGAAGCCGAGGCCGATCGGGGTGCCGTCGATGTACTCGCCGGGCGTGCCGGGCGGGGCGACCGGCGGGGGGACGTGGTCGAAGAAGCCGTCGTTCTCGTCGTAGTTGAGGAAGAGGACGGTGGAGTCGAAGACCTCAGGGTCGGCCGCGAGCGCCCGGTAGACCAGGTCCACGAAGTGAGCGCCGTCGCCGGGCGGGGCGTAGGGGTGCTCGGAGAAGGCCTCGCTGGCCACGACCCAGGAGACCTGGGGGAGGGTGCCCGCGACCACGTCCGCGCGGATGGCGGCCGCGATGTCGTCGGGGGTGGAGCCGGTGACCTTGGGCACCGATCCCATGCCCCGGTCCCACAGCGGGTTGCCGGGGGCGGCGTCGGTGAACTTCTTGAAGTAGGCCAGGCCGTTGTCGCCGTAGTTGTCCTGGGCGTTCTGGTAGACCTTCCAGCTCAGGCCGGCCCGCTGGAGGGCCTCCGCGTAGGTCTCCCAGGTCAGTCCGGACTCGTCGCCGCCGTCCTTGCTGCCCGCCTCGACCTTGCCGCTCCACAGGAAGGTGCGGTTGGGGCCGGTGGCGCTGAGGGTGGAGCAGAAGTAGGCGTCGCAGACGGTGTACTGGTCCGCGAGGGCGTAGTGGAAGGGGATGTCGCCGCGGTCGAGGTAGCCGAGGGTGCGGGTGTTGCCGACGCCGGTGACGAAGTTGTCCATCCGGCCCTTGTTCCAGGCCGCGTGCTGCGAGGACCAGCTGTGCGGCAGGTCGCCGTTGCACTGCGCGAGCGTCTCGCCGTCGACTCCGCCGACGGCCGGAGTGGAGCTGAGCTTCCAGGGGTAGTGGCGGCCGCCCCAGTTGGGCTGGTTGAACGTGCCCCAGCCGCCCGGGATGTTGCCCGCGGCGCGGTCACCGAAGCCCCGGACCCCCTTCAACCTGCCGAAGTAGTGGTCGAAGCTGCGGTTCTCCTGCATGAGGATCACCACGTGCTTCACATCGGTGATCGTGCCGGTGGCGGCGGCCGCGGCCGCCGTCGCCGTGAGCGGGGGCAGGGCGGCCCCCGCCACCAGCCCCGCGCCGATACCCACGAATCCTCTGCGGCTGATCGGAGTCACTGGCCACCACTCCCCACTCGGGTGCCCTGTCGGCACGTCAGGCGCAAGAGTGGCGGCGCGTGCGCCAAAGGTCTACAGCCGTGCGGTAAGGGTTCGGTGAACTTCGCGCGGCAGAGATTCAGTCGGCGACCCGGACCAGCATCTTGCCCAGGTTGTCGCCTCGGAGCATGCCCAGGAAGGCCTCCACGGTGTGCTCGAAGCCCTGGACAACCGTGGTGTCGGCACCGATCCGGCCACTGCGCAGGTGCGGGACGAGGAAGTCCTCCAGCTCGTCCTGCAAATTGGTGTGGTTTCGAACCAATACCCCTTCCAGGCGCAGCGATTTGTGCACGACCTCGAAGAGGTTGCGCGGCGCGGCGGGCGAGCGGTCCCCGTTGTACATCGAGATCGCGCCCACCCAGGCGATCCGGCCGTGCTCCCGCAGCGCCTCGATCGCCCCCTCCAGGTGGTCGCCGCCGACGTTGTCCACGTACACGTCGATGCCGTCCGGGGCCGCCACGGCCAGCTGCTCGCCGACCGGTCCGTCGTGGTGGTCGAAGGCCGCGTCGAAGCCCAGGGTCCCGGTCAGATGGGCCACCTTGGCCGCCGAGCCCGCGCTGCCGATGACGCGGCGCGCGCCGAGCAGCCGGGCGATGTGGCCGGTGGCGGTGCCGACGCCGCCCGCGGCGGCCGAGACGAAGAGGTCCTCGCCCGCGCGCAGCCGCGCTGTGCGGGTCAGGGCCGCGTAGGCGGTCAGGCCGGTGCCGCCCAGGATGCTCAGGTAGGCCTCCAGCGGGACGCCCTCGTGGCCCCGCAGGACGCGGGTCCCGGCGACCCCCCGGGTGACGAGCGCGTGCGTGCGCCAGCCCTCCCGGTGGAAGACGAGGTCGCCCTCGCGCAGCCCCGGGTCGCGGGAGGCGACGACCCGGCCCACCGAGCGGCCTTCGAGCGGGGTGCCCAGGACGAAGCCGTCCTCACCGCCGTCCATCAGCCCGCGGTGGTAGGGGTCCACGGAGAGCAGCAGGTTCTCCACCAGGGCGGTGCCCGGGGCGGGGGAGGGGACGGGGAAGGAAGCGATGGTGAAGTCGGCGGCGGTCGGGACGCCGGTGGGGCGGGCGATCTGGTGGACGGCGTACGCGGTCGGGGAGGTCATGATCAGGAGGCTAGGAAGGAATCCCCGGGCCGGGCAGGGGGTTGCGTTCATGGACGCGAGCCATCCATGAACGGGGCTCATGGAACGAGGGGGAGGCCTGTGGAGCTGTTGCCGCGGGAACTGCGGGTGCTCGTCGCGGTCGCCGAGACGGGCGGCTTCTCGGCCGCCGCCGAGACCCTGGGGCTGACCCAGTCAGCCGTCTCCCACTCGGTGCGCGGCAGCGAGGCCAAACTCGGCGTCGTCCTCTTCGAGCGCGGCCGTACGGGCGCCCGGCCCACCCCCGCCGGGGAACGTGCCGTCGCCCACGCCCGTCGGATCCTGCGCCTGTACGAGGTGATGGGCGCCGAGGTGCGCGGCGCCACGGGGGACCCGGGCCGGGACACCGTCGCCGGACCGCTGCGCGTCGCCGCCTTCCGCAGCGCCGCCCTCCACCTGCTGCCGCCCGCCCTGGAGCGGCTGACGGCGCTGCACCCCGGTATCCGGCCCGAGGTACGGGTGGTGCGCGAACTGGGCGCCGGCAGCGCGGGCGAGGTGGCCGCGGGCCGCGCGGACCTGGGCATCGCAACCCTGGGCGGGCCCGGCGACGTACCGCCCGGGCCGGCCGGGCCGCACGGCCTGCTGACCGGGGTGCTCCTGGAGGAGGCGTACGCCCTGGTGCATCCGGCCGGGCACCCGAACCCGCGCGAACTGCCCCTGCTGGACTGGGACGAGAACTGCGGTTCCCACACCCGTGACTGGTGGCGCGCCCAGGACTGGATCCCCGGCGCCACGGTCAAGGCCGAGGACGACGCGATGGTGCTCACCATGGTCGGCCGCGGGCTGGGGATGGCGATCTTGCCCGAGCTGTCGCTCCGGGAGGCCACGGACGCGGTGGAGATCACCGCTCTCGGCCCGCGGCGGCCGGTGCGGCGCGTGGGGTACGTCACCACGCCGGAAGCGGCGTCCACCCTGGCCGTCAGGGCCCTGATCAGGGAACTCCGGGCGCAGAAGGGCTGAAGCGGACGGGCGGGGAAGCGTCCGGGCGGGTCCTGTGGTGCTCCACGGCGGGCCCGGCCGTCTCAGATAGTAGGAAGTCCGAGTAATCGCCGAGACATACAGGGCGGGCTGGCCTAGCTTGGTAGGAGCCGAACGTCTCGCTGATCCAGCGAATGCGGTCGAGAGCGTGCGCCCCCAGACAGGCAACCCCTGTGGCGCACCGTTCCCCGCCCCTTCCGGCGCCTTGGAGACCCCCTCTCTTCTCAAGGAGTCGATCACCATGTCCCAGACCTCTGCCGTCCGCCGCGTCCGCCACGCCTCCCGCCCCGCCGACGCCGACCGCAAGAACGCCGCCGCCGCGCTCCAGCGCGCCCTCGACCGCCGTGACAACGGCGGCTCGACCGGTCACTGACCCCGTCGCCCGACCGCTGCTCACGACACGTCCCGTCCGCATGCTGGACGGGACATGTCGAGGGCTGGGACAGGGAGTACGGTTCCGACATGGCGACCAGCATCAATCTCGCAGTGATCCCCGGTGATGGCATCGGCCAGGAAGTCGTGGCTCAGGGCCTCAAGGTCCTTACCGCGGTCCTGCCCCAGGATGTGAAGCTGGAGACCAAGGAATACGACCTCGGCGCCCAGCGCTGGCACCGCACCGGGGAGACCCTCCCGGAGGCGGACCTCGCGGCCCTCAAGCAGCACGACGCGATCCTCCTCGGCGCCATCGGCGACCCGTCGGTCCCGTCGGGCGTCCTGGAACGCGGGCTGCTGCTGAAGCTCCGCTTCGCCTTCGACCACTTCATCAACCTGCGGCCGTCGAAGCTGTTCCCCAACACCGCGACCCCGCTGGCGGGCCGTCCGGACATCGACTTCGTCGTCGTCCGCGAGGGCACCGAGGGCCCCTACACGGGCAACGGCGGTTCGCTGCGCACCGGCACGCCCGCCGAGGTGGCCACCGAGGTCAGCGTCAACACGGCGTACGGCGTGGAGCGCGTGGTGCGCGACGCCTACGAGCGCGCCAACGCCCGCCCCCGCAAGAAGCTGACGCTGGTCCACAAGAACAACGTCCTCGTCTTCGCCGGCCACCTGTGGAAGAACATCTTCGACACGGTCGGCAAGGAGTACCCCGAGGTCACCACCGACTACCTGCACGTCGACGCCGCGACGATCTTCTTCGTCACCCAGCCCGAGCGCTTCGACGTCATCGTCACGGACAACCTCTTCGGTGACATCCTCACCGACCTGGCCGCCGCCGTCACCGGCGGGATCGGCCTGGCCGCCTCCGGGAACATCAACCCGACCGGCGCCTTCCCGTCCATGTTCGAGCCGGTCCACGGCTCGGCCCCGGACATCGCGGGCACCGGCAAGGCCGACCCGACCGCGACGATCCTCTCCGTCGCCCTCCTGCTGCGCCACCTGGGCTACGAGACCCAGGCCGCCCGCATCGAGGACGCGGTCTCGGCCGACCTGGCCGAGCGCGACGGCACGTTCCGCAGCACGGATGCGATCGGCGACGCTCTCGCCGCACGAGTAGCCGGCTGACCCGGCAGCTCCACTTCCAGGAAGCCGCCGGGTGGCACACCGCACCCGGCGGCTTTTCCTGTGCGGCCCCGGGTGCCACCATCTCCCCTGGGCCGCAAACACCCCGTTTCACCGAAGCCTGCCCGCGCGCGATAATCGAACGCGAGGCCGCGGAATACGGGGAAGCTCGGACGTCCTAGTACGCCGTGAGCGCGGTCCGCCCTACGAACCGGTGAAGGACAAGCACTCATGACGACGCCCACGATCGAGCTGAAGCCCTCCTCGACCCCCCTGTCCGACGCGGAGCGCGAGGCGATCCTGGCCAGCCCCGGCTTCGGCCGCCACTTCACCGATCACATGGTGACGATCAAGTGGACCGAGGGCCGCGGCTGGCACGACGCCGAGCTGGTCCCCTACGCCCCGCTGTCGATGGACCCGGCGAACATGACGCTGCACTACGCGCAGACGATCTTCGAGGGTCTCAAGGCCTACCGCCAGCCCGACGGCACCGTCTCCACCTTCCGCCCGCAGGCCAACGCCGAGCGCTTCCAGCGCTCCGCCCGCCGCATGGCGATGCCGGAACTGCCGACCGAGCTGTTCATCGAGGCGTGCGACGCGCTCATCAAGCAGGACCGCGCCTGGGTGCCGGACTCCGGCGAAGCCTCCCTGTACCTGCGCCCGTTCATGTTCGCGAGCGAGGTCGGCCTCGGCGTCCGCCCGGCGAACGAGTTCCTCTTCATCGTCATCGCCTCCCCGGCGGGCGCGTACTTCCCCGGCGGCGTCAAGCCGGTCTCCGTCTGGCTCTCCGAGGAGTACGTCCGCGCCGTCAAGGGCGGCACCGGCGACGCCAAGACCGGCGGCAACTACGCGGCCTCCCTCGTCGCCCAGGCCCAGGCGGCCGCGCACGGCTGCGACCAGGTGGTCTGGCTCGACGCGGTCGAGCACCGCTGGATCGAGGAAATGGGCGGCATGAACCTGTACTTCGTGTACGGGCAGGAGGACGGAACGCAGCGCATCGTCACCCCGGAGCTGACCGGTTCGCTCCTTCCGGGCATCACCCGCGACTCCCTCCTCACCATCGCCCGCGACCTCGGCTACACCGCCGAAGAGGGCCGCATCACCACCGAGGACTGGCAGCGCGACAACGCGAACGGCACCCTCACCGAGGTCTTCGCCTGCGGTACCGCCGCCGTCATCACCCCCGTCGGCTCGGTCAAGTCCGCGCGCGCCGACTGGACCCAGGGCAACGGCGAGCCCGGCGAGGTCACCATGAAGCTCCGCTCGGCGCTCCTGGACCTCCAGACCGGCCGCGCCGCCGACACCCACGGCTGGATGCACCCGCTCGGCTAGCCCTTCCCGTACGCGACGACGGCCCGCGCCTCCCGATGGGGAGGTCGCGGGCCGTCGTACGTACGGGGGCGCTCAGACGGTGGCCGGCTCCTCGGCGGAGGCGGAGGCGGACGCCGGGGCGGTGACCGGGGCGTGCGCGGGCCCCGTGCGCAGGGTCAGGGCCGTGTAGACGAGGCCTCCGGCGAGGCCGGAGAAGATGAAGGAGCAGTCGACGCCGCCGGTCAGCGCGAGCAGCGGGCCCTCGTAGAAGGGCGTGCTCACGGCGAGCAGCCCGACCCCCGCGCCGATGACCCAGGAGGCGGTCGCGGCCGGGTTCCATCCGGCGCGGTACCAGTAGATCCCGCCCACCGCGCGGCGGTTGAAGACCTGGAGCGCGTCGGCGTCGTAGTGCCCGCGGCAGCGGACGAAGCCGATGAGGGTGATCACGGCCCACGGGGTGCCGAGCGCGGTCAGGACGAGGACGAAGGAGGTCATCGCGGACTGCACGTTCCACTCGAAGGAGCCGACGAAGACGAAGACCGTGGCGACGGCGGCGGCGATCACGGTGGCCTTGGTGCGGGTCGCCCGGGGGACGATCGCGTCGAGGTCCAGACCCATGGAGTACAGCATCAGCCCGGCGTTGCCCACCGAGCCGGCCGCGGCGGCGGCGAGCAGCGGGACCAGGTACCAGAAGGGCGAGGCGGCGACGAGCGGCCCGGCGTAGTCATCGGCCCCGGCCTTGGCGGCGAGTGCGGTGTAGGTGCCGAACAGCTGCGGGATCAGCAGGCCGATCAGCAGGCCGAAACCGGTGGCCCGGAGGACCTTGGGGGAGCTGTGCCTGCGGGGCGAGATGTAGCGGGTGTAGTCGCCGAGCAGCGTGATGAAGGCGACGGGACCGCTGAGCCCGGCGGCGACGGCGGCGAGCAGCCAGGTCGGCCAGAAGCCGCCGAGGAGGTACGAGGTCTCCGCGGCGGAGGTGGTGAAATCGGGGGCGTACGCGAAGAGGCCGATCGCGAGCAGGACCACCATGCCGATGGACAGGATCTTGCTCATGCGCAGCAGGAGCCGGTAGCCGAAGACGGCCCCGACGACGGTACACGCGGCGAGCACGCCGTACATCGCGGCCCGCGAGACGCCGGTGTCGGGCAGTCCGGTGAGCCGGGACAGGGCGCCCACCATCACGTCGCCGCCGATCCACAGCGTCAGGGCGGTGTAGCCGAGCGAGAGCAGCAGGCCCACCACCGAGCCGACGAGCCGGCCCCGGACGCCGAACTGGGCGCCGCTGGAGGTGGACAGGTTGGTCGCCGTCCGCAGGGAGACCAGGGCCAGCGGCGCGGTGACGGCGATTCCGACGACGGTGCCGGTCACGATGGCGGTGAGCGACGGCCACAGACCCAGTCCGAAGGACGGGGGCAGCCAGCCGAAGACGATCACACCGAGGCAGAGATTGGATCCGAGGAGGATCGAGATCAGGTCACGGGGACCGCTCGTTCGCTCCTCCTCCGGGATGGTGTCGACTCCGCGCTGTTCGATGGGCATGGGGGAGCTCCCTTGGCAGGGCGGGGGGTGGCGATGCGGTTAGTTTGAGCGACATTCAATGTGACCTAAGCCTTGGTCCCAGGTCAATGCTTCAGTGCGGCGAAATGAAGAGTTAGAGTGATGCTCTAACTCATCGACGCAAAAGGTGGTGGATCGGCGTGCGGCTGACCCCTACGGAGCGCGACCGGCTGCTGCTCCGCAGCGCTGCGGAACTGGCCAGGGCCCGGCGGGCCCGCGGCCTCAGGCTCAACGTCCCGGAGGCCACCGCGCTCATCGCGGACACGGTCTGCGAGGCCGCGCGCGACGGCAAGCGGCTGGCCGAGGCCATCGAGGAGGCCGCCTCCGTGCTGGGCCCCGACGACGTGCTGCCCGGCGTCAGCGACGTGGTCACCGAGGTGCACGTGGAGGCCGTCTTCGACGACGGCTCCCGCCTCGCGGTGGTCGCGTCCCCGATCCGCGGCGCCGTCGGCCTGGGCGATCACGCCCCGGGGGCGGTCGTCCCCGGACCCGGCGCCCCCCAGCCGGAGCCCGCCCTGCACCTGCACGTGCGCAACACCGCCACCGTGCCGGTCAGCGTCACCTCCCACTTCCACTTCTTCGAGGCGAATCCGCGCCTGGACTTCGACCGCGCCGCCGCCTACGGCATGCGGCTGTGCGTCCCCGCCGGCTCCTCGGTCCGCTTCGACCCCGGCGGCGAGGCCGAGGTCGCACTGGTCCCGATCGGCGGCGCACGGATCGCCATCGGCTTCGCCGGACTGGTCGACGGCCCGCTCGACGCCCCGGGCGCCAAGGCCGAGGCCCTGCGCCGCGCGGCCGCCTGCGGCTACCTCGGCAGCGAGACCACCGACCTCACGGACGGAGAGCAGGCGTGAGCAAGCAGACCCGGCACAGCGACCACTGCGCCCCCGGCAGCCGCCACATCGACCCGCACGAGTACGCCTCCGTCTTCGGCCCCCGCGCCGGCGACCGCGTGCGCCTCGGCGACAGCGGCCTCACCGTGCGGGTCGAGCACGACTCCCAGAAGCCGGGCGACGAGTTCCTGGCCGGCTTCGGCAAGACCGCCCGCGACGGGCTGCACCTGAAGGCGGCCGCGGTCCGCGAGACCTGCGACGTCGTGATCAGCAACGTCCTGGTCGTCGACGCCGTCCTCGGCATCCGCAAGGTCTCCATCGGCATCCGCGAAGGCCGCATCCACGCGATCGGCCGCGCCGGGAACCCGGACACCCTCGACGGCGTGGACGTCGTGGTCGGCACCGGCACCTCGATCGTCTCCGGCGAGGGCATGATCGCCACCGCCGGAGCCGTGGACACCCACGTCCACCTGCTCTCCCCGCGGATCATGGAGGCCTCCCTCGCGGCCGGCGTCACCACGATCATCGGCCAGGAGTTCGGCCCGGTCTGGGGCGTCGGCGTCAACTCCCCGTGGGCGCTGAAGCACGCCTTCAACGCCTTCGACGCCTGGCCCGTCAACATCGGCTTCCTCGCCCGCGGCTCCTCCTCCGACGACGCCCCCCTGATCGAGGCCCTCGCCGAGGGCGGCGCGTCCGGCTTCAAGGTCCACGAGGACATGGGCGCGCACACCCGCGCCCTGGACACCGCCCTGCGGGTCGCCGAGGAGCACGACGTCCAGGTCGCCCTGCACAGCGACGGCCTCAACGAGTGCCTCTCCGTCGAGGACACCCTGCGGGTCCTGGACGGGCGCACCATCCACGCCTTCCACATCGAGGGCTGCGGAGGCGGGCACGTCCCCAACGTGCTGAAGATGGCGGGCGTCCCGAACGTCATCGGCTCCTCGACCAACCCGACCCTGCCCTTCGGCCGGGACGCGGTCGCCGAGCACTACGGCATGATCGTCTCCGTCCACGACCTCAAGCCCGACCTCCCCGGGGACGCGGCCATGGCCCGCGACCGCATCCGGGCGGGCACCATGGGCGCCGAGGACGTCCTGCACGACCTGGGCGCCATCGGCATCACCTCCTCCGACGCCCAGGGCATGGGCCGCGCGGGCGAGACCATCCGCCGCACCTTCGCCATGGCCGCGAAGATGAAGGGCGAACTGGGCCCGCTCGAAGGCGACGGCGAGGGCGACGACAACGCCCGCGTCCTGCGCTACATGGCCAAGCTCACCATCAACCCGGCCATCGCCCACGGCCTGGCCCACGAGATCGGCTCCATCGAGGTCGGCAAGCTCGCCGACATCGTGCTGTGGCGCCCGCAGTTCTTCGGCGCGAAGCCGCAGCTAGTCCTGAAGTCCGGCTTCCCCGCCTACGGGGTCACCGGCGACCCCAACGCGGCCACCGACACCTGCGAACCCCTGGTGCTGGGACCGCAGTTCGGTGCGTACGGAGCCACCGCCGCCGACATCTCCGTGGCCTTCGTCTCGGCCGCCGCCGCTGCCCTCGGCAGCGACGCGATGCCCACTCGCAGGCGCCGGGTCGCCGTCCGCGGCACCCGCGGCATCGGCCCCCGGGACCTCCTCCTCAACTCCCGGGTGGGCGCGGTCGACGTGGACGCGCGCAGCGGGCTCGTCAGCCTCGACGGCGACCCGCTGCGCTCCGAAGCGGCCGACTCCGTCGCGCTGAACCGGCTCTACTTCCTCTGATCCGCCTACGCTCCCCCGCCCCGCCCCGCGACGCTCGCCACGCCCCGCAGCCCGGAAGGACCCCTCCATGACCGTCACCCCCGCCAGCCCCGCCGCCGACGGATTCCGCATGCCCCCCGAGTGGGCCCCCCACGAGCGCACCTGGATGGCCTGGCCCAGCCCGAACCCGACCTTCACCACCGAGGAGGAGCTGGCCGAGGCCCGGGCGGCCTGGGGTGCCGTCGCCCGCGCCGTGCGCGGCTTCGAACCGGTGACGCTGGTCGTCGCCCCCGGTGACGCCGACAGCGCCCGCGCGGTCGTCGGTGACGACGTCGAGCTGGTGGAGCGGGAGCTGGACGACGCCTGGATGCGGGACATCGGCCCGACCTTCGTCACCAGCGAGGCGGGCGAACTGGCCGCCGTGGACTGGACGTTCAACGGCTGGGGCGCCCAGGAGTGGGCCCGCTGGGAGCACGACTCGAAGATCGCGCGCCACGTCTCCGACCTGGCCGGCACCCGGACGTACAGCACGCCCCTGGTCAACGAGGGCGGCGCGATCCACGTCGACGGCGAGGGTACGGTCCTGCTCACCGACACCGTGCAGCTCGGCGCGGGCCGCAACCCCGGCTGGACCCGGGAGCAGGTCGAGCGGGAGGTCCACGCGCACCTGGGCACCACCAAGGCGATCTGGCTGCCCTACGGCCTGGCCGGGGACTACGGCACCTACGGCACCCAGGGCCACGTGGACATCGTCGCGGCCTTCGCCCGCCCCGGCGTGGTGCTCGTGCACACCCAGCCCGACCCGGCGCACCCCGACCACGAACGCTGCAAGCTGATCGCGGCTCTGCTGCGCGCCCAGACCGACGCCCGGGGCCGCCGGCTGGAGGTCGTCGAGGTCCCCGCGCCGACCGTCCTGGAGGAGGACGGCGAGTGGGTCGACTACTCCTACATCAACCACTACCTCTGCAACGGCGGCGTGGTGCTGTGCTCCTTCGACGACCCGCGCGACGAGGAGGCCGCCGAGATCTTCCGCGGACTGTTCCCCGAGCGGACCGTACGGTTGGTAGACGCGCGTACGATTTTCGCCGGGGGCGGCGGAATCCACTGCATCACCCAGCAGCAGCCGAAGGTGTGACCTGCGGCGGACGACAAGGAGTGCCATGGCGGCCGGTGGGGTACGCGCGCGGAAGAACGCGCCGCCGCGCGAGGACGTACTCGTCGCCGCCATGGCCACGATCGCCGAGCGCGGTCTGGACGGCCTGACCATGGCCGGTCTGGGCCGCCAGGTCGGCATGAGCAGCGGGCACCTCCTCTACTACTTCCGCAGCAAGGACGAACTGCTCCTGCAGACCCTGGAGTGGAGCGAGGCCGCCCTCGGTGACGAGCGGCGCGCCCTTCTCTCGCGCCGCGGCCCGGTCCGCGGGCGGCTCCAGGCGTACGTCGACCTGTACGTGCCCGACGGGGCCCGGGACCCGCACTGGACCCTGTGGATGGAGGTCTGGAACCGCTCGCAGAACGCCGGGCCCGAGGAGCGCGACCGCCAGGCGGCCATCGAGGGTGCCTGGCACCGCGACCTGGTGGCCCTGCTCGCCGAGGGGATCTCGCGCGGGGAGTTCCGGCCGGTGGACCCGGACCGGTTCGGCGCCCGGCTGCGGGCGCTGCTGGACGGGTTCAGCATCCAGCTGGCCGTCGGCCTGCCCGGCACCGAGCGGGCCGGCATCCTGGCGCACGTCGGAGAATTCCTCGACGAGACGCTCCTGTCCCCGGCCTCCGCGCGGCCGCCGACCGCATCCTGAGACGGCCCGCTCGCGGGGCGGGACGTGTGGCAGACTGCGGGCGTGCTTGCTCAGCCCATGATTACCGGCAGCAGCGCGCCGGTCCGCCGTGACCGCTGACCCCGTGGAAGAACTTCGCGGCAGCGGCATCGTGCCCCAGACCCGCGCGCAGACCTCTCGCACCCGCGAGGGGTTTTTTCGTTTCCCGGCACCATTCCCGCCGGGTGCGGACCGCGCGCGATGATGGGGGCAAGTGGATCCCGGACATCCGGAGCCACTCATCCGACAGGAGTCAGATCAGCATGACGACGACAGAGGCGACAGCGGCGAGCGCGCCCCTCGACGACGGCTTCCATGTCTTCGACACCACCCTGCGCGACGGCGCGCAGCGCGAGGGCATCAACCTCACCGTCGCGGACAAGCTGACGATCGCCCGGCACCTGGACGACTTCGGCGTGGGCTTCATCGAGGGCGGCTGGCCCGGCGCCAACCCGCGCGACACCGAGTTCTTCGCCCGCGCCCGCACCGAGATCGACTTCCGGCACGCCCAGCTGGTCGCCTTCGGCGCGACCCGGCGCGCGGGCGGCTCGGCGGCGACGGACCCGCAGGTCCGCGCCCTGCTGGAGTCCGGCGCCCCGGTCGTGACCCTGGTGGCCAAGTCCCACGACCGGCACGTCGAGCTGGCGCTGCGCACCACCCTGGACGAGAACCTCGCCATGGTCCGCGACACCGTCTCCCACCTGCGCGAGCAGGGCCGGCGAGTGTTCGTGGACTGCGAGCACTTCTTCGACGGCTACCGCGCCAACCCCGCCTACGCCAAGGCGGTCGTGCGCACCGCCCACGAGGCCGGGGCCGACGTGGTCATCCTCTGCGACACCAACGGCGGCATGCTGCCCGCCCAGGTGAGCGCCGTCGTCGCCACCGTCCTCGCCGACACGGGCGCGCGCCTGGGGATCCACGCGCAGGACGACACGGGCTGCGCGGTCGCCAACACCCTCGCCGCCGTGGACGCGGGCGCCACCCACGTGCAGTGCACGGCCAACGGCTACGGCGAGCGCGTCGGCAACGCCAACCTCTTCCCCGTCGTGGCCGCGCTGGAGATCAAGTACGGCCGCACGGTGCTGCCCGCCGGTGCGCTGGCCGAGATGACCCGGATCTCCCACGCCATCGCCGAGGTCGTGAACCTCACCCCCTCGACGCACCAGCCGTACGTCGGCGTCTCGGCCTTCGCGCACAAGGCCGGCCTGCACGCCTCGGCGATCAAGGTGGACCCGGACCTCTACCAGCACATCGACCCCGAGCGCGTCGGCAACACCATGCGGATGCTGGTCTCCGACATGGCCGGGCGCGCCTCGATCGAGCTGAAGGGCAAGGAGCTGGGGGTCGACCTCGGCGGGGACCGGGCGCTGATCTCGCGGGTGGTCGAGCGGGTCAAGGAGCGCGAGCTGGCGGGCTACACCTTCGAGGCCGCCGACGCCTCCTTCGAGCTGCTGCTGCGGGCCGAGGTCGAGGGCCGGGCGCGCAAGTACTTCCGTACCGAGTCCTGGCGCGCGATCGTCGAGGACCGCCCCGACGGCACGCACGCCAACGAGGCCACGGTGAAGCTGTGGGCCAAGGGCGAGCGCATCGTCTCCACCGCCGAGGGCAACGGCCCGGTCAACGCGCTCGACCGGGCGCTGCGGGGGGCGCTGGAGCGCTTCTACCCGCAGCTCGCCAAGTTCGAGCTGACCGACTACAAGGTCCGCATCCTGGAGGGCAAGCACGGCACGGACTCCACGACCCGGGTGCTGATCGCCACGACCGACGGACACCGCGAGTGGTCCACGGTGGGCGTCGGCACCAACGTGATCGCGGCGTCCTGGCAGGCGCTGGAGGACGCGTACACCTACGGCCTGCTGCGCGCGGGCGTGGAACCGGCGGAGTAGGGCCGGGGCGCCGGGGCAGACGGTCCGGGGGCCCTGCAGCGGGCCCCCGGACCCTTATGTCCCGCTCACACGGGAAACGACCGGTTCCGGTACCGTCGGGACCATGAGGACCAGGCTGATATCCGCGCTCTCCGGTCTGCTGCTGGCCCTGTCCGCGACGGCCCTCGTGGCCGCGCCCCAGGCCGCCGCGGCCACCGGTCCGGCCGCCGTGGCGGAGGCCCTCAAGAAGGGCCCGGTCTACGTCGACCCCCGCGCCGAGGCGCAGCTGCCCCAGGGCCGGGCGGACGCCCTGGCGAAGAAGATCCGGGACGCGGGCAAGCCGGTGTTCGTCGCGGTGCTGCCCGCCACCGCCGAGTTCCCGGCCGCCACCGTGCTCCGCACGGTCCGTACCGAGACCGGCATCACCGGGCTGTACGCGATCCGCCTCGGGGACGGCTTCAACGCCGCGGCCGACCGCACGGTCATGCCGGTCAACGCGGTCCGCAACCTCACCGACGCCGTCAAGGCGGGCGGTCCGGTCGACGCGGCCACCCAGCTCGACACCTTCGTCGACCAGGCCCTGTCCCAGACCAAGGGCCGCGCCCCGGCCTCCTGGGGCGGCTCGGAATCCGGTGACACGGGCGGGTCCGGCGCGCTGATCGGCCTCGGCGCGGTGGCGCTGGTGGGCGGCGGCGGCGCGTACGTCCTGGTCCGCCGCAACCGCAAGAAGCGGGAAGAAGAGGAGCGCGAGGCGATCCGCAGGCTCTCGGTGGTCGTCGACGAGGACATCACGGCCTTCGGCGAGGAGCTGGACCGGCTCGACTTCCACCCGGGCGAGCCCGGCGCCGACGACGCCATGCGCACGGACTACGCACAGGCCCTCGACTCGTACGAGCGGGCCAAGCAGATCATGGCCTCGGTGCGGCATCCCGAGGAGGTCCGGGGCGTCACCCAGGCGCTGGAGGACGGCCGCTTCGCGCTGGCCTCGCTCGACGCGCGCCGGCAGGGCAGGCCCGTGCCCGAGCGCCGCCCGCCGTGCTTCTTCGACCCGCGCCACGGACCCGGCACCGAGGACGCGGAGTGGGCCCCGGCGGGCGGGGCCGCGCGCACCGTCCCGGTCTGCGCGGCGGACGCGGTGCGGCTGCGCGAGGGGCGGGACCCGGCGGTCCGTACGGTCGACACCGAGCACGGCCCGCGTCCGTACTACGACGCCGGCCCGGCCTACGGCCCCTGGGCCGGCGGGTACTTCGGCGGCGGCATGCTGCCCGGTCTGCTCATGGGCACGATGCTCGGTTCGATGATGATGTCCGGTCCCGCCTACGCCTCCGACACGGGAGGCGGTTTCGACGGCGGGGACGTCTCCGGCGCCGACTTCAACCCGTCCGACTTCAGCGGGGGAGACTTCGGGGGAGGCGGCGGCTTCGACGGTGGTGGCGGGTTCGACGGTGGCGGTGGCTTCGGCGGCGGGGACTTCTAGTCCCGGCCGCCGGTTCCGGCCGCCCGCGGCATCAGGCCTGCTTGATCGCGGAGATGTCGAAGGTCAGCTTGACCTTGTCGCTGACCATCACGCCACCGGCCTCCAGGGCGGCGTTCCAGGTCAGGCCCCAGTCGGAGCGCAGGATCGTGGCGGAGCCCTCGAAGCCGACGCGCTCGTTGCCGTAGACGTCCGTGGCGGAGCCGTTGAACTCCAGGTCGATGGAGAGCGGCCGCGTGACGTCCTTGATCGTCAGGTCGCCCGTGATGCGGTAGGTGTCGCCGCCGAGGGCCGCCGCTGCAGTGGAGCGGAAGGTCATCAGGGGGAAGGCTTCGGCGTCGAAGAAGTCTCCGGAGCGCAGGTGGCCGTCGCGGTCGGCGATCCCGGTGTCGACGGAGGCGATCGTGACGTCGATGGAGGCGGTGGAGCGGCTGGGGTCCGCGCCGTCCAGGTGCAGCACGCCCTCGTGCTCGGCGAAGGTGCCGCGGACGTTGGTCACCATGGCGTGGCGGACCGTGAAGCCGATGCTGCTGTGGGCGGGGTCGATCACGTAGTCACCGGTGAGCGCGGCGAGGGCGGGGTCCACCTCGAGGGTGGCGACGGCGGTGGTGGCGGTGGTGTTCTCGCTGCGGCGGGTGAAGATGCCCATGACTCGCTCCTTGGTCGCGGCCCCCGGCGGGAGCCCTTCGCGTCGAAGTAGTTGTTTAACCTTCAACGAGATTGACAGTAGACCCGTTCTGTTCAAATTTCAACATCCAGCCCACCGGTCACCGCTCTTTTGTCGTATTTCCACAACGGACGACGGCCCCAGCTGGTGGAGTCCTCGCATGACGGGCGCCTTCTGTCCGGGCCGCACAGCGGATCGGGCCGGAGACTGTGCGGAACCAACGGAGGGTTTTGGGGGGTCGGCTTCGTAAGGTCAGTACATGACCGTTGTGGACCAGACTTCGAGCGAGCCGACGGACACCCGTGGCCGTGTGGCCGAGTTGCACGCCCTGCGCGAGCAGGCGCGGCGCGGCCCCAGTGACCGTGCGACCGAGGCGCAGCACGCCAAGGGCAAGCTGACGGCGCGGGAGCGGATCGCGCTCCTGCTCGACGAAGGGTCCTTCAAGGAGGTCGAGCAGCTGCGCCGGCACCGGGCCACCGGGTTCGGCCTGGAGGCCAAGAAGCCCTACACCGACGGTGTGATCACGGGCTGGGGCACGGTCGAGGGCCGGACGGTCTTCGTCTACGCGCACGACTTCCGGATCTTCGGCGGCGCCCTGGGCGAGGCCCACGCGACGAAGATCCACAAGATCATGGACATGGCGATCGCCGCGGGCGCTCCGCTGGTGTCGCTGAACGACGGCGCGGGCGCCCGTATCCAGGAGGGCGTCTCGGCGCTCGCCGGCTACGGCGGCATCTTCCAGCGCAACACCCGCGCCTCGGGCGTCATCCCGCAGATCTCCGTGATGCTCGGCCCGTGCGCGGGCGGCGCCGCCTACTCCCCGGCGCTGACGGACTTCGTGTTCATGGTCCGCGACACCTCGCAGATGTTCATCACCGGCCCCGACGTGGTCCGCGCGGTGACCGGCGAGGAGATCACCCAGAACGGACTCGGCGGCGCGGACGTGCACGCCGAAACCTCGGGCGTCGCGCACTTCGCGTACGACGACGAGGAGACCTGCATCTCCGAGGTCCGCTACCTGATCTCGATGCTGCCCTCCAACAACCGGGAGAACCCCCCGGTCCACGAGAGCGCCGATCCGGCCGACCGCCGCTCGGACGTCCTGCTGGACCTGGTGCCCGCGGACGGCAACCGCCCGTACGACATGATCAAGGTCATCGAGGAACTCGTCGACGAGGGCGACGTCCTGGAGATCCACGAGCGCTGGGCCCGCAACATCATCTGTGCGCTGGCCCGGATGGACGGGCAGGTCGTCGGCATCGTCGCCAACCAGCCCGGTCATCTGGCGGGCGTGCTGGACATCCACGCCTCCGAGAAGGCGGCCCGGTTCGTCCAGCTGTGCGACGCGTTCAACATTCCGATCATCACGCTGCTGGACGTCCCCGGCTTCCTGCCGGGCGTCGACCAGGAGCACGGCGGGATCATCCGCCACGGCGCGAAGCTGCTGTACGCGTACTGCAACGCGACCGTCCCGCGGATCTCGCTGATCCTGCGCAAGGCGTACGGCGGCGCGTACATCGTGATGGACTCCCAGTCCATCGGCGCCGACCTCACCTACGCCTGGCCGACCAACGAGATCGCGGTCATGGGCGCCGAGGGCGCCGCCAACGTGATCTTCCGCAAGCAGATCGCGGACGCCGAAGACCCCGAGGCGATGCGCGCCCGGATGGTCAAGGAGTACAAGTCCGAGCTGATGCACCCGTACTACGCGGCCGAACGCGGTCTCGTCGACGACGTCATCGACCCCGCGGAGACCCGCGAGGTCCTCGTCAGCGCCCTCGCCATGCTCCGCAACAAGCACGCCGACCTGCCGTCCCGCAAGCACGGCAACCCGCCGCAGTAAGAAGTGAAGGAGACCTGCATGAGCGTTACCGCCGACACCGTGCTGCGCGTCGAAAAGGGCCACGCCGAGCCCGAGGAGCTGGCCGCGATCACCGCGATCCTGCTGGCCCGCGCCGCCGCCGCCCCCGAGGCAGGCCCGGCCCACCGCACCGGCTCCACCGCCGGCTGGCGCCGCCTGGAGCGCACCCCCGGCTTCCGCGCCCCGCACAGCTGGCAGGGCTAGGCCGCTTCGTAGCCCCGCCGCCCGGCCGGCCCGCGCACCGCGCGCCGTGACCACGTGAAAAGCCCCCCGCACTCCTTCGAGTGAGGGGGGCTTTCGCGTGCGGTCCGGCCGCTCAGCGCAGGCGGGCCATCAGCGCGTGCTCGACCAGAGTGATCAGGGCACTCTTGGCGTCGGCGCGGTGGCGGGCGTCGGTCGTGATGATCGGCGCGTCGGGCCCGATCTGCAGCGCCTCGCGGACCTCTTCGGGGGTGTACGGCTGGTGTCCGTCGAAGCCGTTCAGGGCGATGACGAAGGGGAGGCCGCTGTTCTCGAAGTAGTCGACCGCGGGGAAGCAGTCGGCGAGACGGCGGGTGTCGACGAGCACGACGGCGCCGATGGCGCCGCGTACGAGGTCGTCCCACATGAACCAGAAGCGGTCCTGGCCCGGCGTACCGAAGAGGTACAGGATCAGGTCCTGGTCCAGGGTGATGCGGCCGAAGTCCATGGCGACCGTCGTGGTCGTCTTGTCCCCGGTGTGGGTGAGATCGTCGATCCCCGCGGAAGCGGATGTCATCACGGCTTCGGTGCGCAGCGGGTTGATCTCGGAGACGGCACCCACGAACGTGGTCTTGCCCACGCCGAAGCCACCCGCCACCACGATCTTCGCGGAAGTGGTGGAGCGTGTCGCTCCGCCACCGCCGCTAGAGCTTGCGAAGTCCACTGAGCACCCTTTCGAGCAGTGTCACGTCTGGCTGACCGCCGGCGGATTCGTCCCCGCCGGGCTGATGGATGGCGACAAGGCCCGCCTCCGCCAGGTCGGCGACGAGGATTCGGGCGACGCCGAGGGGGATGGAGAGGAGAGCCGAGATCTCGGCGACCGACTTGATCTCGATGCAGAGCCGGCAGATGCGCTGGTGCTCGGGCAACTGCCCTTGCAAGCGCGTGGGATCGGCCGTGGTGCTGACCAGTGCCTCGATGGCGAGCTGGTAGCGGGGCCGGGTCCGGCCGCCGGTCATGGCGTACGGACGCACCAGCGGGTTGTGCGCCTTGGGGGCCGGCGGCTGTGAAGGCCGCTGCGGCTGCTGGTGCTGCTGCGGTGGCGTGTACGGCTGCTGCCGCTGCGGAGCCTGCGAGGGCATGCCGTAGGGCTGCTGCGGGTAGGGCTGGTGCTCCGGCGCGGGCCGGCTGGGGGAGGAAGGGAAGTTGAAGCGGTTCTGGTCGTGCCCACCCTGCGGCTGCTGCGCGCCGCCATAAGGATGTCCTCCGTGGGGTGTTGTCACGTTTCCTCCTCCGACTCCAAGAACGCAGTACTCCCTGTGGAACCGCGCCACCGCACCCTATGGTGCGATGGCGCGAAACGCACTGCCTGTTTGCTAGTTGAGAAGACTGCCCTGCAGCTCCGCGCGCAGGTCCGGGGTGAGGACACTGCCCGCTCGGTCCACGAGGAGGGCCATCTCGTAACCCACCAGGCCGATGTCGCACTCGGGGTGCGCGAGCACCGCGAGGGACGATCCGTCGGACACCGACATCAGGAAGAGGAACCCGCGGTCCATCTCCACGACCGTCTGGTTGACGGCGCCGCCCTCGAAGATGCGGGAGGCCCCGGCGGTCAGTGAGGTCAACCCGGAGGCCACGGCCGACAGCTGGTCGGCGCGGTCGCGCGGGAAGCCTTCCGACATGGCCAGAAGGAGGCCGTCGGCGGAGACCACCACCGTGTGGGACACCCCGGGGGTGTTGTCCACGAAGTTCGTGATCAACCAGTTCAGGTTCTGTGCCGCCTGGCTCATCGGGCTCACACTAACGCTCCTGGTCATAGCTGTTACTTGACTGCTCCGAACCCGCACTGCGTCCCTGCTCAACACCGCGGCGCAGATTGCTCAGCCTGCCACGGACGTCCTCAGGGGCGCGGGAGACCTGTGGGCCGCCCTGCGGGGTCGATTCCGCCGCGCCCTCGACCAGGTTGGCCTTGGGCACCCGCCGAGGGAGACCGGACGGAGTGACCCCGCCCGCCTTCGGCTCCTTGAGCTTTCCGGCCTGCTGCCACCGTTCGTCGTTGCTCGAACGCCAGGACGCGGGACCTTCCGCCTCCTCCGGCGCCGACTCCGTCGCGGCGGGCTGCTGCTGTCGCTGCGGCCGCTGCTCGAAGAGGGATCCGGCGGACTCCGTTTCCTGCTGTGCCGGCTGCCACTGCTGCTGGCTGCCACGACGCGGCAGGCCCGCTCCGGTCAGTTGGTGACCGTTGTCGGCAGCGGTGTCCGGACGGTCGAAGCCTACGCGCTCCGGGGCCTGTCCGGCACCGGAGGGTGATTCCGATTCGGTCCCGTAATCCTGCTGGTAGGCAGCCGGATACATGTTCTGTTCCGGCCACTCCGCCTGCTGGGGCTGGGCATCGTAGCCAGTGGCGTAGGACTGCTCGCCCTGCTGCTGGTCCTGGTACCCGGCTTCCGGATAGGCGTAACCATCCTGCGGGTACGCCTCGTATCCGCTCTGCTGGGGGTAGCCGTCCGGGGTCTCGTACGCAGCCGCGTCGTAGCTCTGTTCGGGCTGCTGCTCGTACCCCTGGTACGGCTGGTAGCCGTGTTCCGGCTGGGGTTCCGCATACTCCTGCGCCCGCGCCTGCTCCTGGGGCTGCTGCGGGTAGCCGACCTGCGCCTCCAGCGCGGCCCGGCGTTCCTCGCGGCTCAGCGAGCGGCCCACCGGGTCCAGCTCGCGCGGGGCGCCGTCCTGTCCCTCGTCCGGGGAGGCGGGGCGGCGGTCGTACTGCGAGTCGTCGAAACCGAGTTCGGCGGCCGTGCGCAGCGGAGCGCTCTGCTGGAGCTGGTGCTGCTCCGGAACGATCCGGGAGACCGTGAAGTCGTCGTCGGGTATGCCCTCGCCGCCACCACCGTGGGTGATCGCTTCCGGGAGCATGACCAGCGAGGTGGTACCGGCCTGCTCGCCCGAGGGGCGCAGCTGGACCCGGATGCCGTGCCGGTCCGACAGCCGCCCGACCACGAAGAGGCCCATGCGCTGCGAGATCGCGGCGTCCACGGTCGGCGGGTTGGCCAGCTTGTGGTTGATGTCCGCGAAGTCCTCGGCGGTGAGGCCGATGCCCTTGTCGTGGATCTCGATCATGACGCGGCCGTCGGGCAGCCGGGTCGCGTTGACGCGGACCTTGGTCTGCGGGGAGGAGAAGGTGGTGGCGTTCTCCAGCAGCTCGGCGAGCAGGTGCACGAGGTCGGTCACGGCCTGGCCGTGGATCTCCGCCTCGGAGACCCCCGACAGCTCGATGCGCTCGTACTGCTCCACCTCGGAGGAGGCGGCGCGCAGGACGTCGACCAGCGGGACCGGCTGGTCCCAGCGGCGGCCCGGTTCCTCACCCGCGAGGATGAGGAGGTTCTCGCCGTTGCGGCGCATACGGGTGGCCAGGTGGTCCAGCCGGAAGAGGTTCTCCAGCTGGTCCGGGTCGGCCTCGTTGTTCTCCAGGTCGGTGATGAGGGTCAGCTGGCCCTCGATCAGCGACTGGTTGCGCATGGAGAGGTTCGTGAAGATCGCGTTGACGTTGCCCCGCAGGAGCGCCTGCTCGGCGGCGAGCCGGACGGCTTCCCGGTGGACCTGGTCGAAGGCGCGGGCGACCTCGCCGATCTCGTCCTGGGAGTCGATCGGGATCGGCACCACGCGGGTGTCGACCTTGCCCGGGTCGGTCCGCGAGAGCTGGTCGACGAGCATCGGCAGGCGCTGCTCGGCGATGTCGAAGGCCGCGCTGCGCAGGCGGCGCATCGAGCGGCCCATCTGGCGGGCCATCATGCCGGCCAGGATGAAGGCGGCGAGGAGGGCCACGACCACGATGGCGCCGTTGGTGATCGCGGCGTTGCGGGCGTCGTCGGAGATGACGATGGTGTCCTGGACGGCCTTGTCGAGGAGGTCCTTCTCGATCTCGGCGTATCCGTCGAACTTCGCGGTGGCGGCGGCCTGCCAGGCCTGCGGGGTGGTGCCCTCCGCGGCGAGCTTGGTGTTCTTCGCACCGCTGGCTATCGCCTCGGTCATGCCGGTGAGGGCGGAGCCGTTGACCACGGGCGGGGCCTTGAAGGGGGTCCCGGCCTGCTGGGCCTGCGTCTGGGCCTCCGCGAGCTTGGCGGCGCCGAGGGCGGACCGCTTGCCCATGACCTCCTTGAGCTTGTCCGTGTCCTCCTCGGTGCCGGCGGAGACGTACTCGCCGATCGCGATCTCTTCGAGGTAGGCGTAGGAGGAGAAGGCCACCAGCTGGGCCTTGCGGACGTCCTCGCTCTCGTTCGGGCGGACCAGCAGGTGGGTGCCCACGGAGCGTTGGAGCGAGTTCGCGGCCTTGGACAGCTCGATCGCGTAGACCATGCGGCCGTAGCTGGTGATGTTCCCGGTGCCCAGACCCAGTTCGTTGGAGAACGACATGAGGTTGTGCTGGACCAGGACGTAGCCCTCTTCGGTCGGGATGGGCCCGGCCGACTTGGGGAGGTCCTTCTTCGCGGTCTCCGGAGCGGCGTAGGCGGTCTTGCGGATCACCTCGAGCTTGGGCTCCTCCTCCTGGAAGAGCTGCAGGCGCCGTTGCAGGCCCTTCTTGGGCGGCATGTCCTTGACGGCGTCGGCGAACTTCGCCTTGGCCGCGTCGGTCGCCGCGTAGGCCTTGGTGACGACCTCGCTGGAGCGTTCGCCCTTGAGGAGGGGGCCGGCGGTGAGGTCGCGCTCGTTCAGCAGCGCCTGGCCGTATTCGGCCGCCGCCTGGACGATGCGGGCCGTCTTCTCGGCGTCCTTCGCCTCGTTCCAGGTGTCGATGGAGCCCTTCACCTGGAAGCCGCCCATGACCAGTCCGACGAGGACGGGGACGAGCAGGATGGCGTTCAGCTTGGTGGGCACGCGCCAGTTGCGGGGCGCGAACCTGCTGGTGCTGCCACCGCCGACGGGCGCGTCGACGGGAACGTCGAAGGACGCCCCCGCGCGCGGCGGCGGGGTGAAGTTGCCACGCGCGGGTTCCTCCGCGGGGCTCGAATTGCTTCGCCTCACTCGACCAACAACCTCTCGGCGGTGCTACTAGCTAGTTCATTGATTCCAGCACGGTTAACGGCCGTGTTCCAAACAGTTGAATCCGGCCATACCCAGGGCCTTATGCCCCGCATAAACCGGACATAAAGAGCAACCGACGGGATAACCGGGGTGAGTTGTGAGCGCAGTGGTACCGCCCGAACGCACGCTGTGTCCAGCGGAGGCCAATTCTCTGTCGAAACGTTATGAAAAGAGAGGGCGGGCCGTGTCGTAGGACACAGCCCGCCCTGAAACCTCGAAGACGGCACGGGTGTTATTTCAGGCGCGCCATCAGTGCGTGCTCGACCAGCGTGATCAGCGCGCTCTTGGCGTCCGCGCGGTGGCGGGCGTCGGTCGTGATGATCGGCGCGTCGGGCCCGATCTGCAGCGCTTCGCGGACCTCTTCGGGGGTGTACGGCTGGTGCCCCTCGAAGCCGTTCAGCGCGACGACGAAGGGGAGGCCGCTGTTCTCGAAGTAGTCGACCGCGGGGAAGCAGTCGGCGAGACGGCGGGTGTCCACCAGCACGATCGCGCCGATGGCGCCGCGCACGAGGTCGTCCCACATGAACCAGAAGCGGTCCTGGCCCGGCGTACCGAAGAGGTACAGGATCAGGTCCTGGTCCAGGGTGATGCGGCCGAAGTCCATGGCGACCGTCGTGGTCGTCTTGTCCCCGGTGTGGGTCAGGTCGTCGATGCCGGCGCTCGCGCTGGTCATCACGGCCTCGGTGCGCAGCGGGTTGATCTCGGAGACGGCGCCCACGAACGTGGTCTTGCCCACGCCGAAGCCACCCGCCACCACGATCTTCGCGGAGGTGGTGGAGCGGGTCGCCCCGCCACCGCCGCTAGAGCTTGCGAAGTCCACTGAGCACCCTTTCGAGCAGCGTTACATCCGGCGTGCCGCCGGCCTCTCCATTGCCCGGCTGGTGGATGGCCACCATTCCGGCCTCCGCCAGGTCGGCGACGAGGATCCGGGCGACACCGAGCGGCATCGACAGCAGCGCGGACACTTCCGCGACCGACTTGACCTCGCGGCACAGTGTGCAGATGCGCTGGTGCTCGGGAAGCAGGCCCGACAGGTGCATCGGATCGGCGGTGGTGCTGACCAGTGCCTCTATGGCGAGCTGGTAGCGGGGCCGGGTCCGGCCACCGGTCATCGCGTAGGGGCGGACCAGCGGCTGGTCGCCTTCCGAGTACGACGGGTCGCCGTACGCATCGGAATAGGCGGGGGGCGGGGTCATGAATCCTCCGGGCTGGACAGCAGTGGTCAACGTGCCGTCCGACGGGGCCGGTGGGGGGACGGGATGACGGCCGAGCGGCGGTACTGGTTTCCGGGGCGGGGCCCCGGTTTCCCGGCCGGCAGTACCCGCCGGCCGGGAGACGTGGACGTCAGATCAGGAGGCTGCCCTGCAGCTCCGCGCGCAGGTCCGGGGTGAGGACGCTGCCCGCGCGGTCCACGAGGAGGGCCATCTCGTAGCCCACGAGGCCGATGTCGCACTCGGGGTGTGCGAGCACGGCCAGCGAGGATCCGTCGGACACGGACATGAGGAAGAGGAACCCCCGGTCCATCTCCACCACGGTCTGGTTGACGGCGCCGCCCTCGAAGATGCGGGAGGCGCCGGCGGTCAGCGAGGTCAGCCCGGAGGCCACCGCGGCGAGCTGGTCGGCCCGGTCGCGGGGGAAGCCCTCGGACATGGCCAGAAGGAGGCCGTCGGCGGAGACCACCACGGTGTGGGACACCCCTGGGGTGTTGTCCACGAAGTTCGTGATCAACCAGTTCAGGTTCTGTGCCGCCTGGCTCATCGAACTCAACTATCGCTCCTGCTGGTAAGTGGGGTCGATGTGGTAACTGCCGGTCGCCGGACCGGTGGTGCCGGCCTGACGGCCCTGCTGGATACCGCGCCGGAGGTTGGTGAGCCGACCGCGGACGTCGTCCGGGGCGCGCGAGACCTGCGGTCCCGCCTGGGTCTCGGCCTGCTGCTGGGCGGTCCCCGCGACCAGGTTGGCGCGGGGCACCCGGCGGGGCAGGCCCGAGGTGGTGATCCCGCCCGCGGCGGGCTGGCGCACGCGCTCGGCCTGCCGCATCAGCTCGTCGTTGGGGGACGAGCGCCAGCTCACCGTGGGCGAGCCGGGCGCGGGGGTCTGCGCGGGCTGCTCGGCCGCACGCTCCTGGCCGCGCTGCGGCAGCGGCTGCTGCGGGGCGGCCGGGACCGGCGTGGGGCCGGTCGTCGGCAGACCCTGCTGCGGCTGCTGGGGTACGGCCGGTGCCTGCCCGGGGGGCTGCTCGCCCTCCTGGCGGAACCAGTTCGACTCCAGGTTGTCGAAGAGCGGGGTCCGGCCGTCACCCAGCTGCTGGGCCGGGGGCAGCGCCTCCGGCCGACGGGAGCGGGGCAGCGCGGCCTCGGCGCGGGCGCCCGCTGCGGGCTCCCCGAGCGGCTGCTGCGGCTGCTGGACCGGGTACTGCTGCGGGGCCTGCCGGCCGGCCTGGTCGCCGTACCCGCCGACACCGGGACCGCCGGTCCGCGGCGCCGCGAAGTCGGGCCGCGCGAACTGGCCGGTGGCGGAGGGGTCCTGCGACCCGCGGATGTCGGCCCGCTCGAACTGGCCGGTCCCGGACTGCGGGACCTCGGGGCGGGCGAACTGGCCGGTGGACGCGGGGTCCTGGCCGCCGGGGAACTCCGGACGGGCGAACTGGCCCGTGGTGGAGGGGTCCTGGGCGCCGGGGAAGCCGGGGCGGGCGAACTGCCCGGTGGCGGAGGGATCCTGGGCGCCGCGCAGGTCCGGCACGGCGAACTGGCCGGTGGACGCGGGGTCCGGGTAGCCGCCGGTGCCGGGGCGGGCGAACTGGCCCGTGGTGGAGGCGCCGTCGGAGCCCGGCATCGGGCCGTTGAAGTCCGGGCGGGCGAACTCGGCCGTCGAGCCGGGGCCCTGGACCTCGTCGTGCCCGCGCGGTACGTCCTGACCGCCGCGGCGGCCCGGGTCCGCGCCCCAGCTGGTGGCCGGCGGGAGCCCCGCGGACGCGGCGGTGCCGGCGCCCGGAAGCTCCGGGCGCGGCGCGCCACCGCGCGGCGGCAGCTGCGGCCGCACCCGCGGGGTCACGGGGCCGTTCTGGCCGGGCCCGGCCTGGCCCGGCGCCTGCGGCTGCGGCTGCGGGCGCTCGAAGCCGCCGTTGCCCTGCGGGCCGCCGGGCGGGGTGCCCGGGCCGAAGGGGTCGTTCTGCGGGAAGGCGGCGGTACCGGACTGCGTGGCACCGGCCGGGGCGCCGCCCGGACGGCCCTGGGGGCCTGCGGCCGCACCGCGTCCGGCCACCGGGGCACCGGCACCGAAGGCGTTCGGGCCCTGCGGGGCCTGGCCGCGGCCGGGCTGCTGCTGGCCCCGGCCGCCCTTCTGGCCCTGCTGTCCCTGGGGACGCTGCTGGCCGGAGTTCTCGCGACCGGGCAGCGCGGCGCGCTGACCGCCGCCGGCGACCTGGCCGCGCTGCGGGGCCGCGCCCACCGGGGAACGTCCGCCCTGACCCGCGCCCGCGCCCTGCTGGCCGGCCGCGCCCGGGAGGCCCTGGCCGCCCTGGCCCGCCATCGGAGCGGGCTTCTTGCCGCCCTGGGCCACATCGACCGGAAGCATGACGAGTGCCGTCGTACCACCGGAGTCGGAGGGGCGCAGCTGGATGCGGATGCCGTGTCGCAGGGACAGGCGGCCGACCACGAACAGACCCATGCGGCGCGAGACCGAGACGTCCACGGTCGGCGGCGACGCGAGCCGCTCGTTGATCGCGGCCAGGTCCTCGGGGGACAGGCCGATGCCGGTGTCGTGGATCTCGACCAGCACGCGGCCGTCGGGCAGCGCGTGACCGGTCACCTTGACCTTGGTCTGCGGGGAGGAGAACGAGGTGGCGTTCTCCAGCAGCTCGGCGAGCAGGTGCACGAGGTCGTTGACGACGCGGCCGGCGACGTCGGTGCCGGGCACCGACGAGAGCTCGATGCGCTCGTACTGCTCCACCTCGGACGCCGCGGCGCGGAGCACGTCGACGAGCGGGACGGGGCGGGTCCACCGGCGGCCCGGCTCCTCGCCCGCGAGGACGAGGAGGTTCTCGCCGTTACGGCGCATGCGGGTCGCGAGGTGGTCGAGCTTGAAGAGCGAGGACAGCTGGTCCGGGTCGGCCTCGCGCGACTCCAGCTCGGAGATGAGCGAGAGCTGGCGCTGGATGAGGCCCTGCGAGCGGCGCGAGAGGTTGGTGAACATCGCGTTGACGTTGCCCCGCAGGAGGGCCTGCTCGGCGGCGAGGCGGACGGCCTCGCGGTGCACGTCGTCGAAGGCCGCGGCCACCTGGCCGATCTCGTCGCGCGAGTGCACGCCGACCGATTCCACGGAGGTGTCGACGTCCTGCGGGTCGGTCTCGGAGAGCTGCTTGACCAGCTCGGGCAGACGTTCCTGGGCGACCCGGGTCGCGGTGTCCTGCAGGCGGCGCAGCGAGCGGATCATCGAGCGGGCCATGACGAAGGCGCCGACGAGCGAGACGCCGAGGACGAGGAGGATCAGCGCACCGTTGATGATGGCGTCCTGCTGCGACTCGGTCTTGAGCTCGCGGGCTTTTTGCTCCATGTCGTCGAGCAGGGTCAGCTCGATGACCTTCATGGCGGCGAGCTTGGTGTCGTCGTTGTCGTACCAGTCCATCCAGGAGCGGTTCTTCTCCTTGGAGAACTGGCCCTCGGTGGTCAGCACGCGGCGGGCGTAGTGGTCGGCGGTGCCGATCTCGCTGTTGCCGTCGCCGAGCGACTGGAGGAGCTCCTCGGGCTTGCCCTGGTAGACGAGTTCGAACGTCTTCTTCGCCTGGCTCTCGCCGCGCTGGGCGGCGAGGGCGTACAGGCGGTCGTTCTCGCTCAGCTTGCCGGGCTTGTCACCGGTCTCGGGGAGCGCCGCGGCGATGACCGCGCGCTGGATCGAGGCGTACTCCTTGGCGGAGGAGAAGGCCGCCAGGGCGCGCGTGCGCTTGATCATCTCCGGGCTGGAGGTGGCCTGGGCCATGTCCTGGGAGAGCGAGAGCAGCGAGACGATCAGACCGTTGTACTCGGAGACGGTCTGCTGGGCGCTGTTCTGGTACGCCTTCTTGCGGATGTCCTCGATGCCGGCGAGCTGGCGGCCGATCTGCAGGACGTTGTTGCGGATCGACTTGAGGGTGTCGTCCTTGTCCTCGGCGCTGTCGATCTTGTCGGTCGCGCTCGCGAAGGCGGTCGCCGCGGCGTCCGTCTGGTCGCGCACGCCCTCGACCAGGCTGTTCGCCGGGGCGGGGGCGCCGCCCTGGTTCGCGGCCTGGGCGGCCTTGGCGACCGAGAGCGGACCCGCCGACTTGTCGCGCTCCTCCTGGAGCGCGGCGGCCAGGTTGGTGGCCTGGCGGGTCATCGTCGTCAGCAGCTGCATGTGGTCCAGCTGCGCGATGTCGTTCATCGAGTCGTTGATGCGGAAGCCACCGAGCGTGGTGGCGGCGACGACCGGCAGGGTCAGCAGTGACACCAGTCGCGTGCTGATGCGCCAGTTCTGCAGGGCGAGCCGGGAACCGGGCCCACTGGGGGCCTTCGGTATCGCCTGATCCCGCTCGGCGGACTCCTCCAGGGCGGTGGTGCCGCTCGCCTTGGCCTTGGCCTTCGCCTTCGCCGCCTTCGGGCTCTTGCCCCGGCCCTTCGCCTTACCGGCGGGGGGCGTGCCGGGGCCGCCCGTGCCGCCGGCAGCCGGCCCGTGGTTCTGGGCGTGCTGGGGCGAGGAGCCACGGTCGGTCCCGCTGCGCGGCTCCTGCTCCGCCGCAGCGCTGCCATCCCTCTTGAAACGTCCCTGCACTAGCTCGCAACCTCTGGACCAGGCGTCCCTCCGGGCGACCGGTGGGACGGTGTCGAGTCGTGGGGCACTGACGGCCCCATGGTGGTCGTCGGTGACCGGCGCGTCTCCCTCTCCGTGCCGCCGCGCTCGGCGCTGGGTCGCGCCGCTTGCGCGCCGGCTGATTCCCGCGGCGGTCCCGCGAATTCCAGCACAGTGCCGGATCTCCAACAAGGTGCGAGGGTTCCTGCGGAGCATTGGTGACGGCTTGTGACAGAGGTGCTACCGGATGTGGGGCCGCTTTCGGGAGAAACCGGACTTTGACTGTGTAATCGCTATGACCCACCCGGTGTCCCAGTCGCGATGATCGGGAGCGGAATGGCGCATTCAGTGGCGCAATGTCCGTTTCGGGCCTATGAATTGACTGCCCGTAATGCCCGTAATGCCCGGGCACGGGTGAGCAAACTCACACAGCCGTGGCCATTACTTCTCCGTTCTCCGGGGGATTCAGATGTTTAGCCTGGCCCTTTACAGGGATGGCACGCCCGACAACCGGCGCCCACGAGGTGCGTCCGGCCCACACCGACCGAGGGTTCCGATACTCCGATGAGTACGCAGAAGACGACCATGATGTTCCGCAACATAGCCAACCCGCGCCGCACCACCCTCGCGCACCTGAAGGACGCCGAGGAGCTGCAGGCGGTTCTGACGCCGGAACACTCGGTCGACCTGCCCACCCAGACCGCGAACCCGCGCCGCACCATCCTGATGGACGCCCCGGTGGCTCCCGTCGCGCAGTAGAGCCGGCCGCCGCGGACCGCGCCCCGCGCACCCGTTCGCGGCACGGCGCGCTGGCCGCGCCCCGCGCCGACCGAGCGAAGTGCCCCGGTCCGCCGCGTTAGCCTGGGGTCCGCAGACCACGGCCCACACGGGCCAGCCAGCGGACGGACAGAGGGGCAGACGCAACACGTGCGCATCGCCAGGTTCTCGATCGACGGAAATGTCGCCTTCGGCGCGGTCGAGGGCGATGCCGCCCCCGGCGCCGAGGGCGGTCTCGTCCTCGACATCATCAAGGGCATCCCGTACGGGGACTTCGAGCTGTCGGGGACGAAGGTGCCGCTGGACCCGTCCTCCCGGGACCGGGTCCGGCTCCTCCCGCCCGTGCTGCCCAGCAAGATCGTGGCGATCGGCCGCAACTACGCGGCGCACGCCGCGGAGCTGGGCAACGAGGTGCCCGACGCCCCGATCACCTTCTTCAAGCCCTCCACCTCGGTGGTGGGCCCGGGCGACCCGATCGCGTACCCCTCTTTCTCCCAGGACGTCCACCACGAGGCCGAGCTGGCCGTGGTGATCGGCCGCATGTGCCGCGACGTCCCGCGCGAGCGCGTCAAGGACGTCATCCTCGGCTACACCTGCGCCAACGACCTCACCGCGCGCGACGTCCAGCAGCGCGAGAAGCAGTGGGCCCGGGCCAAGGGCTTCGACGGCGCCTGCCCCCTCGGCCCCTGGATCGAGACCGACCTGGACCCGGGCGACCTGGCCGTCCAGTGCACCGTGAACGGCGAACAGCGCCAGCTCGGCCGCACCAGCGAGATGGTCCGCTCCGTCGAAGACCTGATCGTGCACATCACCGAGGCCATGACGCTGCTCCCGGGCGACGTCATCCTCACGGGGACCCCGGCCGGAGTCGGACCCCTCAACGTCGGCGACGAGGTCGCCGTCACCATCGAAGGCATCGGCACTCTCACCAACAAGGTGATCAAGCGTGACTAACGGACCCGTCCGCGTACGTTTCTGTCCCTCCCCGACCGGCAACCCGCACGTGGGCCTGGTCCGGACGGCCCTCTTCAACTGGGCGTTCGCCCGCCACCACGGCGGCGCCTTCGTCTTCCGCATCGAGGACACCGACGCGGCCCGCGACTCCGAGGAGTCCTACCAGCAGCTGCTCGACTCGCTGCGCTGGCTCGGCTTCACCTGGGACGAGGGCCCGGAGGTGGGCGGCCCGCACGCCCCGTACCGCCAGTCCGAGCGCATGGACATCTACGCGGACGTCGCGAAGAAGCTCAAGGACGGCGGCTACGCCTACGACTGCTACTGCACCACGCAGGAGCTGGACGCGCGCCGCGACGCAGCCCGCGCCGCCGGCAGGCCCTCCGGCTACGACGGCACCTGCCGCGAGCTGAGCGCGGAGCGGGTGGCGGCGTACCAGGCCGAGGGCCGCTCCTCGATCGTCCGCTTCCGGATGCCCGACGAGCCGATCACCTTCACCGACCTGGTCCGCGGCGAGCTGACCTTCACCCCGGAGAACGTGCCGGACTTCGGCATCCTGCGGGCCAACGGCGCTCCGCTGTACACCCTGGTCAACCCGGTCGACGACGCGCTGATGGAGATCACGCACGTGCTCCGCGGCGAGGACCTGCTCTCCTCCACCCCGCGTCAGATCGCGCTCTACGGCGCACTGATCGAGCTGGGCATCGCCAAGGCGGTCCCGGCCTTCGGCCACCTGCCGTACGTCATGGGCGAGGGCAACAAGAAGCTCTCCAAGCGCGACCCGGAGAGCTCGCTCAACCTCTACCGCGAGCGCGGCTTCCTCCCCGAGGGCCTGCTGAACTACCTCTCGCTCCTCGGCTGGTCCTTCTCCAAGGACCAGGACATCTTCTCGATCGAGGAGATGGTGGCGAAGTTCGACATCCCGGACGTGAACGCGAACCCGGCGCGCTTCGACCTCAAGAAGGCCGAGGCGATCAACGCCGACCACATCCGCCTGCTCGACCCGAAGGCCTTCGCCGACGCCTGCGCCCCCTGGCTGCGCGCCCCGCACGCCAACTGGGAGCCCGAGGACTTCGACGCCGAGGCCTGGGCGGCCATCGCGCCGTACGCCCAGACCCGGGTCACCGTCCTGTCGGACATCACCGCCAACGTCGACTTCCTGTTCCGCAAGGAGCCGGTCGAGGACCAGGCGTCCTGGGACAAGGCGATGAAGGGCGAGCCCGCGGCCCTGCTGACCACCGCCCGCGCGAACCTGGACGCGGCCGACTGGAGCGACCCCGAGTCCCTCAAGCAGGCCGTCCTGACCGCCGGCGAGGCCCACGGCCTCAAGCTCGGCAAGGCGCAGGCCCCGGTCCGCGTCGCGGTCACCGGCCGCACGGTCGGTCTGCCGCTCTTCGAGTCGCTGCAGATCCTGGGCAAGGAGAAGTCGCTGGCCCGCATCGACGCGGCCCTGGCGAAGCTCGCCGCGTAGGTCCCACCTCTCACCTCCCCGGGGGCGGCAGCCGTAAAGGCCGCCGCCCCCGGGGCGTTGCGGCGTAGGGTCGGAGCATGCGGATACGCGCGGTGCTGTGGGACATCGACGACACGCTCTTCGACTACACGGGGGCCGACACGGCCGGGCTCCGGGTCCACCTGGAGCGCGAGGGGATCGCCGGGCGGTACGGGGCCCCGCACGAGGCGCTGGCGCTGTGGCGGGAGTGCACCGAGCGGCACTGGGCGCGCTTCGCCGCCGGGGAGTGCGACTTCCGGGAACAGCGCCGCGACCGGGTGCGGGACTTCCTCGGGCGGTCCGCCCTGGACGGCGCGGAGGCCGACGCGTGGTTCGGCCGGTACGTCGAGCACTACAAGGCCGCCTGGGTGGTCTTCCCCGACGTGGTGCCCGTACTGGACGCGCTGGCCGGCACGCACCGGCACGGGGTGCTCTCCAACTCCTCCTTCGCCAACCAGGACCCCAAGCTGCGCGACCTGGGTCTGCGCGAGCGCTTCGAGGTGCTCCTGTGCGCCGCCGAACTGGGGGTCAGCAAGCCCGAGGCGGCGGCCTTCCTGGCAGCATGCGCGGCGCTGGGGCTGGAGCCCGGCGAGGTTGTCTACGTCGGCGACCAGCCGGAGATCGACGCGCGCGGGGCACGCGACGCGGGGCTGACGGCGGTCTGGCTCGACCGGGACGAAGGCCCAGGTCGGGGGCGTGGCCCGGGGCCGGAGGGGGTGCACCGGATCACCGGTCTCGCACAGCTTCCGGCCCTGCTGGCCGGGGATACCCGTTTTGGAGCACGGTCAGGCATCCGGTAATGTTCTTTCTGCGCCGCCGGTGCGGGCCGCAAGGCCGGAACGGAAGCGCAACCCAAACAAACCCCCTCAGGGGGTTGTGTTTTGGTGGGCTATAGTGTAATTGGCAACACGAGGGTTTCTGGTTCCCTTATTCTAGGTTCGAGTCCTGGTAGCCCAGCGCAGTGCAGAAGTAACGCAGTGCTTTGCCCCCGTTGTGTAGCGGCCTAGCACGCCGCCCTCTCAAGGCGGTAGCGCCGGTTCGAATCCGGTCGGGGGTACAGATCCTTCCCGCGAGATCTCCAGGGTCGCACCCGGACTCTTGATGCAGGATCGCTAGGGCCCCCGTTGTGTAGCGGCCTAGCACGCCGCCCTCTCAAGGCGGTAGCGCCGGTTCGAATCCGGTCGGGGGTACTGTCTAGCTGGTCTAGACCACTATGGGCTATAGTGTAATTGGCAACACGAGGGTTTCTGGTTCCCTTATTCTAGGTTCGAGTCCTGGTAGCCCAGCGCAGTGCAGAAGTAACGCAGTGCTTTGCCCCCGTTGTGTAGCGGCCTAGCACGCCGCCCTCTCAAGGCGGTAGCGCCGGTTCGAATCCGGTCGGGGGTACAGGAAGAAGAGGCCCTCCGCGATCATCGCGGAGGGCCTCTTCGCTGTTTCCCGGCGTCGTTCGTTCCCGGAGCTCTCCGGCCGGGCGTGCGTGGGGCCCGGAGGCGCGCGTTCGGACGTGTGCGGCGTCGTACGCGCCCCCGGGCCCGGGGGAGTGGAGGGGCAAGGAGGTGTGGCGGGACCGGTCAGCCGGAGCGGCGCAGCGCCTCGCTCAGCCGCGCGGCCGCGTCGATGACGGCCTGCGCGTGCATGCGCCCCGGGTGCCGGGTCAGCCGTTCGATCGGGCCGGAGACCGATACGGAGGCCACCACCCGGTTCGAGGGGCCGCGCACCGGCGCCGAGACGGAGGCCACGCCGGGCTCCCGCTCGCCGATCGACTGGGCCCAGCCCCGGCGCCGTACGCCGGACAGGGCCGTGGCCGTGAACCGCGCGCCCTGCAAACCGCGGTGGAGCCGCTCGGGCTCCTCCCAGGCCATCAGGATCTGCGCGGCCGAACCGGCCTTCATCGGGAGCGTGGAGCCGACCGGGACGGTGTCCCGCAGGCCCGACAGCCGTTCGGCCGCCGCCACGCAGATGCGCATGTCGCCTTGACGCCGGTAGAGCTGCGCGCTCTCACCCGTCACGTCACGGAGGTGCGTGAGCACCGGTCCGGCCGTGGCCAGCAGGCGGTCCTCGCCGGCCGCGGCGGCGAGTTCCGCCAGCCGCGGTCCGAGGATGAACCGGCCCTGCATGTCCCTCGCCACCATCCGGTGGTGTTCCAGTGCCACGGCAAGGCGATGTGCCGTGGGTCGTGCGAGCCCTGTCGCCGCGACCAGCCCGGCGAGGGTGGCCGGACCGGACTCCAGTGCGCTCAGTACCAGAGCTGCCTTGTCGAGAACGCCGACGCCGCTAGAGTTGTCCATGAAACGATATTCGCGTCTCACACTGTGAAACGCAAGTTCAATTTTTCCAAGAACCAGCGAGTCTGTATGTACGGGTCCACGAACCACGGGGTCCGGGACGGTGAGCCGGAGGGAAAGCGATGGGTAGGACACTCGCGGAGAAGGTCTGGGACGACCATGTCGTCCGGCGCGCCGAGGGCGAGCCCGACCTCCTCTACATCGATCTGCACCTGCTGCACGAGGTGACCAGCCCCCAGGCCTTCGAGGGCCTGCGGCAGGCGGGCCGCCCGGTGCGGCGCCTCGACCTCACCATCGCCACCGAGGACCACAACACCCCGACCCTGGACATCGACAAGCCCATCGCCGACCCGGTCTCCCGGGCCCAGCTGGAGACGCTGCGCAAGAACTGTGCGGAGTTCGGCGTCCGGCTGCACTCGCTGGGCGACGTGGAGCAGGGCGTCGTCCACGTGGTGGGACCGCAGCTGGGCCTGACGCAGCCGGGCACCACCGTGGTCTGCGGCGACTCGCACACCTCCACCCACGGCGCCTTCGGCGCGCTGGCCTTCGGCATCGGCACCAGCCAGGTCGAGCACGTCCTGGCCACCCAGACCCTGCCGCTCGCCCGCCCCAAGACGATGGCGATCACGGTCGAGGGCGACCTGGCCGAGGGCGTCACCGCCAAGGACCTGATCCTGGCGATCATCGCCCGCATCGGCACCGGCGGCGGCCAGGGCTACATCCTGGAATACCGCGGCGCCGCCATCGAGCAGCTGTCGATGGAAGCCCGCATGACGATCTGCAACATGTCGATCGAGGCCGGCGCCCGCGCGGGCATGATCGCCCCGGACGCCACCACGTTCGCGTACCTCAAGGGCCGCGACCACGCCCCGGTCGGCGCGGACTGGGACGCGGCGGTCGCGTACTGGGAGACGCTGCGCTCGGACGACGACGCGGTCTTCGACGCCGAGGTCGTCATCGACGGCACCACGCTGGCGCCCTTCGTGACCTGGGGCACCAACCCGGGCCAGGGCGCGCCGCTGTCGGCCAACGTCCCCGATCCGGCCTCGTACGAGGACGCTTCGGAGCGCAACGCCGCCGAAAAGGCCCTGGAGTACATGGGGTTGACCGCCGGGCAGCCGCTGCGCGACATCCGGGTCGACACCGTCTTCGTAGGTTCCTGCACCAATGGCCGCATCGAGGACCTGCGCGCCGTGGCCGGCATCATCGAGGGCCGCAAAGTCGCCGAGGGCGTACGGATGCTGGTCGTCCCGGGCTCGGTCCGGGTCGCCCTCCAGGCCGTGGCGGAGGGCCTGGACAAGGTCTTCAAGGACGCCGGCGCCGAATGGCGGCACGCGGGCTGTTCGATGTGCCTGGGCATGAACCCCGACCAACTGGCCCCTGGTGAGCGCTCCGCGTCCACCTCCAACCGCAACTTCGAAGGCCGGCAGGGCAAGGGCGGACGCACCCACCTGGTCTCCCCGCAGGTGGCCGCGGCCACCGCGGTGCTGGGCCATCTGGCCTCCCCCGCCGACCTGACCGACGCCACCGCGACCGCCGGAGCCCGATAACCATGGAAGCCTTCACCACCCACACCGGCCGGGCCGTGCCGCTGCGCCGCAGCAACGTGGACACCGACCAGATCATCCCGGCCCACTGGCTGAAGAAGATCACCCGTGACGGGTTCGAGGACGGCCTCTTCGAGGCCTGGCGCAAGGACCCGGCGTTCATCACGAACCAGCCGGAACGCGCGGGCGCCACCGTCCTGGTCGCCGGTCCCGACTTCGGCACCGGTTCCTCCCGCGAGCACGCCGTCTGGGCCCTGCAGAACTTCGGCTTCAAGACCGTGATCTCTTCGCGCTTCGCCGACATCTTCCGCGGGAATTCCCTCAAGAACGGTCTGCTGACGGTGGTGCTGCCGCAGGAGGCGGTCGACCGCCTGTGGGCGCTGACCGAAGCCGACCCCACCGCCGAGATCACGGTGGACCTGGTCGACCGACAGGTCCGAGCCGAGGGCGTCGTGGCCGAGTTCGAACTCGACGACAATGCCCGGTGGCGTCTTCTGGAGGGTCTGGACGACATCTCCCTCACCCTTCAGAACGAAGCGGACATCGCCACCTACGAAAGCGGCCGGCCCCACCACAAGCCGCGCACGATTCAGGCCTGATCAGCGCTTATTCAGCCGGGGTGAACTCGCCCCGGTTCCCGTGCCCCCCGCCTTCCGGCGGGGGGCACGCGCGTTTGTTGAGGCCCCATGAGGCGACAACTCGCCCCAGATGGCACAATCTGTGCATGGACCGCGACAGTCAACTCGAGCTCTACGGACTTGTCGCGGACCGGCTGAAAGAAGCGCACACAAGGGTGCGCTCGCTGCAAGTCCCAGAGGGCGTAAGGATGGCGCTGTCTCGGAAGCTGTTGGTCGCCACGGCAGCGGCGAAGCACGATCTCGCCGATGCGGCAAGGCGCCTGGACAGGTTGATGAAGGACCTCGACGAGGGTCGATTCCCTGAAGGCGACTGATGCGAAGGAACTCCGTAACGGCCTACATCGTTGCGGCACTAGGGTGATTAGCCCGTTTCGTGTTTGATTTGCGGTATATATCCGCCTAACGTGCGAAATAAGCTTGAACACATTCGTTCTGGCGAAGTCTCCGAAGGGGAAGACGTGAACAAGGCGCAGCTCGTAGAAGCGATTGCCGACAAGGTGGGCGGCCGCCAGCAGGCCGCGGACGCCGTCGACGCGGTGCTCGACGCGATCGTCCGCGCGGTGGTCGCCGGCGACCGGGTCTCGGTCACGGGCTTCGGCTCGTTCGAGAAGGTCGACCGCCCGGCCCGCTACGCCCGTAACCCGCAGACGGGTGAGCGCGTCCGGGTCAAGAAGACCTCGGTTCCCCGCTTCCGCGCGGGCCAGGGCTTCAAGGACCTGGTCAGCGGCACCAAGAAGCTGCCCAAGGGCGGCGAGGTGTCGGTCAAGAAGGCGCCCAAGGGCAGCCTCACCGGCGGCGCTTCCGCGACGGTCAAGAAGGCCGCGGCCAAGAAGGCCACCACCGCCAAGAAGGCGGCGGCGAAGTCCACGGCCGCCAAGAAGACCACGGCGAAGAAGACCACCCCCACGGTGGTCAAGAAGTCGGCCGCGAAGTCCACGGTCGCGAAGAAGGCCACCCCGGCCGCCAAGCAGGCCAGTGCGGCCAAGAAGGCCACGGCGACCGCCAAGAAGGCGGCCCCCACGGCCAAGAAGACCGCCCCCGCGGCCAAGAAGGCCACCGCCGCGACGAAGGCTCCGGCGAAGAAGACGGCGACGCGCAAGGCCACCGCGAAGAAGACCACCGCCCGCAAGAAGTAGGCGGGCGACGTCACACACGTCGGGCCGGCCCCCACGGAGGGGGTCCGGCCCGCGGTGCTGTCCGGACCCGGACGGCCCTATACGAAGGTCTGCAGGGTGATCAGGGTGATGCGCAGCCGCGCGCCCTCGCCCTCGGTCTCGATCCGCACCCGCTGCCCGGCGCGCAGCAGCCGCAGGCCGCCCGCGTCGAACGCCGCGGCCTCGAAGGGCACCGGAGTGCCGTCGTCCAGCAGCACACTTCCGCCGCGGGTCTGGGAGTCGTAGGTGAACGCCGTTGCCTGCATGAGCGCAGCTTAGAGGCTCGCCGCGGAGCGGTCACCGGACGTCGGGGCGCACCGCCGGCGCACCGGCCGGCAGCCGGGCGCCGCAGCGCGCCGTGTACGGGCCCACGCCCAGCAGCAGCGCCTCGCGCAGGTCCGCCGCCGTATCCACGTCCCGCCGCACGCTGTCGACCCCGCGCAGCCCGATTTCCACCGCGCCCGAAGCCGAATGCCGGGAGCGCGACGGGCCCCCGAACGCGGGTGACAATTCCGCGTCCGGCGCGGCGGAAAGCAACGTCGTCCCGATTCCTGCCGCATCCGCCAGGAATGCCCGGGGAAATACCGCCGCGTTTTCGAGCACCCGTAGCAATTCCGTCGGCCGCAGCGCGGGCAGGTCCGCGTTCATCGCGGCCACCGCCGCCCCTGCCCGCCGGGCCCGTACCGCCCGCGCGCCGTGGGCCAGCGCGGCGTTGAGCCCGGCGGCCGGGCGGTCCGGGACGATCCGCGCGCCCAGCGCGGCCAGTTCCGCCCCGGCCAGTGGGTCGTCCGTGACGACCACCACATCCCGGACCGCCGCGCAGGCCAGCGCCGCCGCCACCGTGTCCTGCGCGAACGCCAGCGCGAGCCCGGGCCGGCCGGCCCCGGCCGCCGCCGCGAGGCGGCTCTTGGCCACGGACAGCGGCTTGAGCGGGATCACCAGGCTCCAGACGGCGTTCGTGGCCGGCCCCTTCCCCGTGGAGGTGTCATGGACGCGTTCTCGCACACACGTCGGCCCATTGTCACCCCCCTCCCGGGCAGCCCGGCGGCCCGGTGCCGCGAGCGGGGCGTACGGTGTTCTCGACAGAGACCGGACCTGGGGAGAGACTTGTCCGGGCCCGGCCGGGTGCCGACGCCGCGCACCGGTCCTAGAGGAAGGTGTCCGAGTGTCCCGCCGCAGAATCGGCTTCTGGTACCGCCTGGCGGCGGTCATCGCGAAACCGCCGCTGGTAGTGCTGTTCAAGCGGGACTGGCAGGGAATGGAGCACATTCCGGCCGAGGGCGGATTCATCACCGCCGTCAATCACAACTCGTATCTGGACCCGCTCTCCTACGCGCACTTCCAGTACAACACCGGCCGGGTGCCGCGATTGCTCGCGAAGGCCGCCCTCTTCAAGGTGCCGATTGTCGGTTCCATCCTGCGCGGCTCCGGACAGATCCCGGTCTACCGGGAGACCACGAACGCCCTGGACGCATTCCGGGCCGCCGTGGCCGCGATCGAGCGCGGTGAATGCGTGGCCTTTTACCCGGAGGGCACCCTCACCCGCGATCCCGACCAGTGGCCGATGGCCGGCAAGACCGGCGCCGCCCGGGTGGCCCTGCTGACGCAGGCCCCGGTCATCCCGGTGGCCCAGTGGGGCGCGAACCTCGCGGTGCCGCCGTACGCCAAGAAGAACAGGGTCCGGCTCTTCCCGCGCAAGACCCTCCAGGTGCTGGCCGGACCGCCCGTGGACCTCACCACGTTCTACGGCCGGGAACCCACGCCGGAGGTCCTCAAGGCGGTCACCGGAGCCATCATGGCGGCCATCACGGAGCTGCTGGAGCAACTGCGCGGAGAGACCGCTCCCGCGCAGCCGTACGACCACCGCAAGGCCAGGGTGGAACAGCGGCGCAAGGCCGCGGGGGAGGGCGAGAAGTGACGCGTACCGTCAAGGCGGCCGTGTTCGGAACCGGCTCGTGGGGCACCGCCTTCGGCATGGTGCTCGCCGACGCCGGCTGCGAGGTGGTCCTGTGGGGCCGCCGCGCCGAGGCGGTCGACGCCATCAACACCGGCCGGTCCAACCCGGACTACCTCCCCGGCGTCGCCCTGCCCGACAACCTGCGCGCCACCACCGACGCCGCCGAGGCCGCCCGGGACGCCGACTTCGTCGTCCTCGCGGTCCCTTCGCAGACCCTGCGCGGCAACCTCGCCGCGTGGGCCCCGCTGCTGCCCGCCGACTCCGTGCTCGTCTCCCTGATGAAGGGCATCGAACTCGGCAGCGCCAAGCGGATGAGCGAGGTCATCGAAGAGGTGGCCAAGGTCCCCTCCGCCCGCGTCGCCGTGGTCACCGGGCCCAACCTCGCCCGGGAGATCGCCGCCCGGCAGCCCGCCGCCGCCGTCGTCGCCTGCGTCGACGAGGCCGTGGCCCAGCGCCTCCAGGCCGCCTCCCACACCCCGTACTTCCGCCCGTACACCAGCACCGACGTCATCGGCTGCGAGCTGGGCGGCGCCGTCAAGAACGTCATCGGGCTCGCCGTGGGCATCGCCGACGGCATGGGCCTCGGCGACAACACCAAGGGCTCCCTGATCACCCGCGGGCTGGCCGAAGCCACCCGGCTTGGGCTGGCCATGGGCGCCGACCCGCTCACCTTCTCCGGCCTCGCGGGCCTCGGCGACCTGGTCGCCACCTGCTCCTCGCCGCTCTCGCGCAACCACACCTTCGGCACCAACCTCGGCCGCGGGATGACGCTGGAGGAGACCATCGCGGTGACCAAGCAGACCGCGGAGGGCGTCAAGTCCTGCGAGTCGGTGGCCGATCTGGCCCGCCGCCACGGAGTGGACATGCCCATCACGGACACCGTGGTCGACATCGTCCACCACGGCAAGCCGCCGCTGGTCGCGCTGAAGGAGCTCATGGGACGCAGCGCCAAACCGGAACGGCGCTGACTCCGTTCCGGTACGCGGACCGGGTACTCTCGGACCGATATGAGCAGCCAGAACTCCTCCCAGAGCCCTGACCAGCAGGGTCGCAAGCCGCGAGTGGCCGTCGTGTTCGGCGGCCGCAGCTCCGAACACGCCATCTCGGTCGTCACTGCGGGCGCGGTTCTGCGCTCCATCGACCGGTCCAAGTACGAGGTGCTGCCCATCGGCATCACCACGGACGGCCGGTGGGCCCTGACGGCCGACGAGCCCGAGCGCATGGCCATCTCCGACCGCAGGCTCCCCAGCGTCGAGGAACTGGCCGACTCCGCCGAGGGCACCGTGGTGCTCCCGGTCGACCCGGCCAGCCGCGAGGTCGTCTACACCGAACCCGGCGCCGTGCCCAAGGCGCTGGGCGAGGTCGACGTCGTCTTCCCCGTCCTGCACGGCCCCTACGGCGAGGACGGCACCCTCCAGGGCCTCCTCGAACTGTCCGGCATCCCGTACGTCGGCTCGGGCGTCCTCGCCTCGGCCGTCGGCCAGGACAAGGACTACATGAAGCGGGTGTTCACCTCTTTCGGGCTGCCGGTCGGCCCGTACGTGACCATCCGCCCCCGCGAGTGGGAGCGCGACGAGAGCGCCGCCCGCGCCAAGGTCCTCGGCTTCGCCGCCGAGCACGGCTGGCCGCTGTTCGTCAAGCCCGCCCGCGCCGGCTCCTCGATCGGGATCACCAAGGTCGACGATCCCTCCGGACTCGACGAAGCCCTCAAGGAAGCCCAGCGGCACGACCCGAAGGTCATCGTGGAGGCGCTGCTGCGCGGCCGCGAGATCGAGTGCGGCGTGCTGGAGTTCGAGGACGGGCCGCGCGCGAGCGTGCCCGCCGAGATCCCGCCGGTCTCCAGCCACGACTTCTACGACTTCGAGGCCAAGTACATCGACTCCGCCTCCGGTCTGGTCCCCGCCCCGCTGACCCCGGAGCAGACCGCCGAGGTCCAGCGGCTCGCGGTCGAGGCCTTCGAGGCCGCGTCCTGCGAGGGCCTGGTGCGCGCCGACTTCTTCCTCACCGAGGACGGCACCTTCGTCATCAACGAGATCAACACGATGCCGGGGTTCACCCCCATCTCCATGTACCCGCGCATGTGGCAGGAGAGCGGCGTCGCCTACCCGGAGCTGGTGGACCGCCTGATCCAGGCGGCCCTGCGCCGCTCCACCGGGCTGCGCTAGGGCGTGTTTTAAACGTAGCGCCGGGCGCCCGGAGGGCGCGGGCCTGCGGCGTCTGGTGCCGTGCATCGCAAGGCGGAGGGGCGCCCGTGTACTGGAGTACTCGGGCGCCCCGACAAC